>JBGALW010000265.1:0-4051 GCA_044223585.1 Amaricoccus sp.
GCCTCGGTCGCGGCGGCAGTGGCTGCCGTGGCGGCGCTGGAAGAGGTGATCGTCAGGATCTCGCGCGAGGTCTGGGCGACGGCGGAGCTGTCGCTGGCCGAGGCGAAGTCGAGCGGGATCCATGTCCGCGCGCTTGAGGCCGAGGGATTTCGCATCACGAGCCGCGGCACCTCGGGCTTTCCGACGGCGTTCGTCGCCGAGTGGAGCCAGGGAAAGGGCGGACCCGTCGTCGGCTACCTGCCGGAGTACGACGCGCTTCCCGGCCTCGGCAACGCGGCCGAGCCGCGGCAGGCACCGGGGCCGACCGGAACCGAGGTCGGGCACGGCTGCGGGCACAACTGTCTCGGCGCGGGCTGCACGGGCGGCGCGATGGCGCTGAAGCGGATGATGCAGGCCGACGGCACGCCCGGCACCGTCCGGGTCTACGGCTGCGCGGCCGAGGAGGTCGAGGGCGTCAAGGTCTACATGGCACGGGACGGGCTCTTCGCCGATCTCGACGCCGCCCTCGCCTGGCATCCGGCGGCCTACGCCGGGGCCGGCAATGTCCGGCTGAATGCGCTCGACAAGGTGAGGGTGGTGTTTCGCGGGCGGAGTGCCCACGCGGGCAACGCGCCGTGGGAGGGACGCAGCGCGCTCAAGGGCGCGGAGATGTTCGGGATCGGCGTGCAGATGATGCGGGAGCACATGCTGCCCTCGGCGCGGCTCCACTACATCTACGAGGCTGCCGGCGTCGCGCCCAACGTCATCCCCGACTTCGCGCAGGTCTGGCTGGTGGTCCGCGATGCCGACCGCGAGAAGGTGGGGGCGATCACCGCCTGGCTTGCCGATGTGGCAACGGGGGCCGCGACGGCGACGCAGACCGAGGCCGAGTTCGTCCACTTCTTCGGCGTTCACGACCTGATGCCGAACGAGCCGCTGGCGCGGCAGCTCTACCGCCACATCCTTGCGACCCCGACGGACTTCTCCGCCGAGGAGCAGGCCTTTGCCAGGGCGTGCCAGCGGGAAATGGGCGTGGCGGAGGCCGGGCTCGCGGTTGACCCGCTGCCGTTTCTTGAGGAGGTGTCGGCCGGCGCGTCGTCGGACCTCGGGGACGTGAGCCATTGCGTGCCGACGGGCGTCTTCGGTTGGCCGACGCTGCCGCTCAACATCGGGCTCCACACCTGGCCGGTGACCGCGTGCGGCGGCATGTCGATCGGCGACAAGGGGTCGCTCAGGACGGCGCAGATTCTCGCCGGCTGCGGCTATGACCTGATGACCGACGCGGATCTGCGGGCGGCGGCACGGGCAGACTTCGAGCGGCGGGTCGGCGACAGGCCGTTCGTCTCGCCCCTGCCGGCGGACCGGCACGCCCCCTTCGGGCTCGACCCGCGCTTCGTCAAGACCGGGAGCGAGGAGATCTTCGCGTTCGAGGCAGGCGCCTGACGCCCGGCCGGCATCCCCGGTCAGGGCGGCAATGGCGTCCCGCTTGACCGCCCCGCCCCTTGGTGGGAAGGGACGATCAAAGAGTGCCGCGAGGGGGAAGCGTCAGAATGACCGACAGCAGCAGCGAGAACGCGCGCCAGGCCGCGCTCGACTATCACGAGTTCCCCAAGCCGGGGAAGCTCGAGATCCGGGCGACGAAGCCGATGGCCAACCAGCGCGATCTCTCCCGCGCCTACAGTCCCGGCGTCGCAGAGGCCTGCCTGGAGATCAAGGCCGATCCAGCGACCGCGGCGCGCTACACGGCGCGGGGCAACCTCGTCGCCGTTGTGTCGAACGGCACGGCGGTGCTGGGCCTCGGCAACATCGGCGCGCTGGCCTCCAAGCCGGTGATGGAGGGCAAGGCGGTCCTCTTCAAGAAGTTCGCCAACATCGACTGCTTCGACATCGAGGTGAATGAGAAGGATCCGGTCAAGCTGGCCGAGATCGTGACCAGCCTCGAGCCGACGGTTGGCGCCATCAACCTCGAGGACATCAAGGCGCCGGACTGCTTCATCGTCGAGCGGCTGTGCCGCGAGCGGATGAAGATCCCGGTGTTCCACGACGACCAGCACGGCACGGCGATCGTCGTCGGCGCGGCGGCGATCAACGCGCTGCGGGTGGCGAAGAAGTCGATCGAGGAGATCAAGATCGTTTCCACCGGCGGCGGCGCGGCCGGGATCGCCTGCCTCAACATGCTGATGAAGCTCGGCGCGAAGCGCGAGAACATCTGGCTCTGCGACATCCATGGCCTCGTCTACACCGGCCGCAAGGAGGACATGAACCCGGAGAAGGCGGCCTACGCGCAGGAGACGGAGCTGCGCACGCTCGACGACGTGATCGGCGACGCCGACCTGTTCCTCGGTCTCTCCGGGCCCGGGGTGATGTCCGGCGAGAGGGTGCGGCGGATGGCTGCGAACCCCATCGTGTTCGCGCTCGCCAACCCCAACCCGGAGGTCGATCCGGCGGAGGCGCGCGCCGCGAACCCCGACGTCATCATGGCGACCGGGCGCTCGGACTATCCGAACCAGGTCAACAACGTGCTGTGTTTCCCCTTCATCTTCCGCGGGGCGCTCGATGTCGGCGCCACCACGATCAATGACGAGATGCAGGTCGCCTGTGTCGAGGGGATCGCCGCGCTGGCCCGCGCCTCCTCGTCGGCAGAGGCGGCAGCGGCCTATCAGGGCGAACGGCTGAGTTTCGGGCGCGACTATCTGATTCCCAAGGCCTTCGACCCGCGGCTCCTCGCGATCGTCGCCGGCGCCGTGGCCGAGGCGGCGATGGCGACCGGCGTCGCGACCCGGCCGGTGCCCGACATCGAGGCCTACAAGGCGAGCCTCAACCAGTCGGTCTATCGCTCGTCCTTCATCATGCGGCGGGTGTTCGACGTCGCGCATTCCGGCGGGCGCCGGATCGTGTTCGCCGAGGGCGAGGACGAGCGGGTGCTGCGCACCGCGCTCGCCATGAACGAGGAAGGCGTCGGCCGACCGATCCTGATCGGCCGGCCGGAAGTCATGGAACAGCGGTGCGAGCGGAACGCGATCCCGCTGCAGGCGGGCAAGCACTATGACCTCGTCAACCCGGAGAACGATCCGCGGTATCGCGAATACTGGGGCAGTTATCACAAGCTCATGGAGCGGCGGGGTGTCACGCCGGACCTCGCAAGGGCGATCCTGCGCACCAATACCACGGCTATTGCCGCGGTGATGGTGCAGCAGGGCGACGCCGACAGCCTCGTCTGTGGCACCTTCGGCCAGTACCTCTGGCACCTCAACTACGTGAAGCAGGTGATCGGCTGCCCGGAGCTGCGGCCGATCGGCGCGCTGTCGCTGATGATCCACGAGCGCGGCCTGATCTTCATCGCCGACACCCAGATCAATGCGGAGCCGACGCCCGAGCAGATTGCCGACGTCGCCGTCGCCGCGGCGCGTCATGTCCGGCGCTTCGGGCTGGTGCCGAAGCTGGCGCTCTGCTCGCATTCGCAGTTCGGCAACCTCGACACCTCCAGCGGCCGGCGGATGCGGGGGGCGATGGAGATCCTCGACAGCGAGCCACGGGATTTCGAGTACGAGGGCGAGATGCATTCCGATGCCGCGCTCGACCCCGAAGTGCGCAGCCGCCTGTTCCCGAATTCGCGGCTGGAGGGGCAGGCGAACGTGCTGATCTTCGCGAATACCGACGCGGCGAGCGGCGTGCGCAACATCATCAAGATGATCGCCGGCGGGCTGGAGGTCGGGCCGATCCTGATGGGGATGGGCAACAAAGCCTACATCGTGACGCCGTCGATCACCGCCCGCGGGCTGCTGAACGTCTCCGCGCTCGCCGGTGCGCCGGTGAAAAGCTACGGCTGAGCCGGGAGGGCGGCCCCGGCCGGGTCTCGTCGGGCCAGCCCGGGTTCGCCGACCTACGTCTGGGCGCCTTCGCCCAAGATTTCCCCGCCGATGCGGCAGCATCGGCAGCGCCTGCCTGCCCTGTCTGTTGATCCGTGTCATGGTGGGGGACCGGCGGTGAGCCCGCTGCCTGCCCTGGGCCTCTGACCAAGCCCGTCCTCGGGGGTTTGGGCCGCCGCCGGCCGTCTGACCAGGCCTGAACA
>JBGALW010000266.1:0-4020 GCA_044223585.1 Amaricoccus sp.
CTCATAACCTGAAGGTCGTAGGTTCAAATCCTACCCCCGCAACCAGCTTTATTTCCTCAATAGAATCAACCAATTGATTTTTGGCGCCCTGGCCGGAGGGCGTCCTGCCCTTCGACGCCAGTGTCAGGATTCCGGCCAAGTCGCCTTCGAGATCGATGGCGAGACGCATTGTACGCGGGGCTCCGGGAGCACCAAGTTTTCGCTGGCATGATGGCCTGGATTGGGTCTTGGCTGTTATTCGGCGTGCAAAGTTGACCCCTGCTTGGAGTGGGCCCCTCGGGCCGGACGGGTTGGATGGGCTGAATTGACCGGGTCCGGGCTTTCAGAGGATGAAAGCCCATGGCGAGATACCGAACCCACAGCATCGAGTTCAAGCGACAGGTCGCGCAGGAGTTTCTCGCTGGCGAGACGCTCCACGGCTTGGCCAAGCGGCATGACATCTGCCGCAATCTGATCCGCGTCTGGGTTACCAAGTACGAGGCGGGCGCGTTTGACGACGACGCGAAGGCGGCCGACCTGATCCAGGCGTATGAGGCGCGGATCGCCGCGCTCGAGCGCCTGGTCGGCAAGCAGGCTCTTGAGTTGGAGTTCCTAAAGGGGGCTCTGCGAAGCGGACGGTCGCCGAGAAGCGCGCCTACATCCGTGATTGTCGGCCCCGCGGGCTCTCCGTCGCGCAAGGATGTCGGCTGATGGGCATCGCGCGCTCCAGCTCCTACGCCGCAGGTCCGGCCGGCGACGACACGGCACTGGTCGCGGCGATTGCCGTCATCTGCGACGAGTTCGAGGCCTACGGCTGGCGCCGCGTGCAAGCCGCGCTCCGCCAGCAGGGGATCACCGTCAATCACAAGAAAATCAAGCGACTGATGTGCGAACATGGCTTGCAGCCGAGGACGCGTCGGCGACGCGTCGCAACCACCGATAGCAATCATGACGAGCCGATCTTCCCGAACCGTACGAAGGACCTGGTCGTCGATCGCCCCAACCAGCTGTGGGTGGCGGACCTGACCTATGTCGCCATCGCCGTCGGCTTCGTTTACCTCGCGGTCATCCTCGATGCCTGGTCGCGCCGGGTGGTGGGCTACGCTCTCGGCCGCTCGATCGACGTGCGGCTGACAGTGGCGGCGTTGCGTGCCGCTATTGCCCAGCGGCAACCGCCCCTGGGCTGCATCCACCACTCCGACCGCGGATCGCAGTACGCGGCGAAGGCCTACCGCGAGCTGCTCGACGCCCACGGCCTGGTCGGCTCGATGGGGCGGCGCGGTAACCCGTACGACAACGCCAAGGCGGAGAGCTTCATGAAAACATTGAAGGTCGAGGCGGTCTACCCGATGGCGTACGAGACCTTCGACGAAGTGGCCTCCGATCTTCCGCGGTTCATCGAGCATGTCTACAACAGCCGCCGTCTGCATTCAGCGGCTATTTGAGCCCCGTCACGTTCGAGGAGCAGCACGCCCGGAAAACGGTCAAAACCGCCGCCTGACGACTGTCCGGCCCGAGGGGCCCACTCCAGCTGCGGGGTTATCGGCGTTGAAAATTGACCCCCCTTGTTGACTGGGACAGACCGCCTTTTTCGCCGGAGGGTGGTACGGGGGATGTTGGTTGTGGAGACGATCGGCCGGATTCGTCGGGCGCATTTTGTCGAGGGGCGCTCGATCAAGGAGATCGCGCGGACTCTGAAGATATCGCGCAACACGGTTCGGAAGGTTCTTCGGTCGGGGGAAACGTCGTTCAGCTACGAGCGGGAGGTCCAGCCGCGGCGGAAGCTGGGCGCATGGCAGGAAGCGTTGGACGAGCTTCTGTCGGCGAACCGGGGCAAGCCGCGGCGCGAACAGCTGACGCTGATCCGGATTTTCGAAGCGCTGCAGGAGCGGGGCTATTCCGGCGGGTACGACGCGGTGCGGCGCTATGCGCGGGCGTGGCAGCGCCGGGAGGCGGCGGGACCGGTCGACGCCTATGTGCCGCTGAGCTTTGCGCCGGGCGAGGCGTACCAGTTCGACTGGAGTCACGAGGTCGTCGTGCTCGACGGCGTGACGATGGTGGTGAAGGTCGCCCAGGTCCGGCTCTGCCACAGCCGGATGCTCTACGTCCGGGCCTATCCGCGCGAGACCCAGGAGATGGTGTTCGACGCCCATGACCGGGCCTTCGCGTTCTTCAAGGGCACCTGCACGCGCGGCATCTACGACAACATGAAGACGGCGGTCGAGACGGTGTTCGTCGGCAAGGAGCGGGTCTTCAATCGCCGTTTTCAGCAGATGTGCGCCCATTACCTGGTGGATCCGACCGCCTGTACGCCACAGGCGGGCTGGGAGAAGGGGCAGGTCGAGAACCAGGTCGGGCTCGTGCGCGAGCGGTTCTTCACGCCCCGGCTCGAGGTGAAGAGCTTCGAGGAACTCAATCGCTGGCTCGTCGAACGCTGCGTCGCCTACGCTCAGAAGCAGCCGCATCCCGAGATGAAGTCGCTCACCGTCTGGGAGATGTTCGAGGCGGAACGGTCGCACCTGGTGCCCTATACCGGGTCGTTCGACGGGTTCCACGAGACCGTGCTGGCGGTCTCCAAGACTTGTCTCGTCCGCTTCGACAACAACCGCTATTCGGTGATGGCCAAGGCCGTCGGCCGGCCGGTGACGCTGCACGCCTACGCTGAACGGATCGTCATCCGCCAGAACGGCGAGATCGTCGGCGAGCACGAACGCCGGTTCGGCCGCGATCATACCGTGCTCGACCCGTGGCACTACGTCCCGGTCCTGGCGAGGAAGCCGGGAGCCTTGCGGAACGGTGCACCGTTCCAGGCCTGGCTCCTGCCGGAAGCGCTGGAGCGGGTGCGCCGCAAGCTCAAGTCCGTGCCCGACGGCGACCGGCAGATGGTCGACATCCTGGGTGCCGTCCTGACCGACGGGCTGGCGTCGGTCGAGGCCGCCTGCGCCGAGGCGCTCGCGGCAGGCCTGTTCAGCCGCGACGTGGTGCTGAACATCCTGGCCCGGCAGCGCGAGGTCGTTTCTCCCGTCACCGTCCTCACCCCGGAAGCGCTTCGGCTCCGCCATCAGCCGGCGGCGGATTGCGCGCGCTACGACCGATTGCTGCGAGGTCCGGCCCATGGAACGGCATGAACTGCTCGAGCTGATGCTGGCGCTCAAGCTGACCGGCATGCGAGCGGCTTTCGACGAGATCGTGGCCGCCGGCATCAAGCGCCAACACAGCATCCAGGACATCGTCGGCGACCTGCTGAAGGCCGAGATCGCCGAGAAGCAGGCGCGCTCGATCAAGTACCAGATCACCCTCGCCAAGCTGCCGCTCGCCAAGGAACTCACAGGGTTCGAGTTCGCGGGAACACCGATCAACGAGCCCCTGGTCCGCGACCTCGCCGGCGGCGGCTTCCTCGCCCATCAGCGCAACGTCGTGCTGGTCGGCGGCACCGGCACGGGAAAAACCCATCTCGCCGTGGCCATCGCCCGATCCTGCATCCGGGGCGGCACCCGTGCCCGGTTCTACACCGCCGTCGATCTCGTCAACAAACTCGAGGCCGAGGCCCGCGCCGGCAAGCCGGGGCGCATCGCCGATCATCTCACCCGGCTCGATCTCGTCGTCCTCGACGAACTGGGCTATCTGCCCTTCGCCCAGTCCGGCGGCCAGCTCCTGTTCCACCTGATCAGCCGGCTCTACGAGCGCACTTCGATCATGCTCACCACCAATCTCAGCTTCGCCGAATGGCCTTCCGTGTTCGGCGGCGATGCCAAGATGACCACCGCCCTGCTCGACCGGCTCACCCATCACTGCGACATCGTCGAGACCGGCAACGAGTCCTGGCGGCTCAAAAACCGCGCCTGACCCCCGAAAATCCCCCCGCCCCGGACCCCACCCCCGCGGGTTGCACAGGTGGGCAAACAGGCCCCTCCCACGCGCGCCGCTCCGTCGCTCATGGGGGCACTGCGCGCCGCGCGCGGGTCCCTCCCGTTCGCTACCTGCACAACCCATAGCAGGGGACAACTTTGAACGCCCATCCAGGGTCAATCTTCAACGCCG
>JBGALW010000267.1:0-4013 GCA_044223585.1 Amaricoccus sp.
CGCCGCCCCGGCCGCGCAGACCGGAGGCCTTCATCTCCTCAACGATCTTTTCACGGCCCCGTGCGATGATCTCGGCCGTGTTGTCCCAATGCCCGCGCGCCCGCGCACCGGCGAGACTGCGGTCCAGCATCCCGTAGATGTTGGTGAAGATCCGGTCCTTGTCCGCAAGCATCCGCCTAATCCCTCTGCGCCCGCGTCGCCGCCGGCCCGCTACGCCGCGTCAATAGACGTCGCCCTTGTCGACCCTTGCGGAGAACTCCGTCTCCCCGCCTGCCGCAAGGATCTTCGCCTGGCCGATCCAGTCATCCCGCATCACCCGGCCGCGGAAGCCCTCGAGGTTGCCTTCGATCCACGCCACCTCAGCGGGACCCCATTCCGCGATCTGGGAAAAGCTCCAGATTCCAAGGCCATGGAGCACTTCCTCGAACTTCGGGCCGATGCCGCTCACCCGCTTGAGGTCGTCGCCGGCGCCATCCGCCGGCGCCGCAACCGCGGCCGGCTGCACCGCCGCCACGCCATCGCCCAGCGCCATCCGGGCCGCCTCGCCCGCCGCCCGCGCCGCGTCGCGCACCCGCTCGCTCTGCCCCGCCGCCGGGGCCTCGGGCGCCTCGACAACCGGCTCCATGGCCATCAGGCCGACCGGCGCCGCCGGCTCCGGCTCTGACACCGGGGCCACGGCGACCGGCTCTGGCACGGCGGCCGGCGCGTGATCGTGGTCGTGGTGCGACACCGCATGGTGCCCCGCGTCGATCCCTTCATCCGCCTTCGGGCCCGGCCCGCGGAAGACCATCACCAGCCCGACGACGACGAAGGCCACGCCGCCGAACACCAGGCCCGCCGCCGGATCGGTGCCATCCATCAGCTGGAAGCCGAAGAACACCACCAGCGCCGCGGCCAGCGCCGCCCCCCACCAGATCAGCGCCGCCATCATCTCGCTGCGCTCAGCCGACTGCTCAGTCATCGCCCGCCTCCCCGGCCGCGCGCCTCAATCGCGTTCCACCTTCTTCTGCGCGTGCGCCGTGCCGTCGCGCTCGGCCAGCTCCCGCGCCTGCTCGACCCAGCCTTCGCGGCTGACCCGGCCCTTGAAGTCCTCGAGGTTCTCGTCGACCCAGGCGACTTCCTCCGGCGTCCAGGCCGCGATCTGGTGAAAGTGGTAATAGCCGAGCCGGTGCAGCAGCATCTCCAGAACCGGCCCCACACCCTTGATAAGCTTGAGGTCGTCCGCCCGGTCGCCGATCGGTCCCGACAGCCCCAGCGGCTGCTGCGGCACCACCACCGGTCCCGGTTCGCTCTCCTCGGTCGTGTCGATCACCGGCCGCCGGCGCCCGGTGTCGGGCGCGGGAACCGGCGGTTCGCCGGTGATCCGGGCGATCGTGTCGCCGAGCGTCGCCGCCAGCGCCACCGAGGCGTTCGCCTCCATGCCTCGCGGAGTCCCGGTGAGCGCCGTCGGCCCGCCCAGAGGCTCCGACGAGAAGCGCCCGACCCGCGACCCGGGCGCCGGCACCTCGCCCCGCGCCAGCGCGTCGAGCAGGTCGCCAAAGCTTTCGGCGGTCAGATCCTCGTAGAAATCCTTGCCGATCTGCGCCATCGGCGCGTTGGCGCAGGCCCCGAGGCACTCGACCTCCTCCCAGCTGAAGCGGCCGTCGGCGGACAGCTCGTGCGCGTGGGGGGCGATCTTCTTCCGGCAGACCGCCATCAGGTCCTCGGCGCCGCATATCATGCAGGTCGTGGTGCCGCAGACCTGAACATGCGCCACGGTTCCAACCGGTTGCAGCTGGAACATGAAGTAGAAGGTCGCGACCTCAAGCACGCGGATATAGGCCATGTCCAGCATCCGCGCGATCTCCTCGATCGCGGGCTTGGTGACCCACCCCTCCTGCTCCTGCGCCCGCCAGAGCAGCGGGATCACGGCGGACGCCTGCCGCCCTTCGGGATACTTGGCGATGATCGACCTCGCCCACTCGAGATTTCCCGAGGTGAAGGCGAAATGGTCAGGCTGTTCGTGGTGCAGACGGCGAAGCATCAGCGGTCGACCTCTCCAAACACGATATCGAGGCTTCCGAGGGCAGCGGACACGTCCGCCAGCATGTGCCCCTTGCAGATATGGTCCATCGCCGCGAGGTGCGAGAAACCCGGCGCCCGCAGCTTGACCTTCCACGGCTTGTTGGTGCCGTCGGCGACCAGGTACACCCCGAACTCGCCCTTCGGCGCCTCGACCGCGGCATAGACCTCGCCGGCCGGGACGTGGAAGCCCTCGGTGTAGAGCTTGAAGTGATGGATCAGCGCCTCCATCGAGCTCTTCATCTCCGCACGCTTCGGCGGCGACAGCTTGCCGCGGACCAGCACGTCCTCGCCGCGGCAGCTGGCGAGCTTCTCGATCGCCTGCAGGATGATGCTGGTCGATTCCCGCATCTCCCACATCCGGCACAGATAGCGGTCATAGCAGTCGCCGTTGCGGCCGAGCGGGATCTTGAAGTCGAACTCGTCGTAGCACTCGTAGGGCTGCGACCGCCGCAGGTCCCAGGCGATGCCGGAGCCGCGCACCATGACGCCGGAGAAGCCGAGCGCCTGCGCCTCCTCCTGGCCCACGACCGCGATGTCGACGTTGCGCTGCTTGAAGATCCGGTTCTCGGTGATCAGTTCCTCGATGTCGTCCAGTACCTTCGGGAACTCGTGCGCCCAGGTCGCGATGTCGGCGATCAGATCCTCGGGCAGGTCCTGATGCACGCCGCCCGGCCGGAAGTACGCCGAGTGAAGCCGCGCCCCGCAGGCCCGCTCGTAGAAGATCATCAGCTTCTCGCGCTCCTCGAACCCCCAGAGCGGCGGGGTGAGCGCGCCGACGTCCATCGCCTGCGTGGTGACGTTGAGCAGGTGGTTCAGGATGCGGCCGATCTCGCAGTAGAGCACGCGGATCAGGCTGGCGCGGCGCGTGATCCCGGTCTCGGTCAGCCGCTCGATGGCGAGGCACCAGGCGTGCTCCTGGTTCATCGGCGCCACATAGTCCAGCCGGTCGAAATACGGCAGGTTCTGCAGGTAGGTGCGGCTCTCCATCAGCTTCTCGGTGCCGCGGTGCAGGAGGCCGATATGCGGGTCGCAGCGCTCGACGATCTCGCCGTCAAGCTCCAGAACCAGACGCAAAACCCCATGCGCCGCAGGGTGCTGCGGACCGAAATTGATGTTGAAGTTGCGGATCCGCTGTTCGCCGGTCAGGAAATCGCCGTCGCCATCCATCGCCCTACTCCCGCCACCCCGCCGGCACGGCGTCGCCGAAGCGCGCCCGCACGAAGTCATAGACCGGCGCCAGTCGCTCCCGCGCCGTTGCCATTGCCGCGTCATCGGGGCCGGTCATCGCCGCGCCGCCATTCACCCGCCGCTCGGGCCGCACCTTGCGCCGCGCGACCCCGAGGAAATCCGTGATCCGGTCGAACGCGTTCTGCGAGAACAGCGTCTCGTGGAACAGGTAGAGGATCCGCGAGCGGTCCACCGCCGCCTCCAGCGCCTCGATCGTCCGCCGATAGTCCGACCGGGCGACATCCTTGTCCGCCGGGTCCTGAAGCGCCGCGGTGAACCGCCTGCCCGCGTTCTCTGCCGTCATCTGCCCGGTAACCACCCGCGCGCCGTAGCGGTGCCGGAGGCCGGACCAGAGCCGCGACACCGGATCGCGCATCACGAAGATGAACCGCGCGTCGCCCAGGGCTGCCATCTCGGCATACGTGTCGCTGCCCAGCAGCCCGTAGGACGGGGTGTTGTCGATGATGACCTGCCCCGGCCGGCTGCCGTCGGCCAGCATCGCGGCATAGGCACCGTGCGTCCCGCCGTCGGCATAGGCCGCGAGCCGCCCTTCCAGCATCCGCCCCACCGCCGCGGCGCCGGTCAGCGTCCGGTAACGGTGCGCCCGCGCGAACCAGCCGGCCTCGCGGTACCACTCCGCCTCCGGCTCGGCCCGGCTCGCAAAGAACGTCAGGTGCGGTGGACGCACCACGTCCCAGTAGTGCACTTCCTTCAGCACCGGC
>JBGALW010000268.1:0-3745 GCA_044223585.1 Amaricoccus sp.
GATTTGCTGGAACGCCCGACAAGACGGCAGCGGCGGCGGCGCAGGTGGCGGCCTTCTTCGGCAGCGCCACCGCGGCCGACTTCGCGGTCTCGGGCACCAGTGTCAGCTGGACCGGCCCCGAGAGCGAGTGGGGCTTCCGGCGGATGATCCTGCATTATGCCCATCTCTGCGCCGCGGCCGGCGGAGTGGATGCCTTCCTGATCGGCTCGGAGCTGCGCGGGCTCACCCAAATCAGAAGTGCTGCGGCCACCTATCCCGCCGTCGCGGCCCTGAAAGCGCTCGCCGCCGATTGCCGGGCGATCCTCGGTGCAGGGACGAAGATCAGCTATGCCGCCGACTGGTCGGAATATTTCGGGCACCACCCGCAGGACAGTTCGGGCGACGTCTTCTTCCACCTCGACCCGCTCTGGTCGGACCCGAACATCGACTTCATCGGCATCGACACTTACATGCCGCTCTCCGACTGGCGCGACGGCGGCACCCATCTCGACGCGCTGGCGGGCTGGGCGTCGGTGCATGACCTCGGTTACCTGCAATCGAACATCGCCGGCGGCGAGGGCTTCGACTGGTTCTATGCCAGCGACGCCGATCGCGCCGCGCAGACCCGGACACCGATCACTGATGGGGCCTACGGAGCTCCTTGGGTTTTCCGCTGCAAGGATCTGCGCGCGTGGTGGGCGAACCCGCACGACCGCCCGGGCGGTGTCGAGAGCGCGAGCCCCACGCCCTGGCTGCCGCAGTCGAAGCCGATCCGCTTCACCGAGGCCGGCTGCTCCGCCATCGACAAGGGCAGCAACCAGCCGAACCTGTTCTTCGACCCGAAATCCTCGGAATCGGCCTTCCCGCACTTCTCGAGCGGCGCGCGCGACGACCTGATCCAGCGCCGGTATCTCGAGGCGCTGCATCTCTGGTGGACCGACCCGGCGAACAACCCGGTCTCCGGCCTCTATTCCGGCCGCATGGTCGACACCGCGGAAATCGCGCTCTGGACCTGGGATGCCCGGCCCTACCCGGCCTTTCCGGGGCGGACGGATGTCTGGGGCGATGCCGGCAACTGGCAGCTGGGGCACTGGCTGACCGGGCGGCTCGGGGCCGCGAGCCTTGCGGACCTGATCCGCGAGCTCTGCCTGCGCTCGGGGCTTCCGGCGGGCTTTCTCGACACAACGGCGCTGGCCGACACCGTCCCCGGCTTCGCGGTCGCGGCGCTGGAAAGCCCGCGTGCCTCGATCGAGCCGCTGGCGCGCTATTTCGGCTTCGACATGGTGGAAAGCCAGGGCGTGCTGCGCTTCGTGCCCCGCGGCCGGGCGGCCGTGGCCGAGATCACCGCCGACGAACTGGTGGTCTCGGAGGCCGGGCAGAGCGAGGACATCAGCTTCACCCGGGCGCAGGAGACCGAGCTGCCCCGCGTGCTGAAATGGCGGCTCCTGAGCCCGGACGAGGCCTATGACGCACTCACTGTCGAAGCCCGCCGGATCACCGTCGATACCGCGCGCATTCGCGCCGAGCAGTTCCCGATCGCCCATCCGGCAGAGCTCGCCGACCGCAACGCCCGCCGCGCCCTTCTCGAGGACTGGGCCGGGCGCGAGGAAGCCACCTTCGCCCTGCCGCCCTCGCGGCTCGCGCTCGACCCGACCGACGTGGTGCGGATCGCCCATGACGGACGCGCCCAGGACTTCGCGCTGCTGCGGATCGCAGATGGCGAGGCGCGGCGCATCGAGGCGCGGCGGACCGATGCGTCGATCTATGGCCTGCCGAGCGGCCCGGCGCGGCCCCCGGTCGCGGCCGTGCCGACCGTGTTCGGCCCGCCCGAGGTCGCCTTCCTCGATCTGCCGCAGCTGACCGAGGACGCGCCCGCGCATCGGCCCTATGCCGCCGCTTTTGCCGCGCCCTGGTACGGCTCCGCGGTGGTCTGGCGCTCGGCCACCCTCGACGGGTTCGAGGCCTTCGACCTCCTGGACCAGCCCGGCCGGTTCGGCACCCTCGCCGCCGCGCTGCCGCCCGGGCCGGTGTGGCTGGCTTCGAGAAGGCGAACGCGCTGGTGGGCGCGGATATGGGCTCGAGCTGCTGCGAGCGTCACCGACGATCAGCTGCTGGCCCAGGGCGAACGCGCTGCCGTCAAGATCCGCGCCAGGAGATCTGGGAGGTGCTGCAATTCGGCGCCGCGGAAACTGATCGGCAGCGGCCGCTGGCGGCTCACCCGGCCTTGCGCGGTCAGCTCGGCACCGAGGATTCCATCGGCGCGCCGACCCCGACGGCGCGCGTGGTGGTTCTCGACGCGAGCGTCTTCAACCTCGCCATCGGCGAGCTCGCCGAGATCGGCCTGCCCTGGAACTGGCGCGTCGGGGCCGGGCGACCGCGGCGCCGGCGATCCGCTGAACCTCGGCCTCAGCTTCACCCTGCTGGCCAGGGCCTCGGCCTGGAGCCCAGGTGCAACCAGCGCGTGTTGCCCGGCGGCGATCTGGCGCTGTCCTGGGTCCGGCGGACGCGGGGCGCTCTCCGGGCGACAGCCAACTTTGAGCAGGCGGCGCTCGCCGAGACCTCGGAGAAAGCTACGATCTGGAGATCCTTGACGGCGACACCGTGGTGCGCACCGTCTCCGGCCTGACCACCCCGGCCTTCACCTACACCGCCGCGATGATATCGCCGATTTCGGCGCGCCGGTCACCATCGGTCACTTCCGCGTCTTCCAGACGGCGTGCTCGGCGGCGCGGCCGGCGAGCTGCCGCCTGATCGCAGCACGCATCAATCCTTCAGGAGAACCCCCATGCCCGCCACCCCGAACCTCGGGTTGCCCTATCTCGCCGCCAATCAGGCGCAGAAGCATGTCACCGTGAACGAGAGCCTGCGCCTGCTCGACGCCCTGATCCAGATCTCGCTGTAGAGCGCGGCGGGAGAGCGCGGATCATCGCCGCGTCGCCCACCGGCGCCCTGGGCGGTCCGGTCATTCCGGCCGAGGGGCAAAGCTGATCGTCGCTACACCACCGTCCTGGCAGGGGGGACGCCGCCTGGCAGGACGGCGCCTGGGCGTTCCACACGCCCCGCGACGGCTGGATCGTCTGGGACAAGGCGACGGCGCAGATCCGTCTGGCGCGCCGGCCTCGCCGCCTGGGCGCCGCTGACCGCGGGAGCCCTGACCGACGCCACCTTCGTGCTGCAGGACGATGCCGATCCGTCGAGGCAGGCGCGGTTCGAGCTCGCAGGCCTCACCCCCGGGACGACGCGGATCTATGGCCTTCCGGACGGCGACACCACCCTGACCGGCGCCGCGCTCGATACAACCGTGACCGGCAGCTGGACCTTCGAGCACCCCGTCGCCGCCTTCGGCACCGCGACCGCGACCGCGAGCTATGGCCTCGGCACCGGGATCACCGCCGCTGGCAAGCGCACCAAGAGCGTCGACATCGGCACCGGCGGCGCCGCCGGCTCGACCACGCTCATCACCATCGGTCGGCCCACGCGGGGCCGCCGGGCAGATGGTGATCAACACGCCCTCGTGACCTTCACCAGCAGTGTGACCGAGGCCAGGCCGCCGCGCCAACCTGACCGCCCTATATCGGCCTCGGCGGCGCCACCGCGGATACGACCAACCGGTTGAGCGTGGAACGCGCCCGCGACCCTGCTGAACAACGCCGGCGCCGGCCACGAGGTCGTCGTCAACAAGGCGGGCGCCGGGGACGACGCGTCGCTGGCCTTCAAGACCGGGTTCAGCGCCTGCGCACTGGCCGGACTGCTCGGCAGCGAAGAC
>JBGALW010000028.1:0-30473 GCA_044223585.1 Amaricoccus sp.
CCAGATCTTCGATCGAGTAGATGTCGTGGTGCGGCGGCGGCGAGATCAGGGTCACCCCGGGCGTCGAGTGCCGCAGGCGCGCGATGAGCTCGGTCACCTTGATGCCGGGCAGCTGGCCGCCCTCGCCGGGCTTGGCGCCCTGCGCGACCTTGATCTCCAGCTCCTCGCAGTGGTTGAGGTAGTCGGCCGTCACGCCGAACCGCCCGGACGCCACCTGCTTGATCTTCGCGCTCGGATTGTCGCCGTTCGGCTCCGGCACGTAGTGCGCCGGATCCTCGCCGCCCTCGCCCGAATCGCTCTTGGCGCCGATGCGGTTCATCGCAACGTTCAGCGTCTTGTGCGCCTCCGGCCCGAGCGCGCCGAGGCTCATGCCCGGCGTCACGAACCGCTTGCGGATCGCGGTGATCGACTCGACGCTGTCGAGCGGCACCGGGCCGGACTTCGGCTGGAAGTCGAGCAGGTCGCGCAGCTGGATCGGCGGACGCTGCTGCATCGCCTTCGAATACTGCTTCCAGATGTCGTAGCTGCCCTTGTCGCAGGCAGACTGCAGGATATGCATCGTCCGCGCTTCCCAGGCGTGCGTCTCGCCCGAGCGCCGCGCCTTGTAGAAGCCGCCGATCGGCAGGATCGCGTCGGTCCCGCGCCAGCCGCGGGCATGCATCGTCTCAGCCTGCCGCTGCACGCCGCTGATGCCGATGCCGGAGATACGGCTCAGCATTCCGGGGAAATACTCCGCCACCATCGCCCGGCTGAGGCCGACCGCCTCGAAGTTCAGGCCGCCGCGATAGCTGGAGATCACGCTGATCCCCATCTTCGACATGATCTTGAGCAGGCCCTGGTCCACGGCCGTGCGGAAACGCCCGACCGCCTCGTCGAGCGTGCCGGGGATCAGCCCCCGCGCGATCCGGTCGGCAATCGAATCCTGCGCCAGATAGGCGTTGACCGTCGTCGCGCCCGAGCCGATGAGCACCGCGAAATAGTGCGGGTCGATGCACTCGCCCGACCGCACGTTGAGCGAGGTGAAGGTCCGGAGGCCCTTGCGGGTCAGCCACGAATGCACCGCGCTGGTCGCGAGGATCATCGGCATCGCAACCCGGTCCTCGCCCTGTTCGCAGTCGCTCAGGATCAGGTGGTTCGCGCCCGCCCGGACCGCTTCCTCGGCCTCCGCGCGGATGCGCGCGAGCCCGGCGGACAGCGCGTCAGCCGACCCGTCGGCGGCAAAGGTGCAGTCGATCTCCACCGCGCCGGTTCCGAACTGCCGCACCATCGCGTCGAAATGCGCGTTGGAGACGAACGGGCTCTCCAGCTGCAGGATCTCGGTCTGGCTGTTGTCCTGGTCGAGCACGTTCTTCAGGTTGCCGAACCGCGTCTTGAGGCTCATCACCCGATGCTCGCGCAGCGAGTCGATCGGCGGGTTGGTCACCTGGCTGAAGTTCTGCCGGAAATAGTGGCTGAGCGGACGGTACTTGGCCGACAGCACCGCAGGCGGCGTGTCGTCGCCCATCGAGCCGATCGCCTCCTTGCCGTCCTCGGCCATCGCGTGCAGCACGACCTCGAGCTCTTCCACCGAGTAGCCAGCCGCGATCTGCCGGCGGCGCAGCTCCGCGCCCTCGAACTTCGGCCGTTCCTCGGTGTCCTCGCCCAGCACCTCAAGGTCGATGATCGACCCGACCCACTCCCCGAAGGGCTGGCTTGCCGCCATCAGGTCCTTGATTTCCGAATCGTGGTAGAGCTCGCCCGATCCCATGTCGACGGCGAGCAGCTGCCCCGGTCCGAGCGCGCCCTTCTCGACGCAGGTGAGGTCGTCGGTCGGCACCATCCCGGCCTCGGACCCGGCGATCACCAGCCCGTCGCCGGTGACGACATAGCGCATCGGCCGGAGGCCGTTGCGGTCGAGCCCGCCGCATACCCAGCGCCCGTCGGTCATGGCGAGCGCCGCCGGCCCGTCCCACGGCTCCATCACCGCGTTGGAATAGGCGTACATGTCCTGCCAGGCCTGCGGCATCTTGGTCGCGAGCTTGGACCAGGCCTCGGGCACCAGCATCGACTTGGCCATCGGTGCGATCCGCCCCGCCCGCACCAGCACCTCGAACACGTTGTCGAGCGCCGCGGAGTCGGACGACCCCGGCAGCACGATCGGCTTGATGTCCTCGGCAAGCTCGCCGAAATAGTCCGACGACATGCGGATCTCGTGGCTTTTCAGCCAGTTGAGGTTGCCCTTGATCGTGTTGATCTCGCCGTTGTGCGCCAGCATCCGGAACGGCTGCGCCAGCCACCAGCGCGGGAAGGTGTTGGTCGAATAGCGCTGGTGATAGATCGCGAAGGCGCTGACGAAACGCGGATCCTGCAGGTCGGGGTAGAAGACGCTGACATGCTCTGCCAGCATCATCCCCTTGTAGATCACCGACCGGCAGCTCATCGAGCAGATGTAGAGATCGCGGATCCCCGCGCCTGCCTTCTCGATCCGCCGCCGGATCACATAGAGCTCGCGCTCGAACGTCTCCTCGTCGACGCCCTTCGCATTCGAGATGAGGATCTGCTCGATCTCCGGCCGCGTGGCGTTGGCCTTCTGCCCGAGGACGCTGGTGTCGACCGGCACATGGCGCCAGCCATAGATGTAGTAGCCCATCCGCAGAACTTCGGTCTCGACGATGGTCCGCGCCGCCTCCTGCGCACCGAAGTCGCTGCGCGGCAGGAAGATCTGCCCGACCGCGAGCCGCTCGCCGCGCGGCTGGTGCCCGGTGCGCCGCACCTGGTCCTCGAAGAACGCCACCGGAATCTGCACGTGAATGCCCGCGCCGTCGCCGGTCTTGCCGTCGGCGTCCACCGCCCCGCGGTGCCAGATCGCGCTCAGCGCCTTGATCCCGCTCTCCACCACCTGCCGCCGCGGCTTGCCGTCGATCGCGACGACGAGCCCGACGCCGCAGGAGGCGTGCTCCTGCTCGGGATGGTACAGACCCTCGGCTTCCAGGCGGGCATACTCCGCCTCCATCCGGGCGACCCAGGCCTCGTCATAGATCGTCATGGTGTCACTCCTGGCTGGGGCAGGCCGATGCGCGCATCGGCCGCCGGCTTGAACGGAAGGGGTTTTCAAGGCGGACGGCAAAGGGCAGGCAGGCCCGCGCCGACGCCGCGCTCCGCAAGGCAGCCGGCCTCTGACGGGCGAGGGCGACGGCCATCGCTATTCGGCCGCCACCGCGGCGGTGCGGTTGTCGAGCCACTCGGCGATGCTGGCCGCCGCCTCGCGCCCGTCGCGGATCGCCCAGACGACGAGGCTCGCGCCCCGCACGATGTCGCCGGCGGCAAAGACCCCGTCGAGGCTGGTGGTCTTGGTGACGAAGTCCGCCTTCACCGTGCCCCAGCGCGTGACGTCGAGGCCGTCGGCGCCCCACATCTTCGGCAGCTCCTCGGGCTCGAAGCCCAGCGCCTTGATGACCAGCTCCGCCGGCTCGGTATAGTCCGCGTCCGGGATCTCCTCCGGCATCTGACGGCCCGAGGCGTCCGGCGCGCCGAGGCGCATCCGGGTCACCCGCACGCCGGAAACCGTCCCGTCGCCGATGAATCCCTTGGGCGCGGTCAGCCAGGCGAACTCGACGCCCTCTTCCTCGGCATTCTGCGTCTCGCGCTGGCTGCCCGGCATGTTCGCCCGGTCGCGGCGATAGAGGCACGTCACCTTGGCCGCGCCCTGGCGGACCGCCGTGCGCACGCAGTCCATCGCCGTGTCGCCGCCGCCGATCACCACCACCCGCTTGCCGGCGGCGTTCAGCACGCCGCTGTCATAGTCCGCCACCTCGTCGCCGAAGCCCTTGCGGTTCGAGGCGGTCAGGTAGTCGATCGCCTTCACGATCCCGGGCAGCCCCGACCCCGGCCCGCCGAGGTCGCGCGACTTGTAGACGCCGACTGCGATCAGCACCGCGTCATGCGCGGCCCGCAGCTCGTCGAAGCTGATGTCCTCGCCGACGTTGCAGTTCAGCCGGAAGGTCACGCCCCCCGCGGCCAGCTGCTCGGCGCGGCGCATCACCACGTCCTTCTCCAGCTTGAAGCCGGGAATGCCGTAGGTCAGCAGCCCGCCCGCACGGTCGTAGCGGTCGTAGACCGTGACCTGGAATCCGAGCCGGCGCAGCGCGTCCGCCGCGGCGAGGCCGCCGGGGCCGGCGCCGATGATCCCGACGCTCTCGGGCCGCTCGGCATAGGGCTTCACCGGCTGCACCCAACCCTCGGCCCAGGCGGTGTCCGTGATGTACTTCTCGACCGCGCCGATCGTTACCGTGCCGTGGCCCGACTGCTCGATCACGCAGTTGCCTTCGCAGAGCCGGTCCTGCGGGCAGATCCGGCCGCAGATCTCGGGGAAAGTGTTGGTGGCCTGACTGGTCTCGTAGGCCTCGCGCAGCCGTCCCTCTGCGGTCAGCTTCAGCCAGTCGGGGATGTTGTTGTGCAGCGGGCAGTGCGTCTGGCAGTACGGCACGCCGCACTGGCTGCAGCGGCTGGCCTGCTCGGCGGCCTTTTCCGCCGCAAACTGGCGGTAGATCTCGGCGAAGTCCTCGCGCCGCTCCTCGGCGACCCGCTTCGCCGGCATGTCGCGCTTCACGGTCACGAACTTCAGCATGATGTTAGCAGCCATGACCAATCCTCATCCTGAGACGTTCCCCGAGTCGCCAGGCACGCGCCGCCACCCCGCGCACGCCTGCGTCCTTGTGCCTCCGCTTATAGAGGCTTCACCTGCAAAGAAAAGTCACCCATGCTTACCTTCTTTCCGGTAGGCGGTCGAAACCCGCATGGGCGATGAAAAAATGTGCAAAAAGACGGTCAGAGATACTGACCGTCCTGCCTCAGAACAGCTCACCCTGAAGTAGCAGCCCAATTAGTGCCGCACCGCCGACCACGATTCGCCACCAGCCGAACAGCGCATAGCCGCGGCGGGAAACGAAATCGAGCAGCCGCCGCACGACGAACAGCGCGGCGAGGAAGGCGCAGATGAACCCCACCGCGATCAGTTCCGCGTCGTCCATGCTCAGCAGGTCGCGGTTCTTGTAGAGGTCGTAGGCGAAGGCCCCGGCCATGGTCGGCATCGACAGGAAGAACGAGAACTCCGCCGCCGACCGCTTGTCCGCGCCCATCAGCAGCGCGCCGACGATGGTCGAGCCGGACCGCGACACCCCCGGGATGAGCGCAAGGCACTGGAAAAGGCCGATCTTCAGCGCCAAGGGCAGGGGATAGTCCATCACGTCGTGATAGACCGCCGTGTCGGGCCGCCTGTCGACCCACAGCAGCACGAAGCCGCCAAGGATCAGCATCACCGCGATCAGCGTCGGCGTCTCGAACAGCACCCGCTTGATGATGTCGTGCCCCAGCACGCCGGCGACCACCGCCGGCAGGAAGGCGACCAGCACCGCGAGGACGAAGCGCCGCGCCCTCGGATCGGTCGGCACCGCCAGGAACAGCGTCACCAGCCGGTGGAAGTAGACGATGAGGATGGCGAGGATCGCGCCGAGCTGGATCAGCACCTCGAACGTCTTGCCGGTGGAATGGAACCCGAGGAAATGCCCGGCCAGCAGGATGTGGCCGGTGGACGATACGGGAATGAACTCGGTCAGCCCCTCGAGAACCCCGAGGAGGGCCGCAACCAGCAACGATGACTGCTCCAAGACGTCAGGCCCGCAGGTCCTGCTCGCCGCGCAGGTTGCGCGCCGATGCCGTTATCTCGTCGAACTGCCCGTGCGGACGATACGCGTACATGTACCCCTCCAGAACCGCTTCCATCGCCGTGGGCTTCACCCCGAGCTCCTCGAGCCCCGGCGCCCCCGCCGCTACCACATTGTCCCTGCCGAGCAGGCGCAGCTGGTCCTGCGTCAGAACCCCGTTCTCGACCAGCCCGCCGGTCAGCCGCTGCACGAAGTCGAGCGTCCGGGCCATCAGCCGTGCCACCCCGCCCGGCATCGTCACGAGCAGCCGCCGGCGCTCGGTGACGGTCAGGACCCGCTCCATCAGCTGCCGGAACGTCAGGACCTCCGGCCCGCCGAGCTCGTAGACGCCCGGCGCCACGTCGCCCGTCACCGCCGCGACCGCCGCAGCCGCGACGTCGTCGACATAGACCGGCTGGAACTTCGTTTCCGCCCCGATCACCGGCAGCACCGGGAAGGTCCGCGCCATTGCCCCGAACCGGTTGAGGAAGGTGTCGTCGCTGCCGAAGATCACCGAGGGCCGCAGGATGACCGCGCCCGGAAAGGCCGCCGTGACCGCCGCCTCGGCCTTGCCCTTCGCCGCGGCATAGGCGCTGTCGCTGCCCGCGTCGGCGCCGATGGACGAAATGTGGACGAGCTTGGTGCACCCGGCCTCGGCGGCGAGCCGCGCCACACGGGCCGCGCCCTCCTCGACGATGCCGCCGAAGGTCTGCTTGCCGTTCTCCACCATGATCCCGACGCAGTTCACCACCGCGTCCGCGCCCTGGATCGCCCGGCGCGTCGAGGCTTCGTCCCGCAGGTTCGCCTGCAGCGGCTCCACCTGCCCGACGGCGCCATAGGGGCGCACGAAGCCGGCCTCGTTGGGACGTCGCACCGCGACCCGCACCCGCCATCCGGCCCTCGCCAGCCGTTGGCAGATGTACCGGCCGACAAAGCCCGAGCCGCCGAACACGGTTACGATGGGTGTGGCCATGCCTCTCGCCTCCTCTCGCGCTGCACCATCGGCATAGGGCCATCCGCGGCGCGGAACAAGCCGCCTCGCCGTCACGCGGCCGGATCGATGCGTGCTCAGGGCCGGGGCACATCCCCCGCGCGCATGCATCGTTCCCTGCGCCCGGCCTTCGTGTTAACCATGTTGCGTTGAACAAGGCATTTTCAGGGATGGTGGGAATGGATTTTGGTGTTTTGCCTCACGGGATAAGCAAGGTTTGTCTCGCGTTCGTGGGGCTTGCAGCGGCTGCAGCCGCGGTTCCGACAAACGCAGCCACGGTCACGCTCGACTTCGAGGGCCTGCAGAATCTGGAACCGATCGGCAACTTCTACAACGGTGGCACCGGCGGATCCGGCTCGTCCGGAGCCAACCTCGGCGCCGGCTTCAGCGCGAACGCCCTCGCGATCATCGACGAGGACGCCGGGGGCACCGGCAACATCGGCGGCGAGCCGAGTCCCAGCACCGTCATGTTCTTCCTGACCGGCACCGCGGCCACGCTGAACTACGCCGCCGGCTTCGACACCGGATTCTCCTTCTACTATTCCGCGATCAACAATCCGGGCTCGATCACCGTCTACGACGGGCTCGACGCCACCGGCACCGCGCTCGCGACGCTCGCCCTGCCGCTCACGCCCTTCAACGGTGCGCCCGATCCCACGGGCGCGTTCAGCCCGCTCGTCGCGACAGGGATCAGCTTTTCGGGGACTGCCAAGTCCATCGATTTCGGCGGCACGATCAACCAGATCGCCTTTGACAACATCACCTTCGGCTCCGCCACGCCGGGCGGCGGCGGCACGCCCACGCCGTCGCCGGTCCCGCTGCCGGCAACCCTGCCGATGGTCCTGTCGGCCCTCGGCGCCGCCCTTGTCGTGCGTCGCCGCCGGCCCGCGAAAGCCGCCTGATTCGCCAGGGGGGCAGCGTCCGCTGCCGGCCCCCAAGTTTCGCAGGGCGGCCGGTCGGTCCGGCCGCCCCAGAAGTCACGCGCCGATGCGCTCGAAGGCCAGCGCGATGCCCTGCCCGCCGCCGATGCACATCGTGACGAGCCCGCGCCGCCCGCCGGTCCGCTCCAGCTCGTAGAGCGCCTTGATCGTCAGGATCGCGCCGGTCGCGCCGATCGGATGGCCGAGGGCGATCGCCCCGCCATTCGGGTTCACCTTCGCCGCGTCGAGCCCGAGTTCCTTGTTCACGGCCAGCGCCTGCGCCGCGAACGCCTCGTTCGATTCGATGACGTCGAAGTCCGCCGCCGTCAGCCCGGTTGCTGCAAGGACCTTGCGCACCGCCGGGATCGGCCCGATCCCCATCACGTCCGGCCGCACGCCGGCGATCGCATAGCCGAGGATCCGCGCCTTCGGCTTCAGCCCGGCCTTCTCGGCCGCTTCCGCCGTCGCCAGCACCACCGCGCCCGCACCGTCGTTGAGGCCGCTGGCGTTGCCCGCGGTCACCGTTCCCTCCTTGCGGAAGGCCGGCTTCAGCTTGGCAAGCCCCTCGGTCGTGGTCGCCTTCGGATGCTCGTCGGTGGCGAAGCCGACCTTCTCGCGCTTCACCATGATCTCGACCGGCACGATCTGATCGGCAAACCGCCCGGCGGCGATCGCCGCCTGCGCCCGGTTCTGGCTCTCCACCGCGAAGGCGTCCTGCGCCGCCCGGTCGATTCCGTGCTCGGCGGCGACATTCTCCGCGGTCACGCCCATGTGGCCGGTGCCGAACGGGCAGGTGAGGGCGCCCACCATCATGTCGAGCGCGGCGGTGTCACCCATCTTCTGGCCCCAGCGGGCGCTCGTCAGCGCGTAGGGCGAGCGCGACATGCTCTCGGCGCCACCGGCGAGGGCGAAGTCCGCGTCGCCGAGCGACAGGGACTGGATGCACGAGACGATCGCCTGCGCGCCCGACCCGCACAGCCGGTTGACGTTCATTGCCGGCGCGTCCTCGGGTACCCCGGCCTCCATCGCCGCAGCGCGGCTGAGATACATGTCGCGCGGTACCGTGTTGATGACGTGGCCGAACACGACCTGCCCGATCTGCGCCCCCTCGACCCCCGCCCGGGCCAGCGCCTCCTTCGCCGCGGTCGCGGCGAGCGTGATCGGCGGAATCGCCGAGAGACTCCCGCCGAAGGTGCCGATCGCCGTCCTGGCGCCGTCCAGAATCACAATGTCGCTTGCCATGGTCTTCCCTCCCAACTGTCCCTCAAGGATCGGTTTGCCCGCTGGTACACCACTCCGGAAGCAGCCCTGTCACCCCAATTCGTCTGGGCCTCGCAAAACTCCGCCTCCGTCGCCCGTCGGCTTTTCGGCCGGTCGATCCCGCTCTATAATCGAGCGCCGCGGATCGCCTGCCGCGGACGGAGCCAAGCACGTGCAAATCCTGATCGTCGAGCACAATCGTGACCTCGCGGGCATCTGGGCAGGTTTTCTTGCCCGGCAGGGATGTGTCTGCACGCTTGCCGCCGACGCGCCGGAATCGCTCGAGGCGCTGCGCCGCCAGCCGTTCGACGTGCTGGTGCTCGACATGGAGCTGCCGCAGGGCGAGGCGATCCAGGTCGCCGACTTCGCCACCTACCGCAATCCGGAGATGCCGATCATTGCCGTCACCGCCCGCGGCTTCTTCTCCGACAGCGCCATCCTGCAGCTGGTGCCGAACGCCCGCGGCCTCCTGCGCGCGCCGCTGCGGCTGGAGGACATGGCGGCGCTGGTCGAGCACTACGGCGGCCGCTACCTCGACAAGCGCGAGACGGCCAGCCGCTGACCGGCAGGCCGGCGCTTTGCGCCAGCCCGGTCAGGCGCCGCCGATTGCCCTGTCGAGATGTCGCGGCAGCCGTGCAACCGCCGACGCCCGATCCGGAACGCCGCCGCGGGTCAGCCGATGCGGCCGCCCGCGTCCCCGACCTGTCCGCGGTGCAGCAGCAGGTGGTCGAGGATCACGCAGGCCATCATCGCCTCGCCCACCGGCACGGCGCGGATGCCGACGCAGGGGTCGTGCCGTCCCTTGGTGACGATCTCCGTCTCCTCGCCCGTCACCGTGATCGTCCGGCGCGGGGTCAGGATCGAGGAGGTCGGCTTGACCGCGAACCGCGCCACCACCTCCTGCCCGGTCGAGATGCCGCCGAGGATGCCGCCGGCGTGGTTCGAGGAAAAGCGCGGGCCGTCGTTGCCCATGCTGATCTCGTCGGCATTCTCGACCCCGGTCAGCGCCGCGGCGGCAAAGCCCGCGCCGATCTCCACCCCCTTCACCGCGTTGATCGTCATCAGCGCCATCGCGAGGTCGCTGTCGAGCT
Source organism: Amaricoccus sp. (assembly GCA_044223585.1). Classification (GTDB taxonomy): domain Bacteria; phylum Pseudomonadota; class Alphaproteobacteria; order Rhodobacterales; family Rhodobacteraceae; genus Amaricoccus. Next base: position 9,944 of record JBGALW010000028.1, read on the forward strand.
TGGCATAGACCGGCGCACCGAGCCCGGCCGGCACCCCCTCCGCCACCAACTCGACCACCGCCCCGACCGAGTTGCCGGACTTGCGCAGCCCGTCGAGATACCCGGCCCAGTCCTCCGCCGCGGCGGCGTCCGGCGACCAGAACGGATTGCGCGGCACCTCGTCCCAGTCCCAGGCCGCCCGGTCGATCACCCGGTCGCCGACCTGCACCAGCGCCCCGCGCACCCGAAGGCCGGGCGCGAGCACGGCGAGCACCGCCCGCGCCACGCCCCCGGCGGCAACCCGCGCCGCCGTCTCCCGCGCCGAGGACCGCCCGCCGCCGCGATAGTCGCGCAGGCCGTACTTCAGGTGATAGGTGATGTCCGCATGACCGGGGCGGAACTTCGCGGCGATGTCGCCATAGTCCTTTGACCGCTGGTCGGTGTTGCGGATCAGGAGCGACACCGGCGAGCCGGTGGTCCGCCCCTCGAAGGTGCCCGACAGGATCTCGACCGCGTCGGCCTCCTGCCGCTGGGTGGTGAAGCGGCTCTGCCCCGGCCGCCGCGCGTCGAGCCACGGCTGGATGTCGCCGGGCGCCAGCGCGATCCCCGGCGGCACCCCGTCGACGACACAGCCGAGCGCCGGCCCGTGGCTCTCGCCCCAGGTGGTGACCCGGAACAGGTGGCCGAAGCTGTTGAACATGGCACGCACCCTCCCTCGCGGAGCACGCCCTTAACGCGGCAGGGAGGGGATGGGAAGCCGGGCGTGGCGCGGGGGGTGTGTTTGGGAACGCGTGCTACGGAAAGCGTCAGCCCCCCGAAGTCCGCTCGCGGCCGTTTGCGGAATTAGTGACCGTCGCGGCGAACGGCAGCACCGAGCCCGGAGATACACTTCGCGATACGTTGTCGAATGTCCGGCTGCAGCGCTCAGGACCTGCCGACGAGCTTGGCCAAGCCCTCGACGCTTTGGATCTCGACCTCGCGATAGCGCCGTTCGATCAGGCCGCGTTCCTCGAGTGCGGCGAGGGCACCGTTGACCGTGCCGCGCGAGAGACAGGCGAGCTCCGCGAGATCCGACTGGGTCACGCTCAGATCGCCCGTATCGTCGGCCACGGCCAGTAGCGTGAGCGCCATGCGCTCGACGACGTCACGCCGCCGCAGCGCTTCCACAACGTCAATGGCGATGCTCAGGTTGTCGGCCACGAGGTCCGCCACGTACCGCCAGCGCCGCGGAACATCATCGCAGAGGCGCTGCATTTCCGACCGCGACAGGCGCAACAGCCGCGCGTTCGTTCGAGTGACCAGCGAAAACCGCCGCGAATGGCCCTTGAGCGCCGCGAGATCCCCGAACCACGCGCCCGGCCCGTCGATATGAGCGAGCGTTGCGGCTCCTCCCGGCGCGGGCAGATGCAGCTCGACCCAGCCGTCGACGATGCCGAACATTCCCCCGGTATCGTCTCCCGCGAGAAATACCGGCGTGCCGGGTCCCAGCTTCAGGAGATCGCATCGCTCCAGCACCGCATCCTGAAACTCCGGTGAGGTGCGGGAGAGCCATCCCCGCTTTCGCAACAGGTCTCTGTCCGATTCTTTCATCTCAACCAGGATTGTCATCGAACGGACAATCATTCGAAACCCGCCATTCTATTGTCAACTCGAAACCGAAACAGCAGGGAGGAACTGCGATGCTGAGAGCCATAGCTGCGGGCGCCATCGCGCTCGCCATCGTTTCAACCGGCGCCATGGCGCAGGAGGGGGCTCGCCCGAACATCCTCGTCATATGGGGCGACGACGTCGGGATGTGGAACATCTCTGCCTACCACCGCGGCATGATGTGCTGCGAGACCCCGAACATCGACCGCATCGCCGACGAGGGGATGCTGTTCATGGACCACTACGCGCAGGCGTCCTGCACGGCGGGGCGCGCCGCCTTCATTACCGGGCAGTATCCCCTGCGCGTCGGCCTCGCCACGGTCGGGCTGCCGGGCGCGGAGCAGGGTCTCCAAGCCGAGGATCCGACGTTGGCCGAGATGCTGAAGCCGCTCGGCTATCGCACGGGCCAGTTCGGCAAGAACCACCTCGGCGACCGCGACGAACACCTGCCGACGGCGCATGGGTTCGACGAGTTCTACGGCATCCTTTACCATCTCAATGCCGGCGAATACACCGAGCAGGCTGACTACCCGACCGAGGCGATCGAGGCGGCGGGCTTTGGTCAGCGCGGCATCATCCATTCCTTCGCCGCGCCCGAGGGCGGCGAGCAGCAGATCGAGGATCTCGGCCCGTTCGGCCAGGAGAAGCAGCGGACACTCGACCAGGATGTGCTGGAGGAGTCCAAGCGCTTCATCACCGAGGCGGCGGAGGCGGGCGAGCCGTTCTTCGTCTGGCACAATACCACGCGGATGCACTATCGCACCAACCTCGACGGCCACTACGACGGCATCACGGGCACCGGCAACGTCTACGCCGACGGCATGACCGAGATGGACGACGACGTCGGCGAGCTCCTGGCGCTCCTCGACGAACTCGGAATCGCCGACAACACCATGGTCATGTTCTCGACCGACAACGGCGCAGCCTCGAATTCCTGGCCCGACGGCGGCAACCAGCCGTTCCGCGGCGAGAAGGGCGTCGGCGGCTACGAGGGAGGCTTCAAGGTGCCGATGGCGGTCAAGTGGCCGGGGGTGATCCCCGAGGGCACCACCACCGGCGAGCTGATGTCAATGGAGGACTGGATACCGACCATCATGTCCCAACTCGGCCAGCCCGACCTCAAGGAGGATCTGCTCGATGGCGCCGAGATTGGCGGCACCACCTACAGGGTTCATCTCGACGGCTACGACCAGACGCCGATCCTGACCCAGAGCGGACCGAGCAATCGCAACGAGTTCTTCTTCTTCACCGAGACGAAGTTCCACGGGGTTCGCTTCCACGAGTGGAAGTTCCTGTTCACCGAGCAGGACAAGTGGTTCAATGGAATCCAGAGCACGCTGATGACGCCGCTGATCACACGGCTCGACCTCGACCCGTTCGAACGCTTCCATGAGGCCCGCGGCTTCGACGAGTGGCAGGAGAACCGCTCGTGGGCGCTGGCACCGGCGATGGCCGTGGTGCAGCAGTTCTTCACCTCGTTCGAGGACTATCCGCCGCGGCAGGCGAGCGTGGACTTCGACACCGACGCGATCATGCGCGAAATGATGAACCCGGACGCCCGCTGACCAAGCGACGGACCTTGACCCTACCCGGAGCCGACACTCGGCTCGCCGGACGGCAGGTTTGTCCGCACAGCGGTCGTATCCGGGGGAGGCGGCCATTGCCCCCGCGCCAGCGGCCTCCCCCGGCTCCCGCGCCACCGCCTCAAGGCCAGCGGCAGCGCCTGCCTGGGCTGGCGCGAAGCGCCTGCCGGGGGGCAGGCAGGCGCTGCCGATGCTGACGCATCGGCGGGGACATCTGCATCGGGGGCGCCACGGACGGGCGGGGGAACCGTGCAACCCGCCCCCTCCGCCCCCTACTCCCGGTACAGCGGCAGCGCGTCCACCCGGTCGTCGATCTCCGCCACCATCGCCGCATAGGCCGGGCTGTCGACGTCGCCGAACCGGGCGCGGAACTCCGCTTCGCTCAGCCGCGTCGGCAGGCCGTCGATCGGCGGCATCAGCGTCGTCTCGTCTGTGAGCCGTGCCGCCAGCGCCGGCCAGTCGGCGCGGGGCGTCGCCATCAGCATCTCGCCGAACCGGAGGCCGGCCGCGTCGGCCGCCATGTCGTCGAAGCTGAAGCCGGAGCCGCCGGCGTTGGTGTCGAGCAGCTCCTTCAGCTCGCCCACCCCGAAGGTCGCGGTGCCGCCGGTGGTCGCGGCATAGATCCCGGCCGACATCACGAAATGCTTGCGCAGGTCGTCGCGCCCGCCGAGCGTCGTTCCGCCGCAGCCGTTGCCCTTGCCGCGCATGTCGCGCCGGAGGTTCAGACCCATCGGCGCGCCGAATTCGGGATCGCCGCAATAGAGCGCGAGGGCGTAGAGCGCGCCGCGCAGCGTCTCCTCGTCCGGCCGCTCCGGGTTGCGGCCGGCCTCGAAGGCCGCCGTCTCCAGCGCCCGGCGCAGATACGGCAGGGCGCTGCCCTGCCGCGGCAGCTCGCCGGCCCGGACCGCCCGGTCGAGGTACCAGAGCTGCACATAGACCTGGTCGCGCACCGCCGCGCTGGCGCCCCGCTCCAGCGCCCGGTCGCGCAGCCGCTGGAACAGCGCGACGCGCCCGTCCGGGTCGGCGCGCAGCACCACGGTCGCCTCGGGCGGCGACAGCCGCACCGCCTGCACGGCGTCGAGCGTCGCGGTGCCGAGCCCGTCGCCGAGCATGAGGTCGAGCCCCATCCGCGCCGCCGCCAGCACCAGGCCGGGCGGCAGCGGCAGCCGGCCGAGCCGCGCCTCCGACAGCCGGAAGCCGTCCTCCGACGGCGCCGCCACCAGCCGGAGGTTCAGCCACAGGCCCGCCGGCAGCAGCGGCCCGCCGGCCGACACGTCGATGGCGAGGCCCTCCGGCGCCACCCGGGCCTGCCCGTAGGCGCCGGGCACCAGCCGCTGGCCGGAGGCGAGCACCGCGTTGAGGCCGTCCTCGCGGACCGACCAGCGTCCGTCGGCGCCCTCGCTCGCGATCAGCCCGACGAGGTCGCGCGCCACGTCCCGCGCCTCCGCCGCGCTCGCCGCGTCGGGGGGGCCGAGCGCCGTGACCGTCGGCCGGCGCTGCAGCACCAGCGCGCCGAGGAGCAGGGGGATGGCGATCACCAGTGCCAGAAGGGCGAGGGTGGCCCGGCGCATCATCGGCATGGCGGATCGGATCGCGGTGGCTTCTTGCATCGCCCGAGCTTGGCCGCTGCCCGCCCGGCGCGCAAGCGCCCGGCCGCGGACCTCACCGGATGTTCAGGAGGGCAGGGCGGCGCGGCGTTAACCTCCTTGCGGCCCGGCGGCTCCGGCGCGGGTGGTGCATGGATTGTGCACGCGATGTGCATGGGTTGTACCACCCATGCACCGGGGTCCGGCGCGGTGGTTAACGGCCTCAGACCAGCACCGGCTCGGCCACCTGCGCGCCCACCCCGAACACCCGCCGGTAGCGCTCCACCTGGTCCGCCGGCCCCAGCGCCTTGGCCGGATTGTCGCTGAGCTTGACGGTCGGCCGCCCGTTGGCGCTGATCGCCTTGCAGACGAGACTGAACGGGCGCAGCGCGTCGTCCGGCGCGAAGCCTCTGAAATCGTTCGTCAAAAGCGTGCCCCAGCCGAAGCCGATCTTCACCCGGCCGTGGAAGCGCGCGTAGAGCGCCTCGATCCGGTCGACGTCGAGCCCGTCCGAGAAGATGACGAGCTTCTCCCGCGGATCCTGCCCCCGGCTCTCCCACCAGGCGATCGCCGTCTCCGCCCCTTCCTCCGGCCGCCCGGAATCGATCCGGATCCCCGTCCACGACGCCAGCCACTCCGGCGCCCGCTCCAGGAAGCCCTTCGTCCCGTAAGTGTCTGGAAGGATTATACGAAGATTGCCGTCATAGTCCTGATGCCAGTTCTCCAGGACCCGATAGGGCGCCTCCAGCAGCGCCGCGTCATCCTCCGCCAGCGCCGCATAGACCATCGGCAGCTCGTGGGCGTTGGTGCCGATCGCCTCGATGTCCCGCCGCATCGCGATCAGGCAGTTGGAGGACCCCTGGAACTTCTCGCCCAACCCCTCGATCATCGCCTGCACGCACCAGTCCTGCCACAGGAACGAATGCCGCCGCCGGGTCCCGAAGTCCGAGATCCGGAGGTCCGCAAGCCTTCGCAGATGCTCGATCTTTTCCCAGAGCCGGGTCGTCGCGCGGGCATAGAGCACCTGCAGCTCGAACTTGCCCATCGCCTTCAGCACCGCCCGGCTGCGCAGCTCCATCAGCACCGCCAGCGCCGGGATCTCCCACATCATCGCCTGCGGCCAGGACCCCTCGAAGGTCAGCTCGTACTGGTCCCCCCGCCGCTCCAGCCGGTATTCCGGCATCTGGAAATCCTCGAGCCAGGCCATGAAGTCCGGCCCGAACATCCACCGCTTGCCATAGAAGGTATTGCCCCGCAGCCAGGTGCTCTCGCCCCGCGTCAGCCGCAGCCCGCGGATGTGGTCGAGCTGCGCCCGGAGGTCCTCCTCGTCGATCAGCCGGGCGAGCGGGACGTCCCGGGAGCGGTTGATCAGGCTGAACTCCACCCGAACGTCGGCGTGGCGGCGGAAAACCGTCTGCAACATCAGAAGCTTGTAGAAGTCCGTGTCGAGCAGCGACCGGACCACCGGGTCGATCCGCCAGGCATGGTCGTAGACGCGGGTTGCGATGTCGGTCATGCCGGCACCGCCAGGTCGCCGGTGCGCGCCAGCACGACGCCGGCGGCACGCATGCCGGACATCGCGGCGGCATGCGAGCCGTCGAGGTCGATCTCCCGGCAGGCGTCCTCCAGCAGCGTGACGCGGAACCCCAGCCGCACGGCATCGAGCGCCGAATAGGCGACGCAGAAATCGGTGGCGAGCCCCGCCAGCCAGACCTCGCCAACCCCCCGCTCCCGCAGATAGCCCGCGAGGCCGGTGGGCGTCGTCCGGTCGTTCTCGTAGAAGGCGGAATAGCTGTCGACATGCGGGCGAAAGCCCTTCCGCAGCACCATGTCCGCATTGTCGGTGACGAGCCGCGGATGGAACTCCGCCCCCGGCGTGCCCTGCACGCAGTGCACCGGCCACAGAACCTGCGGGCCATAGGGCATGTCGGTCACGGAAAACGGGCTCGCGCCGGCATGGCTCGCCGCGAACGACCGGTGGTCCGGCGCGTGCCAGTCCTGCGTGAAGACCCGCACCGGAAATCCGTGGGCGATCCGGTTGATCGGGGTGATGACCGCATCCCCGTCGGCGACCGCAAGGGCGCCGCCGGGACAGAAGTCGTTCTGGACGTCGATGACGACGAGGGCGCCGGACGGCGAAAGCGGCATCAGGACCTCCCGATCCGGCCGCCCTTCTTCCCGCGGCCGAACCGGCAGATTGGCAGCGCCCTGAGGCTTTTACAACCGCGAGCGTTCCGCCGACTTCAGCGCGGCCGCCGCGCCCGTGCGCAGCGTCCGGCTTGCCTCGGCGGAATACTGCGCCATCGCCTCGCGCACGAAGCGGGCGTAGACGCTGCTGAGCTCGCCAAGGCTGCGGCAGTTCATCAGCGCGCTCTGCATCTCGATGTCGTGCCGGATTCGGGTGTCCGCAAAGTCCGCGAGCTGGCGGCCGACCTCGGTCATCCCGTCGAGCAGCGCGACGCCCGCAGCCTCGGTGCCCCGCAGCGCCGTGCGGGCGTGGGTGACGGTCTGGCGCCCGGCCTCCTGCGCAGCGGCGGCCTGCGTGTCGAAATGCTCGGTCACCCGCTGCAGAGCCCGCTCGCCTTCCGCCACGGCCTGGGCGACCCGCGTCTCGAGCCGCTCGCCAGCCAGCCGGGCCGCGGCTTCGAGCGCGGCCTCGGCGGTCTTCATATGCTCGCCGACGCGCCGCGACAGCCCGCCGGCCGCCGCTTCGCCCTCACCTTTGGCCGCCGCGATCTGCGTCCGGATCTGCTCCGCCGCAGCTTCGGCGGCACGCCGGGTCTCGGCGAGCCGCTCGACCGCCTGGTGCGCCTGCGCTTCGGCCGCGGCCACCGCCGCGTTCAGCGCCTCGGTTGCCCGGGCGACCGCCTGCGCCGTCGCCTCCTCGGCGTCGAGCACCCGGGCGCTGATCGTCTCGAGGGCGTTCTCGGTGGCTGTCGCCAGGGCCGAGTCCTCCTCCTGCGCCACCTTGGCAGCAGGCCGCCTGCCGCGGCCCCGGGAAATGGTCTCTTCGGACATTGCATAACCCTTCGGTTGAAATGATCGGCTTGCGCTATCCCCCATCGCTATATCTCCCGCGCTGCGTGTGCCGTCAAGACCGCGCGGAAACGACGATACCCGACCAAAAGAATCTGGATTGACGAACCCGAGTAAATTAATCATCCATGTGGTAGCCAGTCCGAAACCGGACAGCCAGCGACCCGACATTCTCGCGACCGGAGCCGATGGCATGCAGCACCCGCGTAACACCACACCAGCCGCTGTCGCCAGCCAGGGCGACATTCCGTCGCTGGCGACGATTCTCTCCGCGGCAAAGGCCGATCCGGCCATAGCGGCCGCCCTCGCCGATCTCTGGGATCGCGGCCCGGCGCCGACCGGCAGCGCCGCGGTCCGCCGCCAGCCCGAGCGGCCCCGCCCGCGACACGACGCCCGCGTGCTGACCGAAGGCGGGCCCGAGGCGGAGATCATGCTCGACGGGGTGCGCTACGTGCTGCGCATCACCCGCCAGGGCAAGCTGATCCTGACGAAATGAGCGTCCAGCCCCGCCACCCGGGTGGTGCGCCGGTGAGCCGCCTCGCGGAGCTGCCGCCGCTGGAGCGTCAGGTGATCCGCTGCCTGCGGCTCTGGTGCGAGGGGCCGATGGGGCGGCAGGAGGTGCACCGCGAACTCGCCGCGCGCCACCGACCCGCGGTCGCCGACCGGCTGGCGTCCGATTTCGGCGCGCTGCTCGCCACCACCGCGACCCACGCCCGCCGGCCGCTGCTTGGCCACGCGCTTGAATGTCCCTGCGCCGGGGGCGACGAGTGCGTGTTCGCGCGCTTCGTCTCGCTCGCCGCCGAAGGCGCGCGGGAGGAGGCGGTGCTGATCGCCTCGCTCATCGTCCGTGCCGACCTTGCCCTCGGACTCGCCGCGCTCGCCGAGGAAGTCGGCCTCGGCCTCGCCCGCGGCCAGAGAACCGGCGGCTTCCCGCACTGAGGGATGGTTTGCCGCGCAGTCCCCGTCAGGGGCGCCGGCGCACCGTCACCGGACCGCCGCCCGCGGCGGCAATCCGCGCCGCCGCGCCGGCCAGCGGCTCGGACGCCACCGCCATATGGTGGCCGTTGGCGTGCAGCAGCGTGTCGCGGTCGCGCATGATGCCGACATGCCCCTTCCAGAACACCAGGTCGCCGCGCCGGAGCGATCCGCGCTGCGGCAGCACGCTGCCGAGGAGCGCCGCCTGCATGTCGGAATCGCGCGGCGCCGGCCTGCCGGACCCGAGCATCGCGAGTTGCACGAGGCCGGAACAGTCGATGCCGCGGGCGCTCCGGCCGCCCCAGAGATAGGGGGCGCCGACGAACCGCTCGGCCTCCGTCACGTAGTCCGCGGCGGCCGGCGCCAGATGCGGCAGCGGCACATGCCCGCCGCCGCGCAGCCGGGCAAAGCCGGCTGTCGTTCCGGACACGGCGACCTCGGCGAGATAGGGCAGGTCCCGTTCGACCGTCCCGCGCACCGTGGGGCGGGAATAGACATGCGACCAGACAGCCGTCACCCGCTGCCCCCGGCAGCGGAGCGGCTCGAGCCCGTCAGCGCGGACATAGCCGACATAGCCGTCAAGCTCGGCCTGTCCCCAGGCAAGGCCGTCGGGCCGCTCCTCATAGACCGTGAAGGCCTCGCCGTGGAGAAGCTGGGTCGCCCGCTCGCCGCCCGGCCTTGCGACGAGGTCGAGGAGCGTCGCGGCAACCTGGAAGGGCCGGCCGGCGACATAGCGCTCGGCCACGACGCTGCGGCGCAGCGTCTCGGCAGCGAGGTCGGGGCGGGCGGGGACCAGTCGGTCGGCAAACGCGTTCACGGCGCCTCCACGCCGTAGCGCGCCTCCAGCAGCGCGAACACCGCCCGGGCCGCCTGGAAGGCCCCGCCCTTGGGCCGTCCCGGCTTTGCGACCGGCGTCCAGCCGAAGATGTCGAGGTGCAGGTAGCGCGGAGCCGCCGTCACGAACCGCCGCAGGAACAGGGCCGCGGTGATCGCTCCGGCCATGCCGCCCGACGGCGCGTTGTCGAGATCGGCGATCCCCGGCTCGATCATCGGCTCGTACGGCTCCCAGAACGGCAGTCTCCACAGTGGGTCGGCCACCGCCTGCGAGGCCGCCGCCAGATCGGCCGCCAGCGCCTCGTCGTCGGTGAAGAACGGCGGCACGTCCGGCCCGAGCGCCACCCGCGCCGCGCCGGTCAGCGTCGCGAGGCTGATGATCAGCTCCGGCGCCTCCTCGTCCGCCAGCGCCAGGGCATCGGCGAGCACCAGCCGCCCCTCGGCATCGGTGTTGTTCACCTCGACGGTCAGCCCCTTGCGGCTCGGCAGAATGTCTCCCGGCCGCATCGCTGGCGCGGAGATCGCGTTCTCGACCGCGGGCACCAGCAGCCGCAGCCGCACGTCGAGCCCGAAGCCCATGACGAGGTCTGCGAGCCCCATCGCAGTTGCCGCCCCGCCCATGTCCTTCTTCATGAGGCCCATCGACGAGGCGGGCTTGATGTCGAGCCCGCCGGTGTCGAAGCAGACGCCCTTCCCGACGAGCGTCACCTTCGGGGCGTCCTCCCGCCCCCAGGCAAGGTCGAGCAGGCGCGGCGCCTCGGCCGCCGCCGCGCCCACCGCCTCGATCATCGGCAGGTTTGCCGCGAGCAGCGCGTCGCGGCCCCGCGTCACCGAGACGGCGGCGCCGTGCCGGGCGCCGAGGTCGGCGAACGCCGCTTCCAGCGCCCCCGGTCCCATGTCGCGCGCCGGCGTATTGATGAGATCCTGCGCCAACGCAGCCGCGGCGGACAGTCGCGCGACCCGGGCGCCGTCAACGCCGGGCGGCGTGGCGAGTTCGGCGCCCATCGCCTTTGCCGTCCGGTACCGTCCGAAGCGGTATCCCGCAAGCTGCCATCCCAGCACCTCGGTTTCGGATGCTGTTCCAGTCTCGCCAGGGACCAGCGAGTACCGGCCGGGCGGCAATCTCGCCGCCGCCCCCGCCAGATGGAACCGCTCGCGCCGGCGCGCCGCCACGGTGCCCCAGCCGACCACGGCTGCGGCCACGCCGCCCTCGGGAGAGGGGATGGTGAGGACGTCACCCAACCCTGCCTGAAAGCCGTTGGCGGTGACCCAGGCCCGGACTGGCGGCGCCTGCCCGGACAGCCAGTCGGTCAGGGTATCGGCTGGCACCACGTGCAGCGGCACGGCGGGAGAGTCGGTCAGCGGCTCGTCGGTCATGCCGACGAGTTAGACCGAGAAGAGGCGCGCAATCCAGTGGCTTGCGGGCCTCAGAGCGCGGACTGGTCGGCGTAGAGCATGACCGAGAACAGCGATTCCTCGCCGAGGCGGACCAGGCGTGCCTCCACCGCCGCCGCGGCAACCCCGTCACCCTGCGCGAGGCAGGCGCCGAGATCGCGCGAGACGCGGGCAAAGACCGACAGGCCGACCTGCTCGCTGAGGCTCGCCAGGCGGGAAGCCAGCATCTGGGCTTCCGCCGCGTCGCCCGTCTCCAGCGCCGTCTGAAGCAGGCTCAGGCGGTCCGAGAGGTGGAAAACCACCTCCTCGACGATCTCGCGGCACCGCTGGTCGCCCAGCGACTGGCGGAGCACCAGGATCCGGCTGGTGTCCAGCGCGGCGTCTTCCCGCGCGGCGATGTGATGTAGTTCTGCACCCATGGGATGGTCCCTCGTCACCCGCCGCCAATCTGGCGCCCATGCGTAAAGGGATGCTTGACACTGTTCGTTGCCGCAGCGCAGCATTGATTGAAAACTACCCAGCAGTTTAGCCAAATCCGGCACAGCGAATCGGGCGGGGGATCGAGATGGAGCATGCGCGGCCGCTGCCGGAGGCCATCGTCCAGCGCTATCGCGACTGGAAGGCCACCCGGCACCCGGAAAAGCTCGCCGCGCGGGCCGAGGCGGCGGCGAAGGCGCAGCATCCGCAGGCGATGATCATCACCTGCTGCGACAGCCGCGTGCTGATTTCCGAGGTGTTCGGCAGCACGCCGGGCGACTTCTTCATCCACCGCAACATCGCCAACCTCGTGCCGCCGCATGACCCGGACGGCCGCTCGCACGGCACCTCCGCGGCGATCGAGTATGCGATCATCGCCCTCAAGGTGGAGCACCTGATCGTCATGGGCCACGGCGGCTGCGGTGGGGTGCGCGGCTGCCACGACATGCTGGCCGGCCTCGCGCCCGACCTCGACACGCCGACCAGCTTCGTCGGCACCTGGCTGCGGCTGCTGAAGCCGGGCTTCGAGACGCTGGCGGGCCGTGGCCTCGACTACGAGGCGCGCATCGCCCGGCTGGAACGCGAGGCGGTTCTGGTCAGCCTTCGCAACCTCATGACCTTCCCGTTCGTCGCCGAGGCCGTCACCGACGGCCGGCTTCAGCTCCACGGCGTCTGGAAGGACATCCGCGACGGCGACCTGGAAGTTTACGACGCCGCGACGGACGGCTTCACGCCGCTCTGATCGCGGCGCTCCAGTTCCCGCTTGGCACACGGCTGTCCGGTCGCGCACACTCCGCCGGACGCAAGCAAGCCTGGGGGAGCTCCCGTGAAGAGACGTTTCATCCTTGCAGCCACGCTGGCCGCGCTCGCCGTTTCGTCCATCTCCGCCGCCGCGGACGACCCGATCAAGGCGCGCGAGTTGCTGATGGACAACAACGCCGCGGCCGCAGCCGTGTCTGTCGGCCTGATGAAAGGCGAAATCCCCTACAATCCTGCGGTCGCCAAGGCGGCGATCCAGGCCTTTGCCGCCACCGCGGGCGCGTTCGGATCGTTCTTCCCCGAGGGCAGTACCGGCGAGAGCGCCGCATCGCCGAAGATCTGGGAAGATGCCGCCGGCTGGCAGGCGGAACTGGCCGATTTCGCCGAGGCGGCCAACGCCGCGGTCGCGGCCTCCGGCAAGAGCGGCCCGGCCGATGTTGCGGCTTTCACCGCCCTCGCCCAGCCGATCCTCGGAACCTGCAAGGATTGCCACGACACCTATCGCCTGAAGCAATAAGACGCCCCCGGTGTGGCGCCTCCTCCTCCTCTGGCTCGTCGGCCTCGCGGTGGCGGCGGGTGCGGGCTTCTGGCTCCTCACCATGCCCCGCGGCCTCGGTGCGTCGGAGGTCGCCGCGCTGCCACCGGGCGATCCCGCGCGTGGCGAACTGGTGTTCTGGGCCGGCGGATGCGCCTCCTGCCATGCGGCCAAGGGGGCATCCGAAGAGGAGGCGCTTCGCCTCGGCGGGGGGCAGCAGCTCGCCACAGCGTTCGGTACGTTCACCGTCCCCAACATCTCGCCGGACCCCACAGACGGCATCGGCGGATGGTCCGCCGGTGACTTCGCCAACGCCATGCTGCGCGGCCTCGACCCCGCCGGGCGCCACCTCTATCCGGCGTTTCCCTACCCGTCCTACACCCGGATGGTCCCCGGTGACGTCGCCGACCTCCACGCCTTCCTCATGACGCTCCCGCCGGTCGCCGGCCGGCCGCCCGGCAACGACCTTGCCTTTCCCTACAACATCCGCCGCGGCCTCGGCCTCTGGAAGCTCGCCTTCCTCGATTCCACGCCGGTCGTCGCGATCGACGAATCGGACCCGCAGCTGGTGCGGGGCCGCTACCTCGTCGAAGGTCCCGGCCATTGCGGCGAATGCCACACGCCGCGGAATGCGGCCGGCGGCACCGAGCGCTCGCGCTGGCTCGCCGGCGCCCCCGCGGCCGAAGGCGGCGGGCGGGTGCCGAACATCACGCCCGGCGGTCTCGACTGGACCGCCGGCGAGATCGCCAGCTACCTCGAAAGCGGCTTCACGCCCGACTTCGATACCGTCGGCGGGTCGATGGCCGAGGTCCAGCGCAACGCCGCACGGCTGCCGGCCTCCGACCGCGACGCCATTGCGGCCTACCTCAAGGCCGTGCCGCCGCAGCGGTCCGAGTGATCGACAGCACCTTGCATTGCCGCCCGCGTCCGGTTTCTAAAGGAGACGACGAGGGAGAACAAACCTGGCAGACGCCGAGCACGCACCGCCCGCCGGTCCATGGCGGCTGATCCCTGCGGTCGCCGCTGCCGCGGCGACCCTCTGGTTCGCCCGATTCATCGGCCCGGTCGCCGGGGGCGCCGCGCCGGAATGGGTGCTGGACTGGGTGCCGGCCCTTGGCGTCTCCTTCGCCTTCCGGCTCGATGGACTGGCGCTTGCCTTCGCGCTCCTCATCTGCGGCATCGGCGCGCTGATCCTGCTTTACGCGTCGGCCTATTTCCGCAACGACGCCCGGCTCGGGAAACTGCTCGCGACGCTCTCCGCTTTTGCCATCTCGATGCTGGGCCTCGTCACGGCCGACGACATGATCACGCTCTTCCTGTTCTGGGAGGGCACGACGATCACCTCGTGGCTGCTGGTCGGCTTCGACCATGACCGGGCGACCGCCCGCGCGGCGGCGCTGCAGGCGCTGCTCGTCACTGCGGCCGGCGGCCTCGCCCTGCTCGCCGGCCTCGTGCTGCTGGCGCAGGTGGCCGGCACGGGCCGGCTGTCGGCGCTGCCGCCGCTCGGGGCGAATCCGGCCTACCCGGCGATCGCGCTCCTGATCCTGCTCGGCTGCCTGACGAAGTCCGCGCAGTTCCCCTTCCACTTCTGGCTGCCGAACGCCATGGCCGCGCCGACGCCGGTCAGCGCCTACCTGCATTCCGCGACGATGGTGAAGGCGGGCGTCTACCTGATCGCGCGCCTGACGCCGTCGCTGGGCGGGACCGAGCTCTGGGCCGGCATCCTCATGCCGGCCGGCGGCATCACCATGCTGCTCGGTTCGGTGTGGGCGCTGCGGCAGTCCGACCTGAAGCTGATGCTGGCCCATACGACCGTCATGGGCCTCGGCCTCCTGACCCTGCTGCTCGGCATCGGCACGCCGGCAGCCGTCACAGCGGCAATGGCGTTCCTCTTGACCCACGCGCTCTACAAGGCCTCGCTCTTCCTCGCCACCGGCCTCATCGAGAAGGGCGCCGGGTCGCGCGAGCATACCGCGGTCGGCGGGCTCGCCCGGGCCATGCCGCGCACCGCGGCGATCGTCGCCCTCGCCGCGCTGTCGATGGCGGGCCTGCCGCCGCTGCTCGGCTTCATCGCCAAGGAGCTGAGCTACGAGGCCGTGGGGCCGATCGCGACCGCCGCGATCCTCGTGGCGAGCGCGCTGATGCTGACCTGCGCCGCAATCGTCGCCCTGCGCCCCTTCACGGGCGAGCGGCGCAGCCCGAAGCCGCCGGCCGACCCTGCCGCGGCGCTCTGGATCGGCCCCGCGCTGCTCGCGGTGCTCGGGCTCCTGTTCGGCTGCGTCCCGTCGCTTGCCGAATGGATTTTCGTCGCGCCGATGGTGCGCTCCGTGACCGGCGAGGCGATGCACCACCACCTCGCGCTCTGGCACGGGCTCAACCCGGCGCTCGGTCTCAGCTTCCTGACCTGGGCGCTCGGCATCGCCGTCTATCGGGGCCTCGGCGGCGTCACCGCCGGTCTTGCCCGCGTGGAGCCGCACCTCCCGCGGGCGGAATCCGGATACATCATCGCGCTTTCCGCCGTCACCGCGACCGCGGCCGCCGTCACCCGGCGGCTGCAGGGCGGCGAGATGACGGCTTATCTGCGGCGGACCTTCCTCGCCTTCGGGCTGCTGGTCGCCGGGGCGCTGGCCCTCGGGCAGGGCAGCTGGCCGTCGTTGAAGCCGAGCGACCAGCTGGTCGACTGGGGCCCGGCCCTGATGATCGCCGCCTCGTCGATCGCCGTGCTGCGCACCCGTACGCGCCTCACGGCCATCGCGTCGCTCGGCGGCATCGGCGCCGGGATCGCGCTCATCTTCGTCGCCTACGGCGCGGTCGACGTGGCGATGACGCAGCTCTTCGCCGAGATCCTCGTCGTGGTGTTCCTCGCCGCCGCGATGACGCGGTTTCCCGATACCGGGGCCATCGCCTACCAGCCCCGCAATGTCGCGGTTGCCGTCCTGCTCGGCGTTGCCGTCACCGGGGCGCTGCTCGCGACGCTCGGCACCAGCCCCGACCCGCTCCTCAGCCGCTATTTCGAGGCGGAGAGCGTGCCGGCGGCGCACGGGCACAACATCGTCAACGTGATCCTCGTGGACTTCCGCGGCTTTGACACGCTGGGGGAGATCTCGGTCATCGTCATCGCAGGGCTCGCGGCGACCGCGGCGCTGAAGGCCGGGCGGAGGGCCAAGTGAAGTCGCTCATCCTCTCCACCGCCACGCGGATCCTGACGCCGGCCATCCTCATCCTGTCGGTCGTGGTGTTCTTTCGCGGCCACAACGCGCCGGGCGGCGGGTTCATCGGCGGCCTGCTCGCCGCAACCGCCATCGCGCTGACGCAGAAGGCCGAGGGGATCGCCGCGGCCCGCCGGATGCTGCGCGTCCGGCCGGAGGCGATCGCCGCCACCGGGCTCGGGTTCGCGCTCGTCTCGGGCCTCTGGGGCGGGCTGGCGGTGGGCGCCTTCCTCAAGGGCATGTGGCCCTTCTACCCGACGCCGATCGGGTCGGTACCGCTGTTCGACCTCGGGGTCTACCTCGTCGTCCTCGGCACGGTCGCCGCGATCCTGTTTGCGCTGGAAGAGGAGGCGCAGGACTGATGGAGCCGATGCTCGCCGTCCTGACCGGCCTTCTCGTCGCCTGCGGCGCCTATCTGATGATGGCGGGCCGGACGCTGCCCTACCTCTTCGGGCTGACGATGATCTCGAACGCCGCCAACCTTCTGATCTTCACCGCCGGCCGGCTGACCTTCGGCCGGCCGCCGCTGGTGCCGGACGGGGCGACGACGATCGAGGGTGCGGCGAACCCGCTGCCGCAGGCGCTGATCCTGACGGCGATCGTCATCGGCTTCGGGCTGATGGTCTTTGCGCTCACCCTCGCCTTCCGCGCCTTCGCCACCTTCGGCACCACCGAGATGGACCGGATGCGGGTGGCCGAGCCCGAGGCGCGGGACCACTGATGCTTCTGTTCTGGCCCCTCGTCATCCCGTTCGGCACCGCGGTCGCCTGCATCCTGGCCGGGCAGCGGCGCGGGCTGGTGCGCCTCCTGTCGATGGCCGGTGCGGCGGCGCTGCTCGCGGTCGCGGCGGTGATCCTGGTGCAGGTCGTCCGGTCGGGACCCTTCGCCGATCAGGCCGGCGGCTGGCCCGCGCCATTCGGCATCACCATGGTCGCCGACGGACTTTCCGCGACCATGGTGCTGCTGACCGCGCTCGTCGCCCTCCTGACCCTCACCTTCGGCCTTGCCGACCTCACCGAGGACGAGGAGCGGTACGGCCACCATCCGCTGACCCACGCGCTGCTCGCGGGGCTGTGCGGCGCGTTCCTGACCGGGGACATCTTCAACCTCTACGTCTGGTTCGAGGTGATGCTGATCGCCTCCTTCGGCCTCCTGGTCCTCGGCGGTGGTCCGGCGGCGCTCGACGGTGCGACGAAGTATGTCGGGCTGAACCTGATCGCGACGGTCGCGTTCATTTCCGGCGTCGGCCTGCTCTATGGCGCCACGGGGGCGCTCAACATGGCAGACCTGCACGGGCGGCTGGCCGGGCGGGGCGGCGAGACGGCAATCCTTGCGTCCGCCGCCTTCCTGATCTTCGCCTTCGGCGCCAAGGCCGCGCTGTTTCCGCTGCTTTTCTGGCTGCCGGCGAGCTATCACACGCCGTCCTTTCCGACCTCGGCGCTGTTCGCCGCGCTGCTGACCAAGGTCGGCGTCTACGCCCTCATCCGCAGCTTCACGCTCGTGTACCCGGTGGAGGGGACGCCGATCGCCGGGCTGCTCATTGCCGGATCGCTGGCCACGATGGCGATTGGCGCGATGGGTGCGCTCGTGATGCCGACGCTGCGCCGGACCTTCGGCTTCACCATCGTCTCGTCGATCGGCACCATTGTCCTCGGGCTTGGCGTCGGCACGCCGCTGGCGCTCGCCGGGGCGATCTTCACGCTTTGGCAGGACGTGGCGGTGAAGGCGAACCTCTTTCTCTCTGGCGGGGCGATCCGCCGGCTGACCGGATCCGAGACGCTGGGCGAGACCGGCGGGATCTGGCGCAACCATGCGGGCGTTGCCATGCTGTTCCTCGTCCCGGCACTGTCGCTCGCCGGCATCCCGCCCTTTGCGGGGTTCTGGGGCAAGTTCATGATGCTGCAGGCGCTGATGGACGCGCAGCCGCTGCTGGCCGCGGCGCTGCTTGTGACCGGCTTCCTGTCGCTGCTCGCCATGGCCCGGCTCTGGTCGGGCGCGATCTGGTCGCCGCCCGACACGCCGCCCCCCGACGCGCCGGCGGCGAGCGAGAGGCTGCCGGCGGCAATGCTGCTGCCGCTGCTGATCCTTGCCGGGATGCTGGTCGCCGGCGGGATCTGGGCGGGCGGCCTCGTCGAGGCGGCGACCTCGATTGCCGCCGGCCTCGTCGATCCTGCCGCGTACGTTGCCGCCGTGCTGGGACCGCGGCCATGAGGCGCCCTGTCGCCTTCGTGCTGCTCGTCGTGGCATTCGCCCGCGACCTCTGGGCCTCGAGCATCCAGGTTGCGCGCGCGGTGCTCCAGCCGGGGCAGATCCGGCCGGCCTTCGTCGCGGTGCCGCTGACCGGAGCGACGTCGGACATGGAGATCACGGTGACGGCGAACGGCATCTGCACTTCGACGCCTGCACGCTGACCGTCGATGTCGGCCTGACCGTGCCGCACGCCGCGATCCGCCGTTTCCTCGTCCGATTTGGCGACGCCAACCTCCGGTGCCGACGTCAGCAAGGATCGAGGCACGTGCTGGAGGACGACGATCCTGCCCGCCTGGTCTCGACGCCGCGCCTGGCCCCGCGCTCGCCATCGCGATGCTGCTGCTGCTGGTCGCGCTCGTCGCCAGCGTCTGGCGCGTACTGGTCGGGCCGACCCTGGCCGACCGCATCGTGGCGCTCGACCTCGTCTCGGTGCTGATCGTCGGCGTTTCCAGGTCTTCCGCCTGCGACCGGGTCGGACGCCTATACCTTCGTCGCGATCGGCCTCGCGCTGATCGCCCTCGCTACCTGCCTGCGCCTACGAGGTGCTGACCGACCGTGCTGACGGCGATGGCTGAGTGGATCGCGAGCCTGCTGATCCTCGTCGCAGCGGCTTGGGCCTGGCCGCGCGAAGGTCTCGCTTCGACGCCTTCTGCGCGCGGATGCATGCCGGCATCAAGGCCGGCACGCTCGGCCTCGCCTTCGTCTGCTCGCCGGCCTCCTCCTGTCGGACGGCTGGTATCAGGCGGCGGAGATCGCGGTGATCCTGCTCTTCATGCTGGCGACGGCGCCGATCGGCGCCCACCTGCTCGCCCGCGCGGCCTTCCGCACGCGGAGCCCGATCGACCGCAGGACGGTGATCGAGCCCCGCGCGGAAGCGTTCCGCGAGGGGCCAGACGGGCGGGCGGTCAGCCCTTCCTCAGCACCCGGCGACCCAGCAACTCCGCGATCTGCACCGCATTGAGCGCGGCGCCCTTGCGCAGGTTGTCGGACACCACCCAGAGGTTCAGTCCGTTCTCGACCGTCGAATCCTGGCGGATGCGGCTGACGTAGGTCGCATATTCGCCGACGCACTCGATCGGCGTGACGTAGCCGCCGGCCTCGCGCTTGTCGACGACGAGCACGCCGGGCGCCTCGCGCAGGATGTCGCGCGCCTCGTCCTCGTCGAGGAATTCCTCGAACTCCACGTTCACCGCCTCGGAATGGCCGACGAAGACCGGGACGCGCACGCAGGTCGCCGTCACCTTGATCGACGGATCGACGATCTTCTTCGTCTCCGCCACCATCTTCCACTCCTCCTTGGTGGAGCCGTCCTCCATGAAGACGTCGATGTGCGGGATGACGTTGAAGGCGATCTGCTTCGGGTAGACCGAAGGCTCGACCTCCTGACCGGGGACATAGATGCCCTTTGTCTGGTTCCAGAGTTCGTCCATCGCCTCCTTGCCGGTGCCCGAGACGGACTGGTAGGTCGAGACAACGACGCGCTTCACCTTCGCCCGGTCGTGCAGCGGCTTCAGCGCCACCACCATCTGCGCGGTGGAGCAGTTCGGATTGGCGATGATGTTTTTCTTCGCATAGCCCATCACGGCGTCGGGGTTCACCTCCGGCACGATCAGCGGCACCTCGGGGTCGTAGCGGTAGAGCGACGAGTTGTCGATGACGACGCAGCCGGCCTTCGCGGCGATAGGCGCATACTTCTTCGTCGCGTCCGAGCCGATCGCAAAGAACGCGATGTCCCAGGCGGTGAAGTCGAATTCGTCCAGATCGAGGGTCTTGAGGGTCCGGTCGCCGAACGAACATTCGGTCCCGAGGCTCTTCCTCGAGGCCAGCGCCACGATCTCGTCGACGGGAAATTCCCGCTCGGCGAGGATGTTCAGCATCTCGCGGCCCACGTTGCCCGTGGCGCCGACGACGGCGACCCGATAACCCATCATCTCTCTCCAGAATGCGCGCGGTGCTTCTGCCGATTCCTGCGGCAATTGTAAACGCCGCGGTTCAGGCCCGGACGGCGAGCCGCTTCATCGCCCGGATCTGGCGGAGACAGTCGAGCGGGCCGATCACCCGGAAGATGTCGGCCATCATCGACGCATCGTCCCGCACACCGGCGACGAGCCCGCGTTTGGAGGCCTTCGACGGGCTTGCGACCGAGGGCCATGGCACGATCGCCAGCCGGGCGGCGGTCTCGATCAGCCGCTGGTTCAGAAACACCTCCCGCCCGAAGCGCGGCAGGGCAGCCAGCCGCGCCTCCTGCCCGGCCAGCAGGGGTGC
>JBGALW010000269.1:0-3893 GCA_044223585.1 Amaricoccus sp.
GCAGACCGACGTGCCGCGCAACGCGATCCTGGCGCGCAACCTCGGCCAGATCGTCGAGAGCCTGCAGAGCCAGCCGCGCTACTTCTACGGCCTGTACGCGATCGACCTGACGAACAAGAAGTACCGCGCCAGCACCTTCTACGACGAAGCCTGCCGCCGCTTCGCGCCGTTCACCGGCACCTCCTACGAGCGCGGCGTGACGATCTCCGGCAAGCCGGTCGAGATCTACGCGCTGCTCGGCGGCCAGTGGCCGCACTCCAGCTACATGGTGCCCGGCGGCGTGATGTGCGCGCCGACGCTCACCGACGTCACGCGCGCCTGGGCGATCCTCGAGTACTTCAAGGCCAACTGGCTCGAATCGCACTGGCTCGGCTGCACGCTCGAGCGCTACGAGCAGATCAAGTCCTACGACGATTTCATGGCCTGGCTCGACGAGTCGCCCGCGCACGCCGACTCCGACCTCGGCCTCTACTGGCGGATGGGCCTGGACATCGGCCTCGACAAATACGGCACCGGCCACGGGAAGTACATTTCCTGGGGCTACCTGCCGCACGAGGACAAGTACCAGAAGCCGACGATCGAGGGGCGCAACGCGGCAGTCATCATGAAGTCGGGCGTCTATGACGGCGCGTCCGACACCCACAAGCTGATGGACCAGATCAACACCCGCGAGGACACGCTTCATGCCTGGTACGACGAGGGACGCGAAACGCATCCCTTCGACCGCACCACGAAGCCGATCGCCAAGAACGAGATCGACCCGGACGGCAAGTACTCATGGTCGACGGCGGTGCGTCACATCGAGAATGGCCGCCTCGAGGCCGGCCCGCTCTCCCGCCAGCTGATCGCCGGCGGCAGCCACGGCGAGAGCTGGCAGCACCACGATCCGCTGGTGCTCGACATGTACCGCAAGATGGGCGGCGCGTCGGTGATGCTGCGGCATTTCGCGAGGATGCACGAATTCTGCAAGCTCTACCGGCAGGCGGAGCATTGCCTGCGGGAATTCCGGCTGAACGACGAATGGTACGTCAAGCCGACGGAAAAGGACGGGCGCGGCTGGGGTGCGACCGAGGCGATCCGCGGCGCGCTCTGCCACTGGATCGACGTTCAGGGCGGCAAGATCAAGAACTACCAGATCATCGCGCCGACGACATGGAACGTCGGCCCCCGCGCGACCGACGGCGAGCGCGGACCGATCGAGGAGGCGCTGATCGGAACACCGATCGCCAACCCCGCCGATCCGGTGGAGGTCGGCCACGTCTGCCGGTCCTACGACTCGTGCCTTGTCTGCACCGTGCACGCGCATGACGCCAGGACGGGCGAGGAACTGGCCCGGTTCCGTACCGCGTGACCGAACGGAACGGGCCGGACAGCCGGAATGAACCGGCCGCCGGTCCGCTTCGGAAAAGGGAGGGCTGCAACGATGCCGCCAGCGCGAGCGAACCCGCTGACCGACAGCGAACCGTACTACATCGAGCGCTACGGCGTCACGCCCGAGGAGGCGGGGCACGACATGCTCCTGCGGATGATCGCCGACCATCTCAACGAGGGGCTGACCACGATGGTCGATCCCTTCCCCGAGACCGACCGCGAATTCGCCCTGATCCTCGACGAGCTGCGCGCCCTCGGGCCGAACGAGTTGCGCGAGAAGCTGGTGCTCTCCGGCTGGCTCCTGCATCCGCACGGCGAGGAGCAGATGCGCTGCCAGGAATGCATGTACTACCTGGTGCATCGCCGCTGGTGCGACCTGCCGGAGCTGAACCTGCCTGCAGAGTCGGACTGGTGGTGCCGGCTCTGGCGCATCTGACGGAGGAAGACATGGCCGTCGAAGACAGGACCATCCGCGACGAGATCGCCGGGCTCCTCGCCGGCGGGCTGAAGACAGAGGCCTTTCCCCGCGCGGGCACCAGCGAGGCGGTGAATGCCATCGTGGCCCGGCTCCGCACCGAGGCCGGCGGCGATCTCCGGAAGAAGCTGGTGGTCGCCGGGTTCACCGACCACGTGGTCGAGTCCGACGGCATGGAGCAGGCCTGCGAGACCTACATGTACTACCATGTGCACCGGCGCTGGTGCGACCTGCCAGAGCTCGAACTGCCGGTCGAGCCGGACTGGTCCTGCCGGCTGTGGCGGATCTGATGGCCGGGATCGCGGTGATCGGCTGCGGCAATCCCAACCGGACCGACGACGGAGTCGGCCCGCGGGTGATCGCCCTGCTCCGCGAAGATCCGCCCGCCGGTGACGTCCGGCTGTTCGACGCAGGGACGGATGGAATGGCCGTGCTCTACCCCGCCCGCGGGGCAAGCCACCTCGTCATCGTCGACGCGCGCGCGCCAGGCGACAATCCCGGCGCGATCTACGAAGTGCCCGGCGACGAGCTGCAGGCCCCGCCGCCGGCCAGTTTCAATCTCCACGACTTCCGCTGGGACCACGCGCTCTATGCAGGCCGGCGCATCTACGGCGACGCCTTTCCCCACACGGTCGCGGTGCTTCTGATCGAGGGCGCGGACCTCGGATACGGGCTGGAGCTTACCCCGAAGGTCGCCGCGGCGGCCGTCCGGGTCGCAGGCCGCATCCGCACGCTCACCGCCGAATGGGCGGAGGCGGTGGCATGAATGCCGCGGTTTCGATCCGCGACGGGGCGGTCTATCTGCCCGCGGCAGTGGCCGACACCTATTTTGCGGGCGTCGACGCCGTGATCCTGCTGGTTCGGGACGGCCAGCTCCTTGTCCTGCCGGTGCGCGGCACCAACGCCGGGGGATGTCTTCTCAAGATCATCAACCGCGCCGGCGACCGCGTCGCCCGGGCGCCCGATGCGTTTGCCGAAGCCGGCATCGAACGCCTGGAAGCCACCGGCCTGCCCGCGAAGTGGGTGACAGCGGACGCTGCCCTTGCGGTCACCCTGCCCGGATCTCGCAAGGCTCCCTGTCAACCATCAATGTCCATGGACAGCCATCTGCCAACATGCTTTACTGAGTGAAAATGAAGTTGCCGATCAGGCGCACGGGAGGATCAATGGCTGCCAGCGGACGCACCGAGGACGAGGTCAACGTCGCGCTCGCCATGGCCGAGCGCGAAGGGTTGAGCGCCTCCGAGCGGGCAGAGATGCTGATGGAGATGGGGACCGGGCTCCAGAAGAAGCCGAAGAGCCCGACAGACATAGAAGGCGCCGTCACCCTCTACCGGCGCGCGCTGGAACTGATCCCGACATCCGATCCCCTGCTCGCGGCCCGCGTCCGCGCCCGCCTCGCGACGGCGCTCATGGCGCTGCCCGGCCGCAGCGGCGGCAGCCTGCCGGAGGCGCGCGAGGCGATCGAGACGGCGCTCGCGACGCTGGTCGCCAGCGGCGGAGGCGCCGAAATCGCCGAGGCCGAGATGAATCTCGGTGTGATCCTGCAGACGCTGGCCGCGACCGGTCACGCCCGGATCCAGGACGCGATCTCGGCCTATCAGCGGGCGCTGCGCACCTTCGACCGCAAGGCCTACCCGCAGGAATTCGCGATCCTGCAGAACAATCTGGCCACCGCGTTCCTGTCGATCCCCTTCACCTCCGAGAGCGCGAAGATGCGCGAGGCGCTGGCGGTGCAGTGCTTCGAGCAGGGGCTGGAAGTCGTCACCCTGATCGACCATCCGGTCGAATATGCGATGCTGCAGAACAATCTCGGAAATGCGCTGCAGGCCGTCACGACGACCCATCCATGGGAGAACCGGCTGCGCGCGCTCGACGCCTACGACGAGGCGCTGAAGGTCCGCACGGTCGAGGCCATGCCCGAAGAATACGCCAACACCGTGGCCAACAAGGCCTTCTGTCTTGCCAACCTGCCCGACGATCCGGAGGCGCCGGAAGCCGGAAACGACGCGAACCTGTCCCGCGCCGTCGCGCTCCTGACCGAGGC
>JBGALW010000029.1:0-30217 GCA_044223585.1 Amaricoccus sp.
CGATCCGCGCGGGTGAATGATGAGGGACCCCATGTCGATCAGCGTGAACGAGGCCTCGGCCGTCCTGCGGGCTGCCGTGCGGGACACCATCCGGCGCCGCTCCTGGCTGTTTCTTGCACAGGGCGGGGTCATGGTCGTCGCCGGCGTCCTTGCGCTCGTCTTCCCGGTCTTCGCCAGCGCGGGCGTCGTGTCGCTGCTGGGCTGGCTGCTGATCCTCAGCGGCCTCGTCCAGGTCGTCGGCCTCGTGGGCGCGACGCAGGTGCCTTATTTCTGGCTGCAGGTCGTGACGCTGGCGCTGGAGATCCTCGTTGGCTACCTGCTCGTCTCGAACCCCTCGACCGGTCTGCTCGCCGTCACCTTCCTGATGCTGGTCCTGTTCCTGATAAGCGGCATCACCCGCGTGGTTTTCGCCCTGATGATCCGGCCGCTCGACGACTGGATCTGGGTTCTGGCGAGCGGCCTCGTCGCCATCGGCTGCGCCGCGATCCTGTTCGCCAACCTGCCCGAGGCTGCCAGCTGGCTGCTCGGCGTGCTGCTCGGAATCGAGTTGATCGCGATCGGCGGCGCGCAGTTCTATCTCGCGTGGCGGATCCGCTCGGCGGTCTGAACGAAGCGCGCCGGTTCAGTGAAACGCAACCGGCGCCAGGATTTCCGCAATCATTGTTGACCGCCCCGCAGGGAACGATCAGCCTCCCCGGAACGTCGCCTCAGAGCACGGAGCAGGGGAGGGAACCACGATGCGCCGGAAATCGAACGGCAGGCCATTCGCGCGGCGTAGTGCCGGCCTTCTGATCACGGTCGCCGCGTTCACGGCCGCCTGCGCTCCAACCCAGCCGCCGCCGAATGTTCCGCTGGCGCCGGTCGCACCGCGAAGCGGCGTGGCCGCTCCCCTCGCGCAGGGCGAGACGCAGCTCGTCGTCCGGGCGGTGCCGCAGGGCTCGACCCGGCAGGAGATTCCGGGCGCCGCGTGTCGCGCCGAGAGCGCCTACTTTACCGCGGACTTCACCGCACCCGCTCGGTTGCTGCTCCCCGACTATGGCAGGGCAGCGCCGCCGGTCACCGTCACCTGCCACAATGGCGCCGCGTCGGGAACCGCGACGGCGATGCCCGAGGCCGCTTGGTCCGGCGGGCTTGGCGGATGGCCGGCGATCGGCGTGTCGGTCGGAACCGGGACCGCGGGCGGGGTCGGGGTCGGCGTCGGCTGGGCCGGCGGCGGCGTCGGCGCGACGAGCGGCGTTCCCGTCACCCGCTACAACGAGCTTCGGGTGCCGGTGCCGGCATCCTGACGGGCGTCACCCGCCGGAGCAGGGATAGAAGCGCGTCACCCGGTTGGCGAAGCATCGGCCGTAGCGGTCCCAGGCGCGGCAGGTTTCCTGCGATCCGGCATAGGACGCGGCGCCCTCGTACCCCCAGCTCCGGCAACGGCGGTCGGCGGCGGCGTCGGCGACCGACCAGTCGGGCGAAACCGGATTGTAGATCGTGCCCGAGGACTCCATCGTCACGATCCCGTCCCGTTTGCTCTCGCCACCGGCGACAGGCTTCACCCCCGGCGGTTGCGCCGCGCAGGCGGCGACCGTCAGGCAGAGGCAAAGCAGCAGCGGAACGCGCATCGGGATGTTCCTGTTTGGTTTCCGACGAGCCTGCCCGTGGCGGGGCTTTGGGTCAACGAGAGCGTAAACGGCAGGTTAATGCCCGATGCCCGGCCGCGGCGCATTCCGCTTGCCTCCGGCCCCACCGCCGGGCTTAACGTCAGGCAGACCGCAGCGCGACGGAGGCCCCATGCGACGGATCGGAATTGCCCTTGCGCTGCTGCTGGCCGGGTGTGGCGGTGGAAGCGGCTACCAGCTCGGCGCGCCCCACGGCGGCGGCGGGGGCCTGCCGGAAGTCGCGCTGCAGGGCTCGCGCGCCGACGTCGTCCCGCCCGGCCGCGAGGGTCGCCTCGCCCTTGCGCTGCGCAGCTTCACCCCCGCCGCACCCGCTGCTGACGGCAGCCCGGCCTGGACCGAGGTCGCCGGCGCCACCTGCCACGTCACGGGGGGCGACTTCTTCGCGGCGACGGTTGTCACGCCGGTGCGCCTGACCATCCCCGACCTCGGGCCGGACGCGCCGGCGCTGCGCGCGGACTGCACGCTCGGGACGCTCAACGGCACGGACATCGTCGCGCCGACCTTCTCCTGGCCGACCGAGGGCCGGCCGCAGCCCGCAACCCGCGCCTGGTGGGGCGGCGGGTGGTGGTGGGGCTATCAGCGCACCGGCCCGATGCGCTATCCTGACCTCGCGGTCGGCCTGCACTGACCGCTTCCGGCAGCAGGAGGGTCAGCGCCCGTGAAGAACCCCTGGATGAGCATGTGGCTCAGCGCCGCCAACAAGGCGGCCGGAGCCGGCCGTGGTCTCTGGATGGCCGAGGCCCAGCGGCAACAGCAGGCCTTCATCAAGGAGATGACCAAGGCCTGGACGCTTGGCAGCACCAGCGGCAGCAAGCCGTCATCGGCGAAAAAGCGCCGATCGAGGTAGGCGCCAGGCGGCTTCGTTGACACCCGGCCGGGACCCGAGGGATCAAGGGTAAACAACCGGCCGGAGAAGTCGCATGCAGGCAGGCTATCGCACGTTTGTTGCCCCGATCCTTTTTTGCGCGCTGGCTGCCGTTGCCGGCTGCGCCAAGCAGCCCGTGACCGTCGAGGAGCCGCCGGCCTCCCGTGCCGCGCTCTATCCGAACGAGACGCCGGAGCTGCGCGCGCTGATCGATCGCTATGCGCACACCTATCAGGTCCCGCCGGAGCTGGTGCAGCGCGTCGTGATCCGCGAATCCACCCACAGGCCCGAAGCGCGCAACGGCCCCTACTACGGCCTGATGCAGATCCTGCCTGCGACCGCCCGCAGCATGGGTTATGAGGGCCGGCCGGAGGGGCTGCTCGACGCCGAGACAAACCTCAAGTACGCGGTGAAATACCTGCGCGGCGCCTGGCTGGTGGCTGACGGCGACGAGGACGAGGCGGTCGGCTGGTACGCCCGTGGCTACTACTACGAGGCGAAGAAGAAGGGCCTGCTCGAGGAGACCGGCCTGCAGTGACGCGGCGGTTGCCCCTACGGCCCCTCACGCTAACTGTGCAGGGGGAGCGGGAGGCAACGCATGCTCAGGATCGTCGGCATCTCGGGAAGCCTGCGGCGCGGCTCGTTCAACACGGCATTGCTGCGCGCGGCGGCTGAGCACGCGCCGGAGGGTGTGGAGATCGCGGTGGAGACGATCCACGGCATCCCGCTCTACGACGCCGACCTCGAGACGGCAGAGGGGATCCCCCCCGCCGTCGCCCGCCTGAAGGATCTGGTCGCCGCGGCGGACGGCCTGCTGCTGGTCACGCCGGAGTACAACAACGCCATCCCCGGCGTCTTCAAGAATGCCATCGACTGGATGAGCCGCCCGCCGGCCGACGCGAGCCGGGTGTTCGGCGGCAAGCCGGTGGCGCTGATCGGCGCGTCGCCCGGCGGGTTCGGCACGATCCTGTCGCAGAATGCCTGGCTGCCGGTGCTCCGCACGCTTGGCACCGACCCGTGGTTCGGCCGCAAGCTCATGGTCTCGCGCGCCGGTGCAGCCTTCGACGGCGAAGGCCGGCTGGTCAGCGAGGATGTGGCCAAGCAGCTCGCCGACTATCTCGCGGGCTTTGCCGCGGCGATCGGACGCCGCGGCTGAAGGGCAGGGCGGCGATCAGCTGCCGGCGCGGCCGAAATCGTCCTCGGTGCGGACGATGTCGTCCTCCTCGAGGTAGGCGCCGGTCTGCACCTCGACGATCTCCACCGGAATCTTGCCGGGGTTCGCCAGCCGGTGGAAGCAGCCGAGCGGCAGGTAAACCGACTCGTTCTCGCGGAGCATGATGACCTCGCCGTCGCGGGTGACCTCCGCCGTGCCACGCACGCAGACCCAGTGCTCGCTGCGATGGTGGTGCTTCTGAAGGCTGAGCTTCTTGCCCGGCCAGACCAGGATCCGCTTCACCCGGAACCGGGTGCCGAGGTCCATGGTCTGGTACCAGCCCCACGGCCGGTGCACCCGCGCGGGGGTGTGCGCCTCCTCGAAGCCGCCAGCCTCAAGGTCGGCGACCAATCCCTTGATTTCCTGCGCCCTTTCGATCGGTGCAACCAGAACGGCGTCGGCGGTATCGACGACCGCCAGACCCTCGACGCCGAGCGCGACGACGAGTCGGCCCTCGGCGCGGATATAGCTGTCCTTGACGTCCCGGGCGTGCACCCGGCCCTCGGTCGCGACGCCGCTGGCGTCGCGCGGGCTCTGCTCCCAGACCGCCTTCCAGTCGCCGATGTCCGACCAGGCGAACGGGGCGGCGAGCACCGCCGCCCGCCTGGTCTTTTCCATCACGGCATGGTCGAAGCTGATCTTCGGCGCGGCGAGAAACGCCGGGCCGAGTTTCAGCGCGCCGAGATCGTCCTGCGCCTCGGCAATGCTCGCCCTGACCGCGGCCAGCGCTTCGGGGGCAAGCGCCTCGATCTCGGCGAGGCCGGCGTCGGCGCGGAAGCAGAACATGCCGGCGTTCCACAGGCAGCCCGCCGCGATCAGCGTGCTCGCCGTTGCCTCGTCCGGCTTCTCGACGAAGCGGTCGACGACGTGGGCGCCGCCGTCGATCTCCGCGCCCGGCGCGATGTAGCCGTAGGCCGACGAGGGGAAGGTCGGTTTGATGCCGAGCGTCACGATCCGCCCGGTCGCGGCGACCTTCGCCGCCGCGGCCGCCGCGGCCTGAAAGCCGGCCACGTCGGGGATCAGGTGATCCGACGGCATGACGAGGACAATCGCCTGCGGGTCACGCTTCGCGGCGAGCAGCGCCGCCAGCGTCACCGCGGCCAGCGTGTCCCGGCCCTGCGGCTCCAGCGCGATCTCGGTCCTGACGCCAACCTCGGTCGCCTGGTCGGCGACCATGAAGCGCGAGCCGGCGCCGCTGACCACGATCGGCGCGCTGAACAGCCCGCCCTTCAACCGCTCAAGCGTCCGCTGGAACGGCGAGGCGCCGCCGAGGATCGGCACATGCTGCTTGGCAAAATCCTTGCGCGACAGCGGCCAGAGCCGCGACCCCGACCCGCCGCACAGGATTGCCGGAACGATCGCCCCCGCCCCCGCCGTCGGCTCCACAACCTCTATTGCTGCCATTGACGTCATCCCAGGACCTCATGAAAAACGCTTGCTGCTGAACGGGCGGGCCGGACCTGCCGGCGGGCGCGCGCGGGCCGGCAGACAGGCGAGAGCCTCGAACCCATATGCATCACCGACTACCCAACCGGTCAGTCACCGAACACGACTACGCGCCGCGAGTATAGGGGCGCCCTTCTCTTGCGCAACCCTAGCGTGCATTACCGTTGCGCATTCGTTGCATTCCAGTTGCATGCGGGCGGTCACCTGTCGATTTGCCCCGCGGCGGCGACATGACCGGCAAAGGCGGGGTCCGCCATCAGCGACCGGCAGCGTTCGAACCGTCCCGTGGCATAGGCCCAGAAATCCTCCGCCGGATTGCCGTTTGCGTGCTGGATGAGCCCCCACAGGGTCCAGAGCAGGTCGCACATCGCCTTGTGGATCACCATCCGTCCGGCCTCCGCTGCTGTCGGCGCGCGACCGAAATAGGCGGCGAGGAGGCGGGTGTCCATCGCCGCGTCGAAGCCACCCTCGACGGAAAGGTCTCCGAGGTCCCATAGCGGATCGTTGTTGCCGGCATATTCCCAGTCCACGATCCACATCCGTTCGCCGGTGTCGAGGAAGTTCTCGCACAGCGGATCGCAGTGACAGGGGGCGAGCGGCGCGGGATGCGCGGCAAGGGCCGCGCGCACCGGTTCCGCCTCCGCCACGACCGCGTGGTAGCCGTCGGGCAGCGTCGCGCCAAGCTCGCCGAGATGCCGGAGATATCCGTCGATCATCGCGAAGAGTTCGAAGCGCCCCGCGAAGGGCGCGCTCTCGGTGTGGAGGCGGCGCAGCGCCACCGCAGCGCGTTCCACCGCGCCGGGGCGGGTCGCGAACCTGTCCG
Source organism: Amaricoccus sp. (assembly GCA_044223585.1). Classification (GTDB taxonomy): domain Bacteria; phylum Pseudomonadota; class Alphaproteobacteria; order Rhodobacterales; family Rhodobacteraceae; genus Amaricoccus. Next base: position 6,015 of record JBGALW010000029.1, read on the forward strand.
GCGTCATCGTTGCGGCGGCCGGGACGAAGGTGGTCAGCATGACCCCGTCCTCTCCGGCGTGCAGCACCGCGGGCGAGACGCCGGCGGCCGCCGCGGCGCGGGCGTTCACCGCCTCGGCCGCGCGATCGATGTAGGCCTCCGTGCCCTTGCCCGGCAGCCGAAGCACCACGGGGTCGGCCCCGTCGCCGATCCTGTAGACCCGGTTCGTCAGGCCGCCGAGCCGGAGCGCGGCGTCCTGCGCCCGGTGGGCATGACCCGGGATGCCGGCAAGGGCTTCGGCTGGTTCCATCGGCTTCTCCTGCCGCACGACTTCAGTATGATGCCGGCGGGGGCGTCAATGGAGGTGAGTGTGGCGGGGACCGGAGCGACCGGCAATCTGGGGGCGGTCTATGACTCATCGAGCGCCGACGAGGTGGCGCGCAAGTACGACGCCTGGGCGGAGGGCTATGACACGGAGATGGCGCAGTGGGGCTATCGCCATCCGGCCATCGCGCTGGCGCTGCTCGCGCGGCATGTCCCGGCGGGCGTCGGACCGATCCTCGACGCGGGCGCGGGCACCGGCCTTGTCGGCGAGTGGCTCGGGATCGTCGGCTACCCGGAGGCCGACGCGCTCGACATATCCGAGGGGATGCTGGCGGTCGCCCGGCGCAAGGGGGTCTATCGCCACCTATACGTAGCGGCGCTGGGCAAGCCGCTGCCGTTTCCCGACGCGACCTACGCCGCCGTCGTCTGCACCGGGGTCTTCACCACCGGCCACGTCGGGCCGGAGGGTATCGACGAGCTGATCCGGATCATCCGGCCGGAAGGGGTCGTCGTCGTCACCGCCAAGGACACCGTCTGGCCGGGCTTGCAGTCGCGGATCGACCGCCTCGGCCTGCGGCTGATCGAGCAGACGCCGCCGTACCACTCGCTTCCCGGCAGCGGCGACGCCGTCGCCGGGCGCTGCCTCGTGATCGGCCGCTGACGGCTCAGCCCGCGAGGAAGAAGCGCACCATCTCCGTCGAGGCGTCGGGTCCGCCGGCCTCGGCATAGCTCGCAGCCGGATTGCCGCCGGACCAGGCGTGTCCTGCGCCCTCGATCATCCAGAGCTCGACCTCGCGGCCATCGACGCCGTTGCGGGTGACCGACCGCGTCACCTGCCGGCCGCCAACGGTACGGGTGTCCCAGGTGCCGGACGCCCCGTCCCCGACCGCCCGCACCACCAGCCGGGCGGCGTTCGACGGATGCACCGTCGTGTCCGAGTCGCCGTGGAACACGATGGTCCGCGGCCCTTCCACGCCGCTCGGGCCGCCCGCGGCCACGAGGCCGCGCATCGCGGCCAGCGCCGAGCGCGCGTCCCGGGCGCTGCCGCAGGCGACGCCTGAGTGCACGCCGACCCCGGAGACCAGGTCGGGATAGGCCTCGCCCAGCACCGCGGACATTGCGCCGCCCGCCGACAGGCCGGCAACGAACACCCGCTCGCGCGGGACCGCAAACTCCTCCACCAGCTCCTCAGTCAGGCCGGCGAGGATCGCCGGTTCGCCCCCGCCGCGGCGCTGGTCGTCCGGCCGGAACCAGTTCCAGCACCGCTGGCCGTTCTGCACGTGGGTCTGCTCCGGGTAGGCGAGGATCAGGCGTTCCGCCTCGGCCACCGCGTTCATGCCGGTGCCGACGGCGAAGTCCTCGGGCGTCTGGGTGCAGCCGTGCAGCATCAGGACAAGGCCCTGCGGCGCCTCGCCCTGCAGCGACGCCGGGACGTAGACCCGGTACTCGCGGACGCCCGCATCCGACTGGAACCTGCGGCCGGTGAAGTGTGCGCCCTCCGGTACCTCGACGCTCGGCGCCGGCGCGTCCGGCCTCGTGCGGCCGCTGAGCAGGCGGATCACGTCGTCAAGCCGCCCTCGCGGCGCGGCCAGCATCGGCACTGAAAGCGACGGGAAGGCAGCCAGGGCAAAGGGTCGAACGACCGGCGCCGACGCCGGCAGGGCCTCCACAATATCCGCTTCCGGCTCATCCGCCTCCGCAGGGGGCTCCGGCTCGGGAACCACCGCGGCCTGCGAAGGCACCGCCACCAGCGTCGGTTGTTCCAGCGTGTTCGCGACCCGGGCAACCGGATCCTCTTCCGGCACCTCCTCGGGGGCGGCCGATGGCGCGAACAGCACCGCCGCCTCCTGCAGCGGCGGGACGCCCATCGCCACCGCCGGCACCGGGGCGCCGAAGAACGCGCGCCGCAGCAACCGCCCGGCGCGCGTCTCCATGGTTGCGCGGCGCACCGCCGCTGAAAGTCCCGTCTGCATCTGCCCGTCCTCGTTCTTTTCGTTGCCATCGGGTCGCGGCATCGGCCGCCCCCGACGATCGAGCGATGGTAGCGCGAAAACCCGTTCCGGGACACGCAAGGATCGCACCTTTCCGTCAGGTGGGGGTGCGTGAGACGGAATCCAAGTTCGGCGGCGGATCGGCGCCGGCCGGGGGGACAGCCGCGGGAGTGGTGGATTGGCGAGACGCGCGTGCTAGAAGCGAGGGGTCGAGCACGGGGGAACGCCGGTGCCGCGCAAGGGAGGAAAGCAATGCTGAAGGGGATCGACCCGATCCTGAGCGCCGACGTGCTGCGCGCCCTGCGGGCCATGGGTCATGGCGACGACCTGATCCTCGCGGACACGAATTTTCCTGCGGAATCAGTTGCGTCCAGGACGATCCTCGGAACGGTCCTGCGCATCGAGGCGCCGGCTGCCCGTGTCGCCCGCGCGGTCCTGTCGCTCTACCCGCTGGATTCCTTCGTCGACGACGCCGCGGCCCGCATGGAGGTGGTCGGCGACCCGGCCGCCATTCCCGATGTGCAGCGCGAGGTGCAGGCGGAGATCGACGCGGCCGAGGGGCGGGCCTGGCCGATGATCGGCATCGAGCGCTACGACTTCTACGAACGTGCGCGGGCGGCCTACGCGGTGATCCAGACCGGGGAGCGGCGGTTCTACGGCTGTTTCGCGCTGCGCAAGGGCGTCATTCCGCCGGACGCCTGAGTCGGAGAAGGAGGCCGCCATGCCGACCGCGAATACCGTCGCCATCCTCGGGGTCTTCGTCGCCGACACCAGCTATCGCGCAATCCGGATGCCGCGGGTCGGCGAGACGATCCTCGGGCAGAGCTTCGCGCTCGGTCCCGGCGGCAAGGGGTCGAACCAGGCCGTCGCCGCGGCCCGGCTCGGTGCGGAAACGCATTTCATCACCCGGCTCGGCGACGACGCCTTCGCCGGCATGGCCCGCGCGACCTGGGCGGAGGCCGGGGTCCGGTCGGCGGCGGTCACCGACCCGGACAGCTATACCGGCGCCGCCTGCATCCTCGTCGATGCGGAGAGCGGCGACAACGCGATCATCATCTGCCCCGGCGCGGCCGCCCGGCTGGCCCCTGCCGACCTCGAGGCCGCGGCGGACCTGATCGCCGGCGCCGCGGTGTTCATCACCCAGCTGGAACAGCCCCTGCCGGCGGCCGCCCGCGGGCTGGAGATCGCCCGCGCCCACGGCGTCACCACGATCCTGAACCCGGCGCCGGCCATGGACCTGCCGGACTCGGTGCTGGCGCTCGCCGACTATGTCACCCCGAACGAGACCGAGGCCGAGGCGCTGGCCGGCCTGCCGGTGGATGGCCCCGAGGCGGCACGGGTGGCCGCTGACCGCCTGATCGCCCGTGGGGCAGGGGCGGCGATCATCACGCTCGGCGCCCGCGGCGCCCTGCTGCACGGCCACGGCCGCTCGGTCCTCGTCCCCGCCATCGGCTCCGGTCCCGTGGTGGAGACGACCGGCGCCGGTGACGCGTTCAACGCGGGCTTTGCGGTGTCGCTCTCGCGCGGCGCCGATCCGGTCGAGGCGGTGCGCTTCGGCTGCGCCACCGCCGGCATCTCCGTCACCCGCCCCGGCACCGCGCCGTCGATGCCGACGCTCGCCGAGGTCGAGGCGCGGCTGGCGCGGGAAGGCTAGAGCAGGAGGTCGGCTTCGGTCAGCGTCGGGTTGTGGGCGAGCCCGATCTGGAAATCCGCCGACCCGTCGCCATCCACGTCGCCCGACAGCTTGCCGTTGGCATAGCGGAGCTCGCCGGTCTCGCCGCTGAAACCGTCACGGCCGATGAAGTCGAAGCTGCCGTTGCCGCGGCTGCCCTCGTCGGCATCGATGCCGGTGAGGTCGATGTGGTCCGTCCGGTGCGCGAAGTCGGCGATCACGTCGCGGTGACTGCCGGCCCGGCTGTGAGACGCGTCGCCAAAGATGAAGGTGTCCGCGCCGCCGCCCCCGGCGAGCCGGTCGCTGCCTTCTCCGCCGTTCAGCCGGTCCCGCCCCGCCTCGCCCTGCAGAAGGTCGCGGCCCTTGCGGCCGAGCAGGACGTCGTTGCCGTCGTTGCCGAACAGCCGGTCTGCCATCCGGTCGCCTTCGAGCTGGTTGTCATGGCGGTTGCCGAACAGCCGGATCGGCTCGACATAGGTGCCGCGCAGGATCGCGACGGGGCTGGTCGCGTGGTCGAGTTCCAGGGCGAAATGCTGGTCGCCGTCAACGCTCTGGATGATCTTGGTGATCTTCGCATGCGTGGTCCCGATCCGCGTGCCGACGAAGACCAGCGTCGCCTGCTCGCCCTCGTGCGGGCCATCGGTGATCCGGGCCTTGGCGACGAGCCGCGTATCGCCTTCGAACACCGGCCGGGGCCGGCCCGTAACATAGAAGAATTCGTCCGTGTCGCCGGCGGCGTTGAAGATCGTGGCCTTTGCCATTGCTGTTTGTCCCTTTGGTCGATCGCCGCGCTTCTGTCACAGAAGGGCGCGCTTCGCCAGCGGGGGCCGGCGTTACAGCAGGATGTCGCCGGCGCCGATCACGGGATCGTTTGCAAGACGGATCTGGAAATCCGCGACGCGATCACCGTTTGTGTCGCCCGCGAGAATCCCGTCGCTGTAGCGCACCACACCGGCCGACCCGTCGAACCTGTCGCTGCCGATGAAGTCGAAGGCTCCGTTCCTGCCCGCGGTTGTGTCCGCGTCGATCCGCCGGAGGTCGATCCGGTCGATCCCGTGCTCGAAGTCCACGATGACGTCGCGGGCGTCGCTGCGGCTGTGCCGGGAGTCGGTATAGATGAAGCTGTCGGCGCCGGTCCCGCCGGCCAGCCGATCGCTGCTCATTCCGCCGGTCAGATCGTCCCGGCCGTCGCCGCCCATCAGCAGGTCCCGCCCCGATTCCCCGGCCAGAACGTCACTTCCCCCACCACCGAAGAGCTTGTCTGCCTTGCCATCGCCCCCGATGTAGTTGTCGAAGCGGTTGCCATGCGCCACGACCATGCCGGAGAAGCCGTTGAAGGCCGCGGCCGGCAGCGCCCGGTCGAACGTGGCGGTGAAGTGTGCGACGCCGTCGACCTCCTGGACCATTTCCTTCACCTTGCCATCCAGGGTGAGGAAGTCCCGGCCGGTCATGACAGCCGTCATCTGCTCCCCCGCGAAACGGCCTGCGAGGATTGTCGCGGTCCCGATGACCCTCGTATCCGTCAGGGACTGGATATGTAGTGGGCCAGTCGTATAGAAAAAACCTTGGGTGTCGCCAGCGGCATCGTGGATTGTGGCTTTGAGCATGTGAAGTATCATGCGGGAAGGCCAATGCAGGTTACTTATCCGGCCACTGCCTTCTTGTCAGGGACGGCGCGACAGCGCGGTTAACGTCTGCACGCCGATGCCCGTCACCCCGCCGTCGCCGCCTTGTACCACTCGACAATCTTCTTGCGTTCCGCCGGCTCCATTTCCGAAACGTTGCCGGGTGGCATGGCGTGGCTGCGGCCGGCCTGCAGGTAGATCTCGCGGGCGTGGGCGGCGATCTCGGCGTCGGTCTCGAACATCACGCCCTTGGGCGCGCGGTGGACGCCGGGCCAGAAGGGCTCGGCGGTGTGGCACATGCCGCAGCGGCCGCGCACCACGTCGGCGACGCCGCCGAAGCCCTCGGCGCTGGCGAACTTCTGCTCCATGGGCGACAGCGAGGCGAGTTCCTCCGGCTGGCTGCCGGGGGCGGACGAGAGCCACATGATGACGATGAAGATGATCGCCGTCACCGCCCAGGTCCAGTTCGGCGCCTTGTGACCGGCGTGCATCGTGTTGAAATAGTGCCGGATCGTCACGCCCATCAGGAAGACGAGGCTCGCGATCAGCCAGTTCCATTCCGTCGCGAACGCCAGCGGATAGTGGTTTTCGGATCCGGCGTGCGACCTGCCTTCAGATCATCGACGACGATCCGCTGGTTCGGCATGATGACGAAGAAGACGTTCGCCGTCATGATCGTCGCGGTGAACGCCCCGAGATGCAGCAGGGCGGCGCGGCCGGTGAAGATGTGGGTATAACCCCAGGCCATGACGACGAGGATGCAGAACAGCAGCACCATCAGCGTCGTCGGGCTCTCGGCCAGTTTGGACTTGCAGAGGTTGTCGTAGAACAGCCAGCCGACCGAGAGCGAGGCGAGGGAGGTCAGGATCGCCGCCCAGGCCGGCACGTCCCAGACCGCGCGGTCGACGAGGAAAAGGTCCGCGCCGGCATAGTAGACGATGCAGAGCATCGCGAAGCCGGACAGCCAGGTGGCATAGCTCTCCCACTTGAACCAGACGAGATGCTCCGGCATCTGTTCCGGCGCGACGAGGTATTTCTGGATGTGGTAGAAGCCGCCGCCATGCACCTGCCACTCCTCGCCATAGGCGCCGGGCGGCAGGTGGGGCACCTTCTTCAGTCCGAGGTCGAGCGCGACGAAGTAGAAGGACGATCCGATCCAGGCGATCCCGGTGATGACGTGCAGCCAGCGCACCGCAAACGCCAGCCAGTCCCAGATGATCGCGAATTCGTACATGAAACTGCCCCTGCTGCGCGCGTGTCCCGTCGCCGGAAGGGTGGGCAAGAACCCCGCATGAGGCAATCCCGGAGATTGCCGAGCAGTTTCGCCTGATGCCTGAAAATGCTAGAACTGCCTCCGCTATGTCCTACGTTGCCAATCTTCGCACCTTTGTGCGAGTCCACGAGCTCGGATCCATGTCCGCGGCGGGGCGGGACCTGCGGGTCTCGGCCGCGGTGGCATCGTCGCGGATCGCCGAGCTCGAGCGGCACCTCGGGGTGCGGCTGTTCCACCGCACCACCCGCAGCCTGCAGCCGACCGAGCAGGGGAGCATCTTCTACAAGGGCGCCTGCCGCATCCTGGAGACGATCGAGGAGGCCGAGGCGGCCGTCGCCGACGTCTCGCGCAATCCGCGCGGCTCGCTGCACGTCGCCGCGCCGCTCGGCCTCGGCAAACGGCTGGTCGCGCCGCTGGTGCCGGCGTTCAACGACCTCTACCCTGAAATCGACGTCCGCCTGCGACTGTCCGACCGGCGGGTGGACGTCACGGGCGAGGCGCTCGATCTTGCCTTCCATCTCGGCCCGCTGGAGGATTCGACGCTGCGGATCCGGCCGATCGCCGACTGTCCCCGCGTCCTCGTCGCCGCGCCGGCCTATCTGGAGAGCCGCCCGCACCCGCGGACCGGCGACGACCTGATCGCCCAGCGCCATGCCTGCCTGCTGCACCGCTATCCCGGCGCCCGCGAATTCGTCTGGACCCAGTCGACCTCCGAGGGCCCGCAACGCTACGAGGTTGCCGGGCCGCTCGAGTCGGACGACGGAGACGTGCTGACCGGCTGGGCGCTGGCCGGGCGCGGCATTGCCCTGAAGCCGGTCTTCGAGATCGCCGAGCACCTTGCCACCGGCGCCCTCGTGCCGGTCTGCGAGGAGACCCCGCCCTTTCCCGTCGCGCTCGCCTGCCTCTACCCGCACAAGCGGCTGCAGGATCCCAAGAGCCGGCTGTTCCTCGACTTCATGGTCACCGGCCTCAAGCGCGCCCTTTCTGCCGAGGCGAAGTGAGCCGGGGTGCGGACCCGCAAGGGCGCTTGAAGCCGGGGCGCGGCGCTGGCTATAAGGGCGGCGCGCGGGTGTAGCTCAATGGTAGAGCAGCAGCCTTCCAAGCTGAATACGTGGGTTCGATTCCCATCACCCGCTCCACCTTCCCGCTTCAGACGGATGAGGGCGAGACAACGGTCCGGGCCACGCCGGACCCGGATCCGTGCCCTGCGCCCGCGGCGTCATCCCGCTCCGATCAGCGCCTTGAGCTTCGCGACCGCGCTTTCGTCGTTTTCCCGGTAACCGATCACCTGATCGAAACCTCCGTCACCGTGGAACAGCATCACGTAGGGCGAGTGGTCCATGGTGTAGCTGCCGTCGGAGAGCGGTACCTTGCGGGCGTAGACCTTGAAGGCGGTGATTGCCCTGTCGACCTCCGGCCGCGATCCGGAGACGCCGACGACTCCCGGCGTCCACGAGAGGTAGTCGCGGAGCAGGTCGAGGGTGTCCCGCTCCGGATCGACGGTCACGAAGTAGAAGCGCAGCTGGTCCGCGTCGTCCCCGAGTTCCTCCTGCCAGACGCCGATCTCGCCGAGCGTCGTCGGGCAGACTTCCGGGCAGTGGGTAAAGCCGAAGAACACCGCCGTCGGGTGTCCGGCGAGGCTCGCCTCCGAGAACGTCCCGCCGTCGGTCGTCGCGAGCCGGTAGTCGCCGCGACCGAGCGACGCGAGCGGGCCGCCGAGCGTGTCCGGCTCCCGCAGGAACAGGACCCAGGCCGCGGCAAGGATCGCCCCGAGGGCGGCGACCGAGAAGACGGCGAGAAGGGCGCGTGACCGGTCCATGCCTCAGTGCCCCGCGAAGCCTTCGGCGTCCGGAGCGAGAACGACGAGCGGCACGGCAACGCCGCCCGCCCTGGCGAACTTCAGCGTGACGTCGACCGTCGTCCCCTGAACCAGCGGCTCCTTCAGCTCCATGAACATGACGTGGTAGCCGCCGGGCTTCAGGGTCACCGCGTGGCCGGCCGGAATCTCGAGGCCGCCGGCCAGTTCGCGCATCTCCATGACGCCGTCCTTCACCGCCATCTCGTGGATCTGCATCACCCCTGCGACCGACGAGGCGGCACCGACCAGGGTGTCGTCGTGATCGGTGGTGTTGGTGATCACCATGAACCCGCCGGCGACCGGTGCGCCGGGCCGGGTGGCGCGGGTGAAGCCGTCGGCGATGGTGAGCGCGTTTGCCGGCGCGTCGGCCGCGGCGTGCGCCGCCGCGCCGCCCATATGGTCCGCGCTGGCGGAAGGCCGAACGACAGCGACAGGGCGGCGGCGAGAAGAGGTGGCGGTGGTCCTGGACATTGTTTTCCATTTCGTTGAACGCCGCGCTGCCGCCGCGGGCGGCGGAGCGCAGGAATTGTCGGGTCAGGAAACGAGGCGCCTTGCGGCCGGCACCCGCGACAGGATCGCAAGATCGACGAGCAGCGCGAGGAGGATGGCGACGCCGGCGAGCGGGAAGGCGATCGCGAGGACGAGGCCGACGACGACCGCGCCCTTCCAGACCCCCATGTCGCGCGGCGCCGGCGGGGCGGCGAGACGGAACGCCCCGACGGGCCGCCGCTTCCACCACATCACCACGCCCGAGACGGCGAGAAAGATCACCCCGAGGCAGAAGACGGTGTTCACCGCCACGTTCGCCGCGCCGATGTCGCCCTCGTGCAGCGCGATCCCGACCGCCATCGCCTTGCCGTAGACCGAGTAGTCGCCGAAGCCGACGTCGGCGAGCACGCGGCCGGTATACTGGTCGACGTGGACGGTCCGGTCCGTGGTCGGATCGGGGCTGTCGTTGCTCATCGAGTCGCGGGAGAGCGTCCACACCCCGTCCGCCCCCTTCGGCGCGGCCAGCTGGAAGCGTCCGTGGAAGCCCATTTCGTGCGCGAGCCCGACGACGCTGCCGAGCGTGACCGGCCCGTCCGCCGTGCCCGGCATCGCCATGCCGGCGTGCGAGCCCGAGGCCGGCATCGGCGTCTGCTCCAGCGCCCAGGGCACTTCCTTGGCGTCGCCGTGGTTCATGCTGGCGTGGGTCTTTTCCGAGAGCGGCACATTGTCCCACTTCGCGGCCGGGAAGGTGCTCCAGGCCTGAACGTAGCGGTCGCCCCAGATCCCCGCCCAGGAGAGCCCGGACACGAGGAAGACGAGGAGCAGCAGCGACCACCAGATGCCGACGGACGCGTGCAGCGACTTCCAGAGCGCGCGTCCCCGCGCCCCGAGACTCGGGACCAGCGCGGCGCCGAGCTCGCCCTTGCGCGGCCACCAGAGGTAGAGCCCGGTCGCGATGAGGACGATGCCGAGCGAGGCCGCCGTTTCGATCAGCCGGTCGCCGACCGTCCCGATCAGCAGGGTGCCGTGGATCGTATCGAGCGTGTCGTACCAGCCGGCGCGGTAGGGAAAGCGCTCCAGAACCGACCCGGTCCACGGGTCGACGGCAACGAGCGTCACCGTGTCCTCGCCGGAGCCGACCTTGAAGAGCGCGGCGCGGTCCGGCGCGGCCGGGGCGATGTAGCCGTCGAGGCGACCGCCCGGCACCGCGGCGACGGCGGCCCCGGCCTGCGCCTCGATCGGCACGCGCGCCGCCCCCGGGGCGACGGTGATGTTCTCGCCATCCCGGCCGGAAAGGACGCTGATCCACAGCATCAGCAGCCCGGTGGTGGCAAGCATGAGGAGGAAGGGGATGACGAACAGTCCGGCGTAGAAATGCCAGCGCCAGGCGGCGAAGTAGAACCTTTCGGCACGCGGCGCGCGTTCGGCGGCACCGGTGGCGGTGGATGCATCGACCATGATGTCTCTCGCGGTGAATGGCCTGAGAAAACCCCGCGCGTGGAAGCGCGGCGGCACACGTCCGCCCGCCGGCGACGGGGCGCAGGCGGGGAAGGTCGGCTCAGGCTGCGGGAGGCGCGCGCGGCGGCGGGCGGGCGGCGCGGTAGCCCTCGGCACGGACGAGGTCGCCGGCGGGCCGCGCCACCCTGTCGATCAGCGGCGCGAGGATCGTCGGAACCTCGGCGCGGACCGCGGTGTCGGCGGCATGGGCAAGGACGCAGTGATCGGCGTGGTCGGCGACCGGCACCGGGTTGCCGTTCTCGTCGATCTGCAGGGTCATCATGCCCTGTCCGGTACAGATGACGACCGTCATCCCGCCGGGCACGACGGACGCGGCCACCCCGGAGACCCGCGGCATCAGGAGGCCGAGGATCGTCAGCAGGACAAGAAGGGACCGCATCGGCCGGTGGCGCATCCCCCCTTATGCCGCGCCATCCCCGGTTGGGAAAGACCCGCAGCGCCGGACTCCGCCTATTCGCGGGTCGTGGACAGTAAGGATCATCCCTGTGGTCGCCCCACGGGACTTCCCAACCGGCGGATCAGCAACTAAGACCCGACCGTTCTCAGATGCCACGCACCGATTCCGTTATCCGCTCGGCATCGAGTGGAACGGGGGAGGGGACCGCACGCCGAGGGGCATGACCGCCGCATCCGCCGACCGATCCGACGATACCCGGGCCCGCCGCAACGTCGCGGTGCTGGTCGCGGCGCAGGTGGTCCTGGGCTCGCAGCTGCCCGTCACCTTCATCCTCGGCGGCCTCGCCGGACAGATGCTGGCGCCGAACCGGTGTCTCGCGACGCTGCCGATCTCGGTCATCATCCTCGGCTCGATGCTGTCCGCGCCGCTTCTCGCGGCGCTGATGCAGCGGTGGGGGCGGCCGGTCGGCTTCTTCCTCGGGGCGGCCGGCGGCGGGGTCGGGTCGGCGCTGTCGGCCATCGCGCTCCTGCGCGGGTCGTTCGGCCTGTTCCTGCTCGGCTCGCTGGTCTCCGGCCTCTACATGGCGGCGCAGGGTTTCTACCGCTTCGCCGCGACCGACGCCGCCAGCCCGGCCTTCCGCCCGCGGGCGGTGTCCCGCGTGATGGCGGCCGGGCTCGTTTCGGCGATCGCCGGGCCGGAGCTCGTCAAGCTGACGATGGATGCGCTGGCGCCGGTGCCCTTCGCCGGAGCCTATGCCGCTGCCATGGTGCTGAACCTCGCCGGCATGTGGCTGTTTACGCTCCTCGACAGCCCGCCGCCACCGCGCCCCGTGGCGGGCGGTCCGCCGGTACGGAGCCGGCGCGAGCTGCTGCAGAACCCGCGAATCGCCGTCGCCATGCTCTGCGCCATGGTTTCCTACGCGCTGATGAACCTCGTCATGACCTCGGCGCCGCTCGCCGTCGTCGGGTGCGGTTTCGCGGCGACCGACGCGGCAGACGTGGTGGCGCTGCACGTGCTCGCCATGTTCGCGCCGTCCTTCTTCACCGGCGCCCTCATCGTCCGGTACGGCGCGGAGAGGATCATCGTCACCGGCATCCTGCTGCTGGCCGCGGCCGGGGCGGTCGGCCTTTCCGGGGTGTCGCTCTGGCAGTTCGGCGCCACGCTCGTGCTGCTCGGACTGGGCTGGAACTTCGGCTTCATCGGCGCGACGACGATGCTCGCTTCGACCCACACCCCGGAAGAACGGGGGCGGGTGCAGGGGATGAACGACTTCGCGGTGTTCGCGCTGGTCTGCCTCGCCTCGCTCTCCTCCGGCGGGCTGATGAACTGCGCCGCCGGTGATCCCGCGACCGGCTGGCAGGCGGTGAACCTTGCGATGATCCCGTTCCTCTGCGTCGCTGGTGGCGGGCTCCTCTGGCTGTCGCTCATCTCTCGGCGGCCGGCGGCCGACCGGGGAGGGTCGGGAACCTTCTGAAACCGCGGGCGTTTCCGTCTCCGAAGATGCGCTTGGTGCGCGTCCGGGAGGGATGGACATGGAAGAGACTGCGGTTCAGGGGACGAACATCCTCGTCACCATCATCATCTGGATCATCGTCGGCGGCGTCGCCGGCTGGCTCGCGAGCCTCATCGTCCGCGGCGGCGGCATGGGCCTTGCCGGCAACATCGTTCTCGGCATCGTCGGCGCGGTGGTCGCGGGCTGGCTGCTGCCGGCGCTCGGCATCGGCCTTGGCGGCGGCATCCTCGCCGCGATCCTGGCGGCGATGATCGGCGCGATCGTCGTGCTGCTGATCATCAGCCTCATCAAGCGCGCCTGACGGCGCGGCTCAGGCCGCCGCGGCGGTCCTGGCCAGCATGGCGCAGACGGCCTGCGGGCTGATCCGCCCTTCGACCGCCCCCGGCGTGCCGACCCAGACCGGCGCGTCGGACGCCGCGAAGAGCGGCAGTGCGTCGCGAAGTGGCGCCCCCGGCGGCAGCAACCGCCCGGGGTCCCCGGGACCTGCGTCGGCGGTCATCGCGTCGGCCGCGGTCAGCACGCTGAGCGGGTTCAGGTGCGCGACGAAGTCGGCGACGTAGCCGTTCGCGGGCCGCAGCACGATGTCCTCGGGACGGCCGCTCTGTACGATCCGCCCGCCTTCCATGATGGTGATGGTGTTGCCGAGCTTCACCGCCTCCTCCAGGTCGTGCGAAACGAAGACGATCGTGCAGTGCATCTTCTCCTGCAGGCTCAGGAGTTCGTCCTGCAGCCGGTTGCGGATCAGCGGGTCGAGTGCGGAGAAGGGCTCGTCCATCAGCAGGATTTCCGCGTCGGTCGCAAAGGCCCGCGCCAGTCCAACCCGCTGCTGCATGCCGCCCGACAGCTCGGAAACCTTCTTGTCGGCCCAGTCGGTCAGATTGACGGTGGCGAGCACCTCGCGGGCCTTGGCGAGCCGTTCCTCGCGTCCCATTCCGGCCAGCTCCAGCCCCAGCGCGACATTCTCGACGACCGACCGCCACGGCAACAGCGCGAACTGCTGGAAGACCATGGCGACGGCGCCGCGCCGCAAGGCCCGCAGGCTCTCCGCCCCGCAGGAAGCCACGTCCACCATCTCGCCCTGCTTGCTGCGGACCAGCACCCGGCCGCGCACCACGGGGTTGAGCCCGTTGGTCGCGCGGAGCAGCGTGGACTTGCCCGACCCCGACAGCCCCATCAGCACCGAGATCTCGCCCTGCTTCACGGTCAGCGAGCAGTCGTGGACGCCCAGAACCTGTCCGGTCGCCTTCTGGACATCGGTGCGCGACTGGCCCTTGTCCATCAGCGGCAACGCCTGCGCCGGATCGGTGCCGAAGACGATGGAAACCTTGTCGAACTCGATCATCGCGGTCATGCGGCTACCCCTCCCGCCGGAACACGCGGTCGAGCACGATCGCGACCACGACGATGACAAGCCCGGCTTCGAAGCCGAGCGCGGTGTTGACGGTATTGAGGGCGCGGACCACCGGCACGCCGAGACCGTCGGCGCCGACCAGCGCGGCGATCACCACCATCGAGAGCGACAGCATGATGGTCTGCGTCAGCCCCGCCATGATCTGCGGCATCGCCCACGGCAGTTCCACCTTGCGCAGCAGCTGGCTCGGCGTGGCGCCGAAGGCGAGCCCGGCTTCCTTCAACTCCTTCGGTGTCGTGGTGATGCCGAGATGGGTCAGCCGGATCGGGGCGGGGATGACGAAGATCGCGGTGGCGATCAGGCCCGGCACCATGCCGATGCCGAAGAACACGATCGCCGGGATCAGGTAGACGAAGGTCGGCAGCGTCTGCATCAGGTCCAGTACCGGCCGCATCGCCGCGTAGAGCCGTGGCCGGTGCGCCGCCGCAATGCCGATCGGCACGCCGAGGCCCATGCAGACGATCACGGCCGACAGGACCAGCGTCAGCGTTTCGGTCGTCTCCTCCCAGTATCCCTGGTTCAGGATGTAGAGGAACCCGACCACCACCAGCGCCACGGTGGTCCACGACCGCTGCAGCAGCCAGGCGATTGCCGCGAAGACGGCGATCACGACGAGGGCCGGCGGCGCCTGCAGCACCCAGAGGATCCCGTCGATGATCGCCGTGACGAAGGCGGCGAGCCCGTCGAAGAACCAGGCGCCGTGGTCTGTCAGCCAGTCGACCGCGCTCTCCGCGAGGTCGCCGACGGGGATCTTGAACGCTTCCCAATCCATCCGCGCGCCGACCGTCAGACGCCGAGCGCGTCGCGCACCGCGGCCGCCGCGTCGCCGCCGTCACGCGTCGTCACGCCCGCAAGCCAGGGATCGAGAGCCGTGGGGTTGGCCTTCAGCCAGGCCGTCGCCGCATCCGCGGGATCCTCCTTGTCGTCGAGGATCAGGCCCATGATCTCGTTTTCCATGCCGAGCGAGAAGCTGAGATTCTTCAGGAATGTGCCGAGGTTCGGGCATTCTTCCAGCAGGCCCTTGCGCACGTTGGTGTAGACGGTGGCGCCGCCGAGGTTCGGCCCGAACCAGTCGTCGCCGCCGGTGAGGTAGGTCATCTCGAGGTTCTTGTTCATCGGGTGCGGCTCCCAGCCGAGGAACACGATGCCCTTGCCGCTCTTCTGCGCCCGCGCCGCCTGCGCCAGCATGCCCTGCTCCGAGCTTTCCTTGAGGCTGAACTTGCCAAGGCCGAATGCGTCCTTGTCGATCATGTCGAGGATGATCTTGTTGCCGTCGTTGCCGGGCTCGATGCCGTAGATCGTATCGTCGATCTCGTCGCCGAACTTCGAGATGTCGGCGAAGTCCTTGAGGCCGGCGTCACTCAGGCTCTTCGACACCGCCAGTGTGTACTTGGCTCCCTCGAGGTTGGCGCGCACCGTCTCCACGGTGCCGGCCTCGCGATAGGGGGCGATGTAGGCCTCCATCGTCGGCATCCAATTCCCGAGGAAGACGTCGATGTCGCCGCGGGCGAGGCTCTCGTAGGTGACCGGCACCGCCAGCAGATCGACCTTGGTCTCGTAGCCGAGCGCATCAAGGATCGTCGTGGCCACTGCCGTCGTCGCCGTGATGTCCGACCAGCCGACGTCCGAGAAGCTGACCGTGGCGCAGGTGTCGGGTTCCGCCGCCAGGGCCGGGGTGACAAGGAGCGCCGACAGCGCCCCCGCGATGAGCAATCCCTTCATGGCCAGGCCTCCTTGCTGGGTCGTCATGTTGTGCCGGGGCCTGTTCCGACCCCTGATCGCGTCAGCGTCCCTTGTGCCGTTGACGCATGCAAGCAGAACCAATATTGATTGACTCGTCAATCAACAATTTCGGGGTCGGTGATGGTCTCCCGTACCGCGATGGCGGAGGTCCGCCGCAGGGCGCTGATCGGTGCGGCTTTGCAGGAAATCGCCGACCGCGGCTCGCTCGACGTCACCGTCGCGCAGATCGCCAGCCGGGCCGGCGTGTCGCCGGCGCTCGCACACCACTATTTCGGCGCAAAGGACGACCTGATCCTCGCGACCATGCGGCACCTGCTCGCGGAGTTCGCGGCGGAGGTGGTGGTGCTGCTCCGGCAGGCGGAAACCCCGCGGTCGCGGCTGTCGGCGATCGTCCGCGGCAGCTTCGGGCCGGAGCAGTTCCATCGCGCCACGATCGGCGCCTGGCTTACGTTCTATGCCTGGGCCCTGTCCTCGCCCGGCGCGGCGCGCCTGCTGCAGATCTATCAGCGCCGCCTGCATTCCAACCTTGTTCACGCGCTGCGCCCACTCGCGCCGGCCGAAGAGGCGCGCCGGATCGCCGAGGGCGCCGGGGCGCTGATCGACGGCGTCTACCTGCGCGAGGCGCTGCGCGGCCGTCCCACAGCCCCCGAGGTGGCGATCGCCGCGATCGAGACGCACCTCGACCTCGAGCTCCGGAGATTCAGGCAATGACCGCCCAGCCCCCCGCCTCGCACTGGATCGGTGGTGCGCCGTTCGAGGATCCCTCCGGCGCGCCGCTGACGGTGCACTATCCCGCGACCGGCGAGACGATCGCCGAACTCCACGAGGCGACACCCGCCGCCACCGACCGGGCGATTGCCGCGGCGGAAGAGGGCTTCGCCGCGTGGTCGGCGACGCCACCGGCCCAGCGGGCCCGCGTCCTGCGACGGGCCGCGGACATCATCCGCGAGCGCAACCACGCGCTGTCGGAACTGGAGACGCTCGACACCGGCAAGCCCATCTCCGAGACGCTGGTCGCGGACTGGGCCTCGGGCGCCGACGCGCTCGAATGGTTTGCCTCGCTCGCGGCCACCCTCTCGGGAGAGGCGGCCGACCTCGGCGGCGACTTTGTCTATACCCGGCGCGAGCCGCTCGGCATCTGCTTCGGCATCGGGGCCTGGAACTACCCGAGCCAGATCGCCTGCTGGAAGGCGGCGCCTGCGCTTGCCTGCGGCAACGCGCTGATCTTCAAGCCCTCGGAACTGACGCCGCTCGGCGCGCTCAAGCTGGGCGAGATCCTGGCGGAAGCGGGCCTCCCGGCCGGCGCCTTCACCGTCCTGCAGGGCAGGGGAGCGGTCGGCGCCGCCCTCACCGCCCATCCGGCGATCGCGAAGGTTTCTCTGACCGGCTCGGTCCCGACCGGGCGCCGGGTCTACGAGGCTGCCGCCGGCGGGCTGAAGCCCGTCACGCTGGAACTTGGCGGCAAGTCGCCGCTCCTCGTCTTCGACGACGCCGACCTCGACGACGCGGTGGGCGGCGCCATGCTCGGCAACTTCTATTCCGCCGGTCAGGTCTGCTCCAACGCGTCCCGCGTCTTCGTGCAGCGCGGCCTCTACCACGCGTTCCTTGACCGGGTCGCCGCCCGCGCGGAGCGCATCGTCCTCGGCGACCCGATGGACCCGGCCGTCACCATGGGGCCGCTGGTCTCGCCTGCGCAGGGCGAAAAGGTCCTCGGCCTCATCGCCCGCGGCACGGCCGAGGGGGCCCGTCTCGTCACCGGCGGCGGCCGCGCCCGGATCCAGGGCTTCGAGGGCGGCGTCTTCGTCCAGCCGACGGTCTTTGCCGATGTCACCGATACGATGACGATCGCGCGCGAGGAGATCTTCGGCCCGGTGATGTCGGTCCTCAGTTTCGAGTCCGAGGAGGAGGCGATCGCCCGCGCCAACGCCACCCCCTACGGCCTCGCGGCGGGGGTGTTCACCCAGGACCTCGCCCGCGCGCACCGGGTCATCGCCCGGCTCGACGCCGGCACGACCTGGATCAATGCCTACAACCTCACGCCGGTCGAGGCCCCGTTCGGCGGCGTCAAGGCGAGCGGCATCGGCCGGGAGAACGGTCGCGCGGCCCTCGACCACTGGAGCCGGGTGAAATCTGTCTATGTCGCAACCGGCCGGGTCGAGGCGCCATTCTGATGGTGAGAGGGCGCGTCCGGGCAAGTGCAGACCATTCCCTGAAGCCGAAAGGAACCCCGCGATGCTGACCGTCCACGGCCGCGCCACCTCGCTCAACGTCCAGGCCGTCATGTGGGGCCTCACCGAACTCGGCCTCGCGGCCGACCGGATCGACGCCGGATTCGGCTTCGGCGGCACCGACACGCCGGAATACCGCGCGATGAACCCGAACGGCCTCGTCCCGGTCCTGCAGGACGACCATGTGACGATGTTCGAGAGCGCCGCGATCCTGCGCTACCTCGCCAGCCGCTATGGCCGGTTCCCGTTCTGGCCCGAGGATCCGGTGTCGCGCGCGCCGGTCGACATGTGGGCGGAGTGGGGCAAGACCACGCTGCAGCCTTCCTTCCTCCGCCCGGTGTTCTTCCCGGCGTTCCACGGGCAGCCGTTGGACGACAAGGCGCGCGCCGGTTTCGAGACGAATCTCGACATCCTTCAGGCGCAGCTTGCGGGCGGCGGCCCCTGGGTCCTCGGGGCCGACTTCACCCTTGCCGACATCGAGGTGGGGCTCGCACTCTACCGCTACTTCACCATCGACCTCGACCGCACCGATCGACCGGCGATCGACGCCTATGCTGCCCTGACCGGGCGTCCGGCGTACGCCGCCCATGTGATGGTGCCCTATGACGTCCTGCGGACTATCGCCCATGATGCAGGCGGACTACGTGATCGTCGGCTCCGGCTCCGCCGTCCGCGGTCGCCTTCCGGCTGGCGGAGGCGGGGCATTCGGTCATCGTCATCGAGTTCGGCGGCAGCGACTGGGGTCCGTTCATCCAGATGCCCGCCGCGCTCTCCTATCCGATGAACATGGCGCGCTACGACTGGGGCTTCCAGACCGAGCCGGAACCGCACCTCGGCGGCCGCCGGCTCGCGACGCCCCGCGGCAAGGTGCTCGGCGGCTCGTCCTCGATCAACGGCATGGTCTACGTCCGCGGTCACCCTCGCGACTTCGACACCTGGGCGGAGATGGGCGCCGAAGGCTGGGCCTTCGCCGACGTGCTGCCCTACTTCCAGCGGATGGAGAACTGGCACGGCGGCCATTCCGACTGGCGCGGCTCGACCGGACCGCTGCACGTCACCCGCGGCCCGCGCCGCAACCCGCTCTACCACTCCTTTGTCGAAGCCGGGGCGCAGGCGGGCTTCGAACTCACCTACGACTACAACGGCGCAAAGCAGGAGGGCTTCGGCCCGATGGAGCAGACGGTGTGGCGCGGCCGCCGCTGGTCTGCCGCCAACGCCTATCTCCGCCCGGCGCTCGCCACCGGACGGGCCTCGATCGTCACCGGCCTCGCGACGCGCGTGCTGATCGACGGCGGTCGCGCCACCGGGGTGGAGGTGATGCGCGGGACGACGCGCGAAACCATCACCGCCCTGCGCGAGGTCATTCTCTCGGCGTCCTCGATCAACACGCCGAAGCTCCTGATGCTGTCCGGGATCGGGCCGGCCGCGCACCTCGCCGAGCACGGCGTGCCGCTCGTCGCCGACCGGCCCGGCGTCGGCGCGAACCTGCAGGACCATCTGGAGCTCTACATCCAGATGCGGAGCCTGCAGCCGATCACGCTCTACAGCCAGTACAACTATCCGGCGATGGCGCGCATCGGCCTGCAATGGCTGCTCGCCAAGGTCGGGCTTGGCACCTCGAACCAGTTCGAGAGCGCCGCCTTCGTGCGTTCGGCCGCCGGGGTCGACTATCCCGACATCCAGTATCACTTCCTGCCGCTTGCCGTGCGCTATGACGGCAGGAGCGCGGTCAAGGGCCACGGATTCCAGGCGCATGTCGGCCCGATGCGCTCGCCTTCCCGCGGCAGCGTCGCCTGCGCTCCGCCGACCCGGCGGAGCCGCCGGCGATCCTCTTCAACATGGCGACCGAGCAGGACTGGTCCGACTTCCGTCGCTGCATCCGCCTGACCCGCGAAATCTTTGCCCAGCCGCCTTCGTCCCTTTGCCGGGGCGGAAATCAGCCAGGCCGGGGCGCGGTCACCGACGACGAACTCGACGCCTTCGTCCGGGAGCATGTCGAAAGCGCCTACCATCCCTGCGGCGCGCGACCTGGGCGCCGCGTCCGATCCGCTGGCGGTGGTCGACCCAGAGTGCCGGGTGATCGGCGTCGAGGCTCTCGGGTCGCGGACAGCTCGATCTTCCCGCGGATCACCAACGGCAACCTCAACGCGCCGTCGATCATGACCGGCGAAAAGGCGGCCGACCACATCCTCGGCCGCCGGTTGCCACCGTCATCGCTTCAGCCGTGGATCAACCCGCGCTGGCGGCAGTCGGACCGCTGACCGATCAGGCCGCCTTGCGCGGCCGCCACAGGCGGCGGCGCCGAGCAGGCGCGCCGGGCTGGGCGCCCGGCTCGGCGAGCAATACTGCTGCGCCTTCTGCGGCGCTGGCCGCTTCGGCACCGGCTTGCGCCGCGGTTCCGGGTCGCTGCCGGCACCGCCCGGCAGAAGCGTCTGGCGCGTCAAGCTTCTCGACCGCGCAAGCTTCTTCATCGTCGGGGGCGCACAGGGTGATCGCCGTCCCCTCGGCGCCGTTGCGTCCGGTGCGGCCGATCCGGTGGACATAGGCTTCCGGCTCGTCCGGCAGGTCGTAGTTGATGACATGCGTCACGCCGGGCACGTCGATGCCGCGGGCGACGATGTCGGTCGCGACCAGCACCCGGACCTGGCCGTTACGGAAGGCGCCGAGCGCACGCTGCCGGGCATTCTGCGCCTTGTTGCCGTGGATCGCCTCGGCGGCGATGCCGTCCTTCTCCAGATTCTCGGCTACCCGGTCGGCCCCGCGCTTGGTTCGCGCGAAGACGATGGTGCGCTCCGCCTCGGGCGTGGACAGGAGGGCGGCGAGGCGCGCGCGCTTGGCCCCCGCCTCGACCGGCTCGACCCGCTGCTCGATCCGCTCGACGGTGGTGGACTGCGGTGCGACCTCGACCCGGACCGGGTCCTTCAGGAAGCCCTGCGCCAGCGTGGCGACCTCGGCGGGCATGGTGGCGGAGAAGAGCGCCGACTGCCGGCGCGGGTGCAGCGCAGCAAGGATGCGGCGGACGGGCTGGATGAACCCCATGTCGAGCATGCGGTCGGCCTCGTCGAGCACCACCCAGCGGGTTTCGTCGAGCCTGGCCGAGCCGTCGTCCATCAGGTCGGTCAGCCGGCCAGGCGTCGCGACCACGACGTCGACGCCGCGCGCGAAGGCACGGACCTGCGCCGACCGCGAGGTGCCGCCGAGCACCAGCAGCGTCGAGAGGCGGGCGCCGCCGGCCAGCGTGCGGAATGTCGTCTCGATCTGAACCGCCAGCTCGCGCGTCGGCGCGAGCACCAGCACCCGGCAGGTCTTTGGCGCCGGGCGGCCGCCGAGGTCAAGCAGCTGGTGCAGGATCGGCAGCGCGAAGGCCGCGGTCTTGCCGGTGCCGGTCTGGGCGATGCCGAGCATGTCCCGCCCGGCGAGCTGCGGGGCGATCGCCTGGGCCTGGATCGGCGTGGGCGTGGTGAAGCCGGCGCGGTCGAGGGCCGCGGCCAGCGGTTGCGCGAGCCCGAAGGCCGCGAAAGTTGAAGTCGTCACAGGTTATCCCTTCCGCCCGGCCGGTGCCGCAGCGGTTGCCGCCCTCGTCCGGCGCATGTGACGAAAACAGATGGAAGTCGAACGATGCGGGGCCGTCGGCTCCCGTTGCGCCATCGTCTCGGCGCCAGAGCGGCGCCTGCGGGGCATATAGCGGAACCGGTGCTGCAGCGCAAGATGGCGCGGCGGCAATGACCCGGAGTGGTGGTCCGGGCGATGCGGCGCGAAAATCGCCGGACGCGGAAGAACGTGAGGCAAGCCTCTGAAACCAAGAGAGTTTCCGTGGCTGGAAAGCGGCTGGAAAGTGGCTGGAATCCGGCTTGCCATTTTGTGGGTCAGGCGATGGTCATCAGGCTGGCATTGCCCCCGGCGGCGGCGGTGTTGATCGAGGTCGACACCTCCTCCAGAAGCCAGTTCGGCGTGTAGCCGTCCGCCCCGGCTTCGGCCTGCACCAGCACCAGCGGGCCGGGCAGGGCGGCGATGCGGCCGGCGACCGTGCGCACCCGGTCGGCGCTCCCTTCGACCAGCGCGCCGGCGAAGGGCCCGGCGGCGGCCCAGTCGGCCGACCAGCCGAGCCGCGCGGCGACGGAGGGCGGCACGCCGGCGAGCGTCGCCTCAAGGCCCGACGCGGCATCCACCACCATCCGGTTGCCGGTTGCGAGCGCGGCGGTTACCTGCCGCAGCAGCCCCTCCTCTGTCTCGGGCACCAGCAGGACGCGGCCGCGCGGGTGCAGGGCATAGAGGTTGCGCTCGCCGACCGGCCCGGGCAGCTCGGTCGAGAGGCCGAGCGGCACCTGCGAGCCGAGGGCGCGGGCGGCGTCCGCCTCCGCCTCACGGCCGCAGGTGTCGAGCCAGTTGGCGAAGTCGAGCAGGCCGGGGTCGATCGCGACCGAGCTGACCCCGGTCGGCACCGGCGCCTTCTGCACCAGCCGCCCGAGATAGAGCGGTCCGCCCGCCTTCGGACCGGTGCCGGAGAGGCCGCGGCCGCCGAAGGGCTGCACGCCGACGACCGCGCCGATGATGTTGCGGTTGACATAGAGGTTGCCGGCCGCCACCCGGCCGGTCACCTGCGCGATCGTCTCGTCAAGCCGGGTATGCAGGCCGAAGGTGAGGCCGTAGCCGCTGGCGTTGATCGTCCCGATCAGCCGGTCGAGGTCGTTGCGGCGGTAGCGCAGCACGTGCAGGACCGGGCCGAACACCTCGCGCGACAGATCGGCGATGCCGTTGATCTCGACGATCGTCGGCGGCACGAAGGTGCCGGCGGCCGCGGCGTTCGGCAGCGGCGCCTGCACGACACCGTGGCCGAGGCCGCGCATCCGCTCGACGTGGCTGTCGATGATGCCCTGCGCCTCGGCGGTGATGACCGGGCCGACGTCGACGCCGATCCGGTCCGTCGCGCCGATCCGGAGCTCGGCGACCGCCCCCTTCAGCATCGCGAGCGTGCGGTCGGCCACCTCCTCCTGCAGGCAGAGTACCCGGAGCGCCGAGCAGCGCTGGCCGGCGCTGTCGAAGGCGGAGGCGACGACGTCGGCCACCACCTGCTCGGTCAGGGCGGAGCTGTCGACGATCATCGCATTCTGGCCGCCGGTCTCGGCGATCAGCGGGATCGGCCTGCCTTCCGGCGAGACGCGGGTCGCAAGCTCGGCCTGGATCAGCCGCGCGACCTCGGTCGAGCCGGTGAACATCACGCCGGAGGTCTGCGGGGCAGCGACCAGCGCCGCGCCGAGGCCGCCGCCGCCGGGCGCAAACTGCAGCGCGGCGGGGGGCACGCCGGCGTCATGCAGCAGGCGGATGGCCTCGGCGGCGATGAGCGGGGTTTCCTCGGCCGGCTTCGCCACCACCGGGTTGCCGGCGACCAGCGCCGCCGCCACCTGCCCGGTGAAGATCGCCAGCGGAAAGTTCCACGGGCTGATGCAGACCACCGGGCCGAGCGGAACGTGCGAGGGCCCGAGCGTCCGGCGGGCCTGCGCGGCGTAGTAGCGCAGGAAATCGATCGCCTCGCGCACCTCGCCGATGGCGTTCGCCGCCGACTTGCCCGCCTCGCGCATGATGACCGCCATCAGCGGCATCAGCCGCGCCTGCATCGCGTCGGCGGTCTGTTCCAGACACGCGGCCCGCGCCGCCGCCGGCACCGCGGCCCAGCCCGGAGCCGCGGCCGCCGCGTCGGCCATGATCCGGGCGGCGGCGTCGGCGCCGAGTTCCTCGACGCTGCCCACCCGGTCGGCGTGGTCGGCCGGGTTCAGCACGTCGCGCAGGGTGCCGGCAGCCGGAGTCGCCAGCAAGGGAGCGGCATCGGCGGCGGCCGTCGCGGCCAGCACGCCGGAGAGGTCGGCGAGCGTCGCCTCGTCGGAGAGGTCGAGGCCGGCGGAGTTCGCCCGCTCGCTGCCGAACAGCGCGGCCGGTGCGGCGATCGCCTCGTGCGGCGCGCCGAGAACCGGCATCGCCTCGACGATTTCCAGCGGGTCGCGGATCAGCGCGTCCACCGGGACGTCGGGATCGGAGATGCGGTTGACGAAGGACGAGTTGGCGCCGTTCTCCAGCAGCCGGCGCACGAGGTAGGCGAGCAGCGTCTCGTGCGTGCCGACCGGGGCGTAGATCCGGCAGGGCCGGTCGAGATGGTCGGCCCCGACGACTTCGTCATAGAGCGGCTC
>JBGALW010000270.1:0-3854 GCA_044223585.1 Amaricoccus sp.
TAATATATTAGAGTTCTCATGAAAAGGGGAAGGAAGATGGAATGGCCAAAACAGGGTCCGCGGACTGAGAACCCGGTGCCGCCGACTGGCCGGCACCGCAAAGCGATGCGGCGGATGCGGGTGCGGTCATGATCCGGGTCGAAGCCGAACGCCTTCGCAGCGGCCTCGCCGGCCTGTTCGCCGCCGCCGGAATGGACGCCGACAAGGCAGACGTCGTTGCCGAGATGCTGGTCGAGGCCGACCTGATCGGGCATGCCACCCACGGCAGCGGTCTGGCAGCGGGCTATCTCGACGCGTTGGCCAGCGGCGAACTGAACGGCCGCGGCAGGTATGATGTCGTCGCCGACCGCGGCCCCTGCGTCACGTGGCGCGGCAACCGGCTGCCCGGCGCCTGGCTGGTGCGCCAGGCGCTCGATCTCGCCTGCGACCGCGTCGGCACCTACGGCACCGTGACGGTCGCGATCGGCGGCAGTCATCACACCGGCGCACTCGCCGCCTACCTTCGGCCCGTCACCGAACGGGGGTTCGTCGCGGAGATCTGCTGCTCGACCACCTCCGCCGCCCGCATGGCGCCGTTCGGTGGCACGACGCCGGTCCTGACGCCGAACCCGATCGCCGTCGGCTTTCCCACCGGCGGCGACCCGATCCTGATCGACATCTCGTCGTCGATCACCACCACCACAATGACCCGGACCCTCGCGGCGAAGGGCGAGCGCTATCCGGATCGGTGGGCGCTGACCGCCGCCGGCGAGCCGACCGACGACCCCCGCGAAGTGACGGAGCGCGGCGGCACGCTCCTGCCGCTTGGCGGCATCGACAAGGGCCACAAGGGCTACGGCCTCGCGTTGATGGTCGACGTGCTGACGCAGGGGCTGGCCGACTTCGGTCGTGCGGACCCGCCGGCGCCAATGTCCCTCGCAGTCTTCATCCAGGTCATCGACCCGGACGCCTTCGGCGGCCGAGAGGCCTTCGCGCGGCACGCCGGCTTCGTCGCCGACGCCTGCCGCGCGGCATCGGCCGCGCCCGGCGTGTCCAGCGTCCGCGTGCCCGGCGATGGAGCGGCGCGGAACCGTCGCGCCGGACTCCGCGACGGCGTTCCTGTCGACGAGCGGGTGATGCACGCGCTCGGCGCCCGAGCTGCGCACCTGGGCGCCGAGTGGCCCTCGCTCGGTGCGCCGTGAGACCGGCTGCGGGCGTGTACCGGCCGGGGGTGACGTCCGTTGACGCGAGGTGAGTTCTAATATATTAGTGTATCAAACATGATTCCCCAAGGGATGACCCGGCAAGGGAATACGGCGGCAGGAGGCCTCCGGGGCCCTGCTCAACAAGAACGGAGGAAGGTCGTGCCCCGGTACGTTTCGCGCATAGTGTCGAGCTTCGCCTCACTGGTGCTGCTGCTCGTCATGGTCTTTTTCCTGTCGCGGCTGACCGGCGACCCGGCGGCGCTGTTCCTGCCGATCGACGCCACGCCGCAGATGGTCGAGCAGTTCCGCGAAGTGCACGGGCTGAACGATCCGGTCATCGTGCAGTTCGGCCGCTACGTCTGGGACGTCCTGCACCTCGACTTCGGCGAGAGCCTGCGGCAGGCCCGCCCGGCGATCGAGGTGGTGCTGCAGGCCTTCGTCTGGACGCTCTGGCTCGCGGTCATCACCATGACCCTCGTTGCCACGGCAGCGATCGTCATCGGCTCCCTCGCCGCGTTCCGGCCGGGCGGGATCTTCGACCGGATTGTCACCTTCACCTCGCTGGTCGGTGCCTCGGCCCCGGATTTCTGGATCGCGATCGTCGCCATCACCGTCTTTGCGATCGGCCTCGGCTGGCTGCCGACCTCCGGGACCGGCTCGGTTGCCCACTGGATCCTGCCGATCGCCGTTCTCTTCATCCGGCCTTTCGGTCTGATCCTCCAGGTCGTCCGCGGCTCGATGGTCCAGGCCTTCGGCTCGGCCTACGTCAAGACCGCCCGCGCCAAGGGCGTCTCCGACCGCTCCATCATCTTCGTCCACACCCTGCGCAACGCCATGCTGCCGGTGATCACCGTGATCGGCGACCAGGCGGCGGCGCTCCTCAACGGTGCGGTGGTGGTCGAGACCATCTTCGGCTTTCCGGGCGTCGGCAAGCTGATGATCGACTCGATCCTCAACCGCGACTTCAACGTGATCCTCGCCGCGATCATGGTCACCGCGGTCGCGATCTTCATCATGAACCTGCTGATCGACATCGCCTACGCGGCGCTCGATCCCCGGATCCGGACCTGAGCCCATGGCCCTGACACTCGAGGCGAAGCCGATGACAAGCATCTCTCCCGCCGCCGCCAGCCCGTCCAGGGGTGCGCTCCGGTCCGTCCTCGCCATGCTCTGGCGTGACAAGTTCGCGACCCTTGCGGTCGTCTTCCTCCTGATCGCCATCTTCTGCGCGATCTTCGGTCCGGCGCTCCTCGGCGACGCGGCGACGAAGCAGAACCTTCGCGGCCGCAACCTCGCGCCCTTCACCCTGGAGCACGGCTGGCTGATGGTCCTCGGCGCCGACGCCCTCGGCCGCCCGCTCCTCGCCCGGATCATCGTCGCCGCCCAGAACACGCTGATGATCGCGGCCGGCGCGGTCGTCCTTTCGGCCGCGGCCGGCGCCGGCCTCGGCCTCGTCGCCGGCTACGGCCCGAAGTGGCTCGGCACCGCAATCATGCGGCTGGCGGACGTCATCATGAGCTTCCCGTCGCTCCTGCTCGCGGTGATCGTCCTCTACATGCTCTCTCCCTCGGTGGGGAACGTCATCCTCGTGCTCGCGGTCACCCGGATCCCGATCTATCTGCGCACCACCCGTGCCGAAGTCCTCGAGATCAAGGAGCGGATGTTCGTGCAGGCCGCGCAGGTGATGGGGGCCTCGTCGACCCGGATCGTCCTGCGGCACATCCTGCCGATGGTGATCCCGACCCTTGTCACCATCGCCACCCTCGACTTCGCTTTCGTGATGCTCGCCGAGAGCGCGCTCTCCTTCCTCGGCATCGGCATCCAGCCGCCGGAGATCACCTGGGGCCTCATGGTCAGCCAGGGCAAGCAGTACCTCGCCAACGCCTGGTGGCTCGCCTTCTGGCCCGGCCTCGCAATCATCCTGACGACGCTCTCGCTCAACCTGCTGTCGAACTGGCTCCGCATCGTGCTCGATCCCGCGCAGCGCTGGCGGCTGGAGATCCCCCGGGGAGGAAGGAAGTAATGGCTCACCTGCTCGAAGTCCGCGGCCTCTCGGTCCGCTTCCACACCGCCCAGGGCATCGTCGACGCCGTCCGCAACGTCAGCTGGCACGTCGACCGCGGCGAGACCCTCGCCATCCTCGGCGAGTCCGGCTCCGGCAAGTCGGTCTCCTCGTCGGCGATCCTGAACCTGATCGACTGCCCGCCCGGCGAGATCGCCTCCGGCGAGATTCTCTTCGACGGCCGCGACCTGCTGAAGGCGTCGGCGGCCGAGCGCCGCGCCATCAACGGCAAGCGGATCGCCATGATCTTCCAGGACCCGCTCAGCCACCTGAACCCGGTCTACACCGTCGGCTGGCAGCTCAACGAGGTGATGCGAGTCCACGGCATTCCCGCGGCCGAGGCCGGGAAGCGCGCGCTGGAACTGATGCAGCGCGTCGGCATCCCGGAGCCCGCCGCCTCGCTGCACAAGTACCCGCACCAGTTCTCCGGCGGCCAGCGCCAGCGGATCATGATCGCGATGGCCCTCGCGATGAAGCCCGACATCATCATCGCCGACGAGCCCACCACCGCCCTCGACGTCACCGTGCAGGCCGAGGTTCTGCGGCTGCTCGAAGAGCTGCAGGAGGAGATGGGGATGGGGCTCGTCCTCATCACCCACGACCTCGGC
>JBGALW010000271.1:0-3834 GCA_044223585.1 Amaricoccus sp.
GGTTCGAGGCGACCGGCGCCGGGCTCAACGCCTGCCAGATGGGTCCGCAGCTCGGCTGGATGGAGGAACGCAGCCCCGGCCTGCTCGACCAGGCGGCAACCGCCTTCCACTGCAAGGACTGGCTCTACTTCCGCCTGACCGGCGAACGCGCCACCGACCCGTCGGAGGGAACGTTCAGCTTCGGCGACTTCCGCAGCCGCAGCTATTCCGACGCGGTGATCGACTTCCTCGGCCTCACGCACCGCCGCGGCCTGCTGCCGCCGATCGTCGACGGCATCGAGGTCCACGCCGGGCTCTCCGAGGCCGCCGCGGCCGTCACCGGCCTCCTGCCGGGAACGCCGGTGGTGCTCGCCTACGTCGATGTCGTCTGTACCGCGCTCGGCGCCGGGCTCTACGACCCTGCGGCGCGGCCGGGCTGCACCATCATCGGCTCGACCGGCATGCACATGACGCTCGCGACCAGCCCGGACGAGGTTGCGCTGAACCGGGAAAAGACCGGCTACACCATGCCGCTGCCGGCGCCGGGCGCCTATGCCCGCATCCAGTCCAACATGGCGGCGACGATCAACATCGACTGGGTGCTCGGCCTCGCCCGTGGCATCCTGCAGTCGCAGGGCATCAGCCGCACGGCGCCGGAGATGCTGGCGCTGATCGATGCCTGGATGGCCGCGTCCGAACCCGGCGCCCTCCTCTACCAGCCCTATGTCTCGGAGGCGGGCGAGCGCGGGCCGTTCATCGACGCCCGCGCCCGGGCCGGCTTCATCGGCCTCTCGACCCGCCACGGCTACGCCGACATGGTGCGCGCGGTGTTCGAGGGCCTCGGCTTCGCGGCCCGCGACTGCTACGCCGCGATGGGCCCGGTCCCGGACGAGATCCGCCTGACCGGCGGCGCGGCGCGCAGCCCCGCCCTCCGCCGCATCCTCGCCGCGGCCACCGGCGCCCGGGTCAGGACCGGGAGCCGCGAGGAGGCCGGCGCCGCCGGCGCGGCGATGACCGCCGCGGTCTCCGTGGGCGCCTACGCCGACCTCGCCGCCTGCTGCGCCGACTGGGTGACGCCGCTCCTCGGCGCCGCCGAGGCGCCGGATCCCGACCTCGCCGCCACCTATGCCCGGCTCTATCCGGCCTACGCCGACGCCCGCCAGGCGCTCCGCCCGGTTTGGCAGGCGATGGCCGCGGCCCGCGAGGAGGCCTGACGCCATGCGCCGACCTCCGGTTTCATACAGGTTTGCTAACCTGGAGAGCAGGCGTTTTCCGCCAACAGGCGGAAAACAAACGACGAAACGATGCGCGCACCGCGCGCCCGAAATGGCCGCAAAGGCGGCCGGCACGCGCATGCCGGAGGACAGGCAATGACCCGCAAGATCGCCATCATCGGCGACCGCTTCATGCTGCCGGAGGTGTTCCGCGAAAAGCTCGAGGCGGTCGGTGGCGCAGACCTTGCGATCCGCGAACTGCAGCAGCCCTGGCCCGACGAGCCGATGGAGCACGGCTATGCGGTCGAGGGCATGGACGGGCTGAAGGAATATTTCGGCACCGCGGACGAGATCGTCGACTTCATCGGCGACGCCGAAGTCCTCGTGACCCACCTCGCGCCACTCTCCGAGGGCATGATGCGGCGCCTGCCGGACCTGAGGCTCGTTGCCGTGTCGCGCGGCGGGCCGGTCAACATCGACATGGCGGCGGCGCGACGCAACGGCATCACCGTGGTGAACGTCCCCGGCCGCAACGCCACGGCCGTCGCCGAATTCACCCTCGGCGCCATCCTCGCGGAGACCCGGCTGATCCGCACGGGCCACGAGGCGCTGCGCCGCGGCGAGTGGCGGGGCGACCTCTACCGCGCGGACCGCACGGGCCGCGAGCTCTCCGAGATGACGGTGGGGGTGATCGGCTACGGCAACATCGGCACGAAGGTGGTGAAGCTGCTGCGCGCCTTCGGCTCGAAGGTGCTGGTCTGCGACCCCTATGTCCAGCTGTCGGCCGAGGACAGGGCGGCCGGCGTCGAGCATGTGGCGCTCGACGACCTGCTGACGCGGTCGGACGTCGTCACCCTGCACCCGCGGGTGACGGAGGAGACGCGACACATGATCAACGCCGCGACGCTCGCCCGGATGAAGCCCGACGCGATCCTCGTCAACACCGCCCGCGGCCCGCTCGTCGACTATGACGCGCTGACCGCGGCGCTGGAGCAGGGGACGATCGCCGGGGCGATGCTGGAGACCTTCGCGGTCGAGCCGGTGCCGCCGGACTGGAAGCTCCTGCAGCTGCCGAACGTCACGCTGACGCCGCACATCGCCGGCGCCTCGGTGCGCACCGTCACCTTCGCCGCCGAGCAGGCGGCCGAGGAGGTGCGGCGCTATCTCGCCGGCCTGCCGCCGGTCAACCCGAGCTGAGGACCGCGACGATGACCGAAACCGAGATCCGCCAGTCGATCATCGACGCCTGCCGGTCGATGAACGCCACCGGCCTGAACCAGGGGACGAGCGGCAACATCAGCGTCCGCCACGGCGACACGATGCTGATCACCCCTTCGGCCACGCCCTATGACCGCATGCGGCCGGAGGACATCGCCGCGATGCCGGTCGCGCGCGACTATGGCAGCTGGTCCGGTCCGCTGAAGCCCTCGGTCGAATGGCGCTTCCACCTCGACATCCTGCGCGCCCGGCCGGAGGTGGGCGCGGTGGTGCACGCGCATTCGCCCTACGCCACCGCGCTCGCCATGACCCGCCGGTCGATCCCGCCGGCGCACTACATGATCGCCGCCTTCGGCGGCAGCGACATCCGCTGTGCCGACTATGCGCTCTACGGCACCGAGGCGCTGTCAGCGGCGGCGCTGGCCGCGCTGGAGGGCCGGCTCGGCTGCCTGCTTGCCAACCACGGCATGATCGCGGTCGGACCGAGCCTCGAACGGGCGATGTGGCTGGCGGTGGAGCTGGAAACACTGGCGCGGCAGTACCACGCGACGCTGACGATCGGCGGCCCGGTGCTGCTCACCGATGCCGAGATGGCCGAGGCGCTGGCCGGATTCGCCAGCTACGCGGCCTCCAAGCCGGCGGCGGCCTGAATGGACTTCGACCGGGAATTCGCCGCCCTCCGAGCGCTCTCGGCCCGTGTCGGGGCCGATCCGGCGCTGGTGCAGGCGGCGGGCGGCAACACCTCGATCAAGGCGGACGGGCTCCTGTGGATCAAGGCGTCCGGAACCTGGCTCGCCCATGCGGCACGGGACGAGATCTTCGTCCCCGTGACCATCGGTCCGCTGGTCGACGCCGTGGCGGCGGAAAGCCCGGACGCGGAGAAGGCGCAGGTCTTCGTGCCGGAGGGCTGCAACCCGGCCGGCCTGCGGCCCTCGATCGAGACGACGGTGCACGCGCTGATGCCGCAGGCCGTCGTCGTACATGTCCACTGTGTCGAGACGATCGCCCGCGCGGTGGCGGCGGACGCCGAGGCGGCGCTGGCCGAACCGCTCGCCGGGCTCGACTGGGCCTTCATCCCCTACCGCCGGCCCGGCCTGCCGCTGGCACGCGCCATCGCCGAACGCCTGCGGCCGGGAATCGACGTGCTGATCCTCGGCAATCATGGCCTCGTCGTCGCCGCCGGGACGGTTGCGGAGGCCGAGGCGCTGCTTGCGGAGGCAAGCGGCCGCCTGCGCCGCGCGCCGCGGACCGCGCCGCCGCCCGACCGCGCGGCGCTGGAGCGGGTCCGGGGTGATCGCTACCGGCCTGCCGCCGACCCGGCAGCGCACGCCGCGGCGACCGATCCGGCGAGCCTCGCGATCGCCACCGCCGGCAGCCTCTATCCCGACCACGTGATCTTCCTCGGGCCGGGGGCCGCCACGAC
>JBGALW010000272.1:0-3831 GCA_044223585.1 Amaricoccus sp.
CGTCGGTGGGGGCGCGGCGGGTGACGATGCGCAGGTCGGGCAGGGCGAGGCGGTGCGCGTCGCGGGTCTGGACCAGGACGCCTCCGGCGACCTGACGCACGGTCAGGCCGGGCGCCGTGGCGTCGGGAAGGGCACCGGTGGTGAGGAGGCGGAGGTTCTTCCTGGCCGCGAAGACCCGCTGTGCGCCTTCGGTGGCGGACGGGGCGATGACGACTTCGGTGAAGATTTCGGCGATGGCGGCCGCGGTGGCCTCGTCCAGCTCGCCGTTCAGCGCGACGATGCCGCCGAAGGCGGAGGTGCGGTCGCAGTCATAGGCGGCGCGGTAGGCGTCGAGCAGCGTGGCGCCGCGGGCGACACCGCAGGGGTTGGCGTGCTTGATGATGGCAACGGCCGGTCCGTCGGCGGGCGGGAATTCGGCGACCAGCTCGAACGCGGCGTCGGTGTCGTTGATGTTGTTGTAGCTGAGCGCCTTGCCCTGAAGCTGGGTGGCGGTGGCGACGCCGGGGCGGGCGGAGCCGTCGCGGTAGAAGGCCGCGGACTGGTGGGGATTCTCGCCATAGCGCATTGGCTGGGCGAGGGTGCCGGCGAAGGCGCGGCGGCGGGGCGTCGGCTCGTCCAGCGCGGCGGCGAGCCAGGTGGAGACGGCGGCGTCGTAGGCGGCGGTGCGGCCGAAGGCGGTCAAAGCCAGCCGCTGGCGGAAGGCGAGGCTGGTGGCGCCGGCGTGGGTACCGAGTTCCGCCAGCAGCGGGGCATAGTCCTCGGTGTCGGTGACGACGGCGACGAAGGCATGGTTCTTCGCCGCCGAGCGCAGCATCGCCGGCCCCCCGATGTCGATGTTCTCGACCGCGGTGTCGAAGTCCGCACCGGCGGCCACGGTCGCCTCGAACGGGTAGAGGTTGACGACGAGAAGGTCGATCGTGCCGATCTCGTGCGCCTCCAGCGCGGCGCGGTGGTCGGCGAGGTCGCGGCGGGCGAGGAGGCCGCCATGCACCACCGGGTGCAGGGTCTTGACCCGGCCGTCCAGCATCTCCGGGAACTCGGTCAGCGCCGCGACGTCGCGGACTGCGAGGCCAGCGTCGCGCAGCGCGACGGCGGTGCCGCCCGTGGAGACGAGTTCGACGCCCCGCTCGGCGAGGGCGGCGGCGAGAGGGAGGAGACCGGTCTTGTCGGAGACGGAGATGAGCGCGCGCCGGATCGGCACGAGGTCGGTGGACATGAGGGTTCGGGCTCCTCGGCGCGGGGTCGGCGGCCCCCAAGGGTGCAGTCGGCGGGCGCCGCCCTCAGCGGGGCGCCTCGGCGATGCGGCCGAAGGACCATGTGATCTGGCCCAGATACTCGACCACCTCGGCGCGGACAACCACCTGCGTCGTGGGAACCGGAGCCGCCGCGGCAGGGTCGAAATGCACCGCTTCCTCCAGCTCCACGCTGCCGCCGACCGCGCGGAACAGCCAGACCTCGCCGCTCGGCAGCTTGAGCGCGACGAGCGCGTGCGCCGGGTCGGGCTCCACGAGGATCGACGGGTGCAACTGGAAGCGGGCGGCGAAGGGGATGCGGCCGTCGCGGGCCATCCGCTCGAACTGGTCGCGGGCGCGCACGTCGGCGACGGTGAGGATGTCCTCGCCGCGCAGCTCCAGCCCGCGGGCGTCGAGGAACAGCCGCCGCTCCTGCAGCAGGCCGTGCGAGCGGACGAAGCCGTCCTGCGTCGCGAGCAGCCACTGACCGGTGGCGTCCTGCGCCTGCCGCACCGAGACGAGGGTCGGGCCGTCGGCGAGGCGCGGCCCGAAGGTACGCGCCGCGAGGCCGCGGGTGATGAGGCGCGAGGACGAGGCACCGGCGACCTCGACCCCGGAATGGGCCGCGGTCCGCCGCGCGAGGAGCCCCCATTGCGGGCCGAAGGCCGCGCCGGGACCGGCGTTGGTCAGGAGCGGCTGGCGGCCGACCGACATCTCGAAGGCGAGCGTCGCCGCCGCCGCCGTCCTGCCGCCGGGCGGCGCGGCGCCATCCATCACCACCACCGCCCGGCTGCCGCCGAGCCGGGCATAGCCCACGGGCAGCCTCGGTTTCGGCTGGGCGGCGAGGCGCAGTTCGGCCAGCGCCTGATCGAGCCGGTCGGCGCTGCCGGCCCCGCCGCCGTGGAAGCGTGCCATGCTGCCGTCGCCCATCCTGAGCGGGCGCAGCGTCGGCACGCCGCGCACGATCGCGGCAAAATGCGGCGCCATCGCCCGCTGGTCGGCATCCTCCAGCAGCCGGGCGGTCCAGGTCAGCAGGATCAGGATCTCGGCCAGTTCCTCGGGGTTGCGCGACGGGGTGCCCCCCTCGGGATCGACCAGCGCCTCGGCCAGCGCCGCGGTCTCGGCCAGCGCCTCGGAGTGGCCGGCGTGCGGCACGACCACCCCGCTCCAGACGAGGCCGGCCAGCGCCTGCAGCCGGGCGAGCCCGAAGGGCGCCCGCGGCCAGGCGCGGACGAGATAGCGTTGGTGGGCGGCGAGCGTGCGCCAGAGCCGGTCGGCACTGGCGCGGTCGAGGCCCTCCGACAGCATCCCGGCATGGACCGCGACATGCATTGCGCGCAGGCCGGCGACGTGCGGCTTCCAGCCGGGGCCGTGGCCGCCCCCGAAACGCGTGATCCAGTCCTGCACCCAGGCCTGCGCCCGCTCCCGCGCCGCCTCGTCTCCGAGGGCCGCGAGGTCGTCGAGCCAGCCGCAGGCCTGCCGCTCGGCCTCCAGCCGCGGCGCGGGCAGCCGGGCGGTCCAGAGCGAGCCGGCACCGACCGCGACCGTGTGGCCGCTCACCTGCCAGGTGCCGTCGACCAGCCCCTGCCCGCGTTCCGCCTCGCCCAGCAGCACCGGCTCCGGCAGCCGCTCGGCAACCGTCGGCCGGCCTCCGAGGCGGGCGCGGCGCGCCCAGAGGCGGTTCTGCGCGGCGCGGTAGGGCCGGGCGATCTGTTCGGCCAGAGCCTGCAGCGTCAGCGCGAAGGACATGCGGAGTTGGACAATCCGGGCCAAGGGTCTGGTGGCGCGACCCTATCCCCCCGGTGCGCGGCCTGTCACGGGCTTCTGCAGGCAGGCGGCGTAGAAGCCGTCGAGGCCGCCGCGCTCCGGCCACAGGTCGGGACGCAGCACGAGGCCGCCGTCCGGACCGATCCAGTCCGGCGGGATGCCGAGCGCCGCGGCGTCGGCCGGGACTGGCTGCGCCTCCGGCACCGCGCTGCGGAAGGCTGCCACCTGCCCCTCGCCCTCCGCCGGCAGCAGCGAGCAGACGCAGTAGACGAGCCGCCCGCCGGGCGCGAGCCAGTCCCACGCCCGGCGCAGCAGCGCCCCCTGCAGCGCAAGGAGCTTCGGCAGGGCCTTGTCGGCATGGAGGAACGGCAGGTCCGGGTGGCGCCGGATCGTGCCGGTCGCCGAGCAGGGCGCGTCGAGCAGGATCGCGTCGAAGGCGTGCGGCGGCGTCCATGTGGTCGCGTCCGCAGTGACGATCGCGGCCGCGAGGCCGGTGCGGGCGAGATTCTCGCGCAGCCGGGCCAGACGGGCGTCCGAGACATCGAGCGCGGTCACGGCGGCGCCGGCGGCGGCGAGCTGCAGCGTCTTGCCACCCGGCGCGGCGCAGATGTCGAGGGTCCGTGCCCCCGGCGCGGGCGCGAGCAGGCGGGCGGGGAGCGCCGCGGCGGCGTCCTGCACCCACCAGTCGCCTTCGGCGAAGCCCGGCAGCGCGGAGACCTGCCCCGGCGCGGACAGCCGCAGGCTGCCGGTCGGCAGGAGGTCGGCCCCCATCGCCGCCGCCAGCCGCGGCGCGTCCTCCGGCCGCTTCGGCGTCAGGTCGAGCGCCGCGGGA
>JBGALW010000030.1:0-29771 GCA_044223585.1 Amaricoccus sp.
GAAGGCGGCGCCGTCCTTCGTTTCCGCCTGCCGTCCGGCACGGCCTCGCGCGCGGAGGCGGCGTTGGCGCGAAGCCTGCCCGAGAGTCGGCCGGCTACCCCGCCGCCCGCCGTCGCTGCGGTTATCGAGCTCGCCCGGCATTACTTCACCGGCGTCCCGGCGGATTTCTCCAGCGTGGCCGTCGACCTCGCCGGCCAGCCGCCGTTCTTTGCGCAGGTGTACGAAGCCGTCCGCGGCGTGCCGTGGGGAGAGACCACGAGCTACGGCCGTATTGCGGCCGGACTTGGCGCCGGCCCGGAGGCCGCGCGCGACGTCGGCCAGGCGATGGCGGCCAACCCGGCGCCGCTCATCATTCCCTGTCACCGGGTCCTTGCCGCCCACGGCCGCCTCGGCGGCTTCTCCGCTCCCGGCGGCGCCGATACCAAGCGCCGGATGCTGGCACTGGAGGGTGCTACGGCGCCCGACGACGGACCGCAGGCTTCCTTCGCATTCTGACAGCGGGCGGCCGGTTTTGCCGGTCGTCCGGCGGTTGCCGCTTGCAGCCGCCGGCGCTTTGCCTTATCCGGCGGCGGCTGGCGACGTGGCGGAGTGGTTACGCAGCGGATTGCAAATCCGTGCACACCGGTTCGATTCCGGTCGTCGCCTCCAGCACCCCCGAACCCTTCACGGCACGCGCCGGCGGTCAGGCCGATGCGGCTCCCAGTGCGCGGGCGTTGGCATAGATTGCCGCGATGGCGCAGGAGGCGAGGCGGGTTCGGACGCTGTCGGCGCGCGAGGTCAGGATGATCGGGACGCGGGCGCCGAGGACGACTCCGGCAGCGTCGGCGTGGGCGAGGAACGAGAGGTTCTTCGCCAGCATGTTGCCGGCCTCGAGGTCGGGAACGACGAGGATCTGCCCGTGACCGGCGACCGGGCCGTCGATGCCCTTGATCGCCGCCGCTTCGGGGCTGATTGCGTTGTCGAAGGCGAGCGGGCCGTCGATCAGGCAGCCGGTGATCTGGCCGCGCTCGGCCATCTTGCAGAGCGCGGCGGCCTCGATCGTCGAGGGAATCTTCGTCGTGACCGTCTCGACCGCGGAGAGGATCGCGACCTTCGGCGTGCCGAGGCCGATGCCGGTCCAGAGATCGACGGCGTTCTGGATGATGTCCCGCTTGGTGTCGAGGTCGGGGAAGATGTTGATCGCCGCGTCGGTGATGAACAGCGTGTCAGCGTGGCCGGGCACGTCCATGATGAAGACATGGCTGATCCGCCGCTCGGTCCGGAGGCCGGTGGCGGAGGACATGACCTCTTTCATCAGCTCGTCGGTGTGCAGGCTGCCCTTCATCAGCAGTTCGCCCCTGCCGCACCGGATCAGCGCCACCGCCTGCGCGGCCGCGGCGTGGCTGTGCGGGGCGTCGACGATCTCCAGGCCGGCGATGTCGATGCCATGCTCGGCTGCGACCGCGACGATCTTCGCCGCGGGTCCGACGAGGACCGGCGTGATGATTTCCTCGGCGGCCGCGTCCACCGCACCGCGCAGCGAGGTGTCGTCGCAGGGATGGGCGACGATCGTCACCGCCGGCGACCCGTCGCGGGCTGCGGCGATCAGGCGGCTGTGCTTGTCGGGTGGCGTGGTCATCCCCGGGAGACCCTGCGGTTTCTGCCCAGCGCCGGCATCGGGCCCGGCAGGCTGCGGAGGGGCGTCGTCCGGTCCGGGGATCTCGTACACGGCAATGCAGTCTCCTCCTCGTGCCCTGCGGGCTGGCGGTCGGGTCTGCCTCCGGTGTGCGGGTGCGAAGGCGATGCGTCAAGCCGCTGCGGGACGGAACAACCGGCATTTGATGTGCCGTGCAGCCGCCGGTCTGGTACATCGGACAGGAGATTCGGGGCGCCGGGGAGGGTACGCCATGGCCGACAAGATTGACCCCAACGCGCTGCCGCAGTCGGCGGAGTCGCTGCGAATGTCCATCCTGAAGATGGAAATGGACAAGATGGACGTCGAGCGGAAGGCGCGCGAGGCGGAGGAGGCGCGGGTCGCCAACTTCGCCCGTGACTTCCTGATGAACCACGTCAGCGAGGACGAGATCGCCATGGTGCGCCGACTCGTCACCAACGCGGTGAAGGACGGCAAGATGGAGGCGATGGTCTATTCGTTCCCGTCCGACCTCTGCACCGACAGCGGCCGGGCGATCAACAGCAACGATCCGCGCTGGCCGGAGACGCTGCAGGGCAAGGCCAAGGAATTCTTCGAACGCTACGAGCGGCTGGCCAAGCCACAGGGCTACAAGCTCAAGGCGATGGTCATCAACTTTCCGGGCGGCGTGCCGGGCGACATCGGCCTGTTCCTGAACTGGGCGCCCCCGGCCGTCTGCGCCGGGGGTCGATGCCCGCGGTCAGAAGACCGCGGGCACCACATTCCGCGCGATGCGGTCGGCAACGTAGTCGTTTGGCCGCTTCTGGCGCCTTCCGAGCTTCGGTTCCTCGTACGCGACCTTCTCGTAGGGGATCGAGGCGAGGAGGTGGGTCAGGCAGTTGATGCGGGCCGCCTTCTTGTCGTTCGAGTCGACGATCCACCACGGCGCGTGCGGCGTATCGGTAAGGCGGATCATCTCGTCATAGGCGCTCGTGTAGTCCCACCAGCGGCGGTAGCTCTCCAGGTCCATCGGCGAGAGCTTCCACTGCCGCACTGGATCGTCGATCCGCTGGCGGAAGCGCCGCTCCTGTTCCTCTTCGCCGACCGTCAGAAAGTACTTGAGGAGCATGATCCCCGACTCGGTCAAGAGCGCCTCCAGGTGCGGGATCTCCTGCAGGAAGCGCGTGGCGGCGTGGTCGGTGCAGAAGCCCATGACGCGCTCGACGCCCGGGCGGTTGTACCAGCTGCGGTCGAAGATGACGACCTCGCCGGCAGCCGGCAGTTGCTCCACGTAGCGCTGCATGTAGAGCTGGGTCTTCTGCCGGTCGGACGGCGAGGGCAGCGCGACGACGCGGAAGACGCGGGGCGAAACCTTCTCGGTCAGGCGCTTGATCATCCCGCCCTTGCCGGCGGCGTCACGGCCCTCGAAGATAACGACGATGCGGGCGCCGCTCGCCTTCACCCAGGCCTGCAGGTGCGAGATCTCGACATGCAGGTGCGCGAGTTCGGCCTCGTAGGCCCGGTTGCGCGCCTTCTTCCCGTCCGTGGGGGCGACGGCGGCAGTGTCCTCGGCTCTGGATTTCTTGTGCTTCTTCGTCACGGTTCTCCTCCCGGCTTGTCTGCCTCGAAGGCGCGAAGGGCGTCGTCGAGGTCGTCGAAGATCATCGTCTCGCCGACGGCCGCAAGAAAGCCCGCACGGGCGAGGAGAATGCGCACCTCGGCGTTGAACTCCGCGATTCCGAGGCGGATGCCGCGGGCGGCGAGGCCGGCCCGGAACTCCTCCAGCATTTCCGCGGCGGTCGAGTCCGTCTGGGTGACCGCGCTTGCGTCGATGACGAACCAGCGGGTGCCCGCGGGCGCGGCGTCGGCAATGGCGAGCAGGCGCTCCTCGATCGTGTCGGCGTTGAAGAACAGGATGTCGCCCTCGATGAGCACCATGACGAGCCCGGGAACCGGGCGTGCGTCGGAGCGGCGGTGCAGCTTGTAGAAGCCGTCCCGGCCTGGGATCCGGCCGAGCAGCGCGTCCCGCGGGCGCATCATCTTGTGAAGCAGGTAGGCGAAGGTCGCGCCGATGGCAACGAGCACGCCCTGAAGGACGCCGAGCGTGACCGGCGCGACGAGGGCGATCATCGCGAAGACGAACTCCATCCGGCTGATCCGCCAGAGCTCGCGCAGGGCCGGGACGTCGACGAGGCCGATGGCGGCCGCGATCAGGATGGCGCCGAGGGCCGGGATCGGCAGGATCGCGAGGGCGGGCCGCAGATAGAGGATCGCCAGCACGAGGGCTCCGGCGCCGACGATGCCGGCGATCTGCGAGCGGCCGCCGGCGAGGGCGTTGATCGCGGTGCGGGAGTCCGACGCCGTGACCGGGAAGGCGGCGAAGAGACCGGCCGCGATGTTGGCCGCGCCGAAGCCCGTCATCTCGCGATCGGCATCGACCGGATAGCCGCCGCGCTGTCCGAAGCTGCGGGCCGTGACGATGCCGGCGGCGAAGCTGACGAGAAAGATCGCGAGCGCCCCGAGGAACAGCCGGTCGGGCGAAGCGCCGCCCACCGCGGGGAATGCGAGCCGGGGCAGGCCGGGGGGAATGTCGCCGACCGTGGCGACGCCATGGGCGGCGAGGTCGAGGAGTGCCGAGAGGGCGGCGGAGAGCACGACGACGATGACCGGGCCCGGCACCGGCGACCGGAGCCGCCGCGCCGCCTCGAGCACCGCGAACATCAGGATGGCAAGGACGAGCGAGGGCCAGTGGATTTCGCGGGCGTGGTGCAGGAGGTCGACGAACGGGGCGACAAGGCCGTCGGAGGTGATCGGGGCGCCGGTGATGCGCTTCAGCTGGCCGGTGACGATCGAGATCGAGATGCCGGCGAAGAAACCTACGAGGATCGGACGGGACAGGAACGCCGAAAGGGCGCCGAGGCCAAGCAGGCGTCCGCCGAGGTAGAAGACGCCGACCGCGAGCGCGAGCGTGGCGGCGACCCCCGGACGGTCCGCGGCGGCGAGGCCGGGGATGGTGGCGAGCACCGCTGCCATGACGGTGATCGTCGCGGCGTCGGGGCCGACCACGAGCTGCCGCGACGGGCCAAAGACCGCGTAGGCGATGAGGGGCGCGATCGAGGCATAGAGGCCGGACGCCGGCGGCAACCCGGCTATCGCCGGGTAGGCGATAGCCGAGGGCAGGCCGACGGCCGCGATGGCAAGACCGGCACCGATGTCCCGCCCGACCCAGCCGACGCGATAGCCGGCGAGGCTCGCGAGGATCGGCCAGCTGGCTGGACCGGCGCCGGCCATCAATGACCGGAGAGGACCAGCGTGCGCACCGGAAGGATCAGTGCCTGAAGCCGCAGAAGGCCGGCGTGGACGATGCCGGTGGCGTCAATGGCGTGGAGGGCGAGGGCGTGCAGGGCGCCGATATTGGGATCCTGCAGGGCGTCATGGTTCGAGGTATAGGCGTTCGCCATGCACGCAGAGCCCTGGGGCAGCAGATCGAGCCCCCCCTCGTAAAGCGGTTCCATGATCGCGGTGATGGTGCCCGGTCGGGCGAAGGCGGCAACGTCCTGCAGCTGGTCGGTCGGACGGACCTGGCCGGAGGCGATGACGTCCTGCACGCCGGTGATGACGACAGGCA
The DNA here is from genome assembly GCA_044223585.1 of Amaricoccus sp. Lineage (GTDB taxonomy): Bacteria > Pseudomonadota > Alphaproteobacteria > Rhodobacterales > Rhodobacteraceae > Amaricoccus. Next base: position 5,241 of record JBGALW010000030.1, read on the forward strand.
CCACCGTGAATGGCATCGCCGCGCAGGCAACCTCGCCAACCATGCCGACCTTGATGACCTGCGCCTCGATCTGTCCGAAGCCGGCGGCGAGTCCGGTGACGCGGCGGTCGGGGACGAGGATGCCTGCGGGTCGCAGCATCGGATTGACGACGTCGCCGGGGCGCAGCGCAAACTGCTGGACGATGCCGTTGGTGCCCGCGACGACGAGGGCCTTGTCGCGGGTGACCTCGGCCTCGCGGAGCGCCGCCTCGGCACTCGCCTTCTGCGCCGGCAGGGCGAAGTCGAGCTGCGACTGGACGGCGGCCTTGCCGGCGATGGCGGCGTCGACCGCGCCCTCGGCGGTGTCGACGGCGACCTGCGCCCGATCGACGTCGCGCTGGCCGATGGCGTTCGGGTTGCGGCGCATCAGTTCGGCGCGGGTGTCGAACTCGTCCTTGGCCTGCTTCAGCGACCCGCGCGCCTGCCGGATGCGACCCTCCGCCTCGGCGAGCTGCGACTGGGCAACGGTCGTGGCTGCGTCAACCTCGGCGATGCGCCGCGTCGCGGTCGCGATCGCCGCCTCCTGCGCGGAGGTGTCGAGACGGAAGAGCGGCTGTCCCTGCGACACATGCTGGTTGATGTCGACGAAGGTTTCCGCCACGCGGCCGTTCGACTCGGGGAGAATGGTGACGGTGCGGAACACCGACACGGCGCTCGAGGTCGAGGGATGGAAGTAGAAGATCGTCGTGATGAGCGCGACGGTCAGGATCACGCAGAAGGTGATCCCCCAGCGGAGCTCGTACCACACCGAGAACAGGGTGATCTCATGACCGAGCCGCTTTCCCTGGCCGTAGCGGCGGTACAGGTAGTCCGGTAGGACGGTGATGGCGGAGCACAGAAGGAGCTCGAGCATCTCAGGCCTCCTCGCCCTGGGTGGGCGCCGGCCGAAGCGGCTCGTTCGGATCCGCCTCGACGTCGTCGGAGAGCAGATCGTTCCAGCGCGACGGCGGTTTGCTGGACTTGTCGCGGCCCGAGAGCTTTTCGAGCGAGAGAGCGATCGAGTTCATCGGGGTCGAGAAGTTCGGAAGCTCGACGAGCGCTAGAAGAAGCGCGGCGATCCAGAAGACGGCGTTGTGGGTAAAGAGCGCGAGCAATCCGAGGACGGCGACGAATTGCAGCTGAACCTTGTTGGTGCGATGCGCCATATGTTCCGGCAGCGCGTGCAGCTTCAGGTAAATGAGGCCCACCGACACCACGGTGACGAGGAGAAAGACCAGCATCACCGTCATCAGCCAGTCGGATTGACCGGGCGCGGTGACGAAGGCGGGCAGGTAGTGCGGCGCCGCCGGGTTCAGGGTGGGATGATCCATCAGGCTGCTCCGGGTTCGGGAGAATGTCGGGAGCCGCATGGGCGGTCCCACTGACGAGGGCGGGCGTCGTGAAAAAGCGGCCCACGCCGCCATGCGTCAAGCGGCAGTTGCATGCAATTGGGGCTTACCACGGGCGTCAGGCCGGATGCTACCCGCACGTGCGTCGGCATCAGCTTTCGCCGCGCAGGGCGCGCTGCCGCGCCAGGGCGCTGTCCTGGTCGGTGACGCCGAGGAGGTTCGCGACGAGTCGCATCAGCCCGTGCTCGTCGGCGTTGATCCCGTCGGCCGCTGCGACGCGCCACAGGGCCTCGACGATGCCGGTCCGCTCCTCGTAGGGAACGGCGGCCTTGATGCGGCGGGTGAACTGCACGGTGTCCTGCGCCGCGGCCTCCGCCTGTTCGGCGCGTTCGCGGATCCGCGCGGCCTCGCCCGTGTCCAGCCGGTACTGCGTGGCGAGAACCGCCTCGATGCGCCGCCGCTCCGCGTCGCTGTAGCCGCCGTCGCTGCGCGAGATCCGCACCATTACCGCGGCGAGGGCAACCCGGGCGTCGTCCGGCCCAAGGGTTCCGCCCGGTTGCGGCGATGTCAGGCGGCGGAGGAAATCACTGAACATGAGCTTCGCGTGCCTCAGACGAGCCGCGACTGTTCCTTGGCGGCCCGAATGAAATCGGCGAACAGCGGGTGTGGTGCAAAGGGCTTCGACTTCAATTCCGGGTGAAACTGCACGCCGATGAACCAGGGATGGCCGGGGATCTCGACGATTTCCGGCAGCCGGCCGTCCGGCGACAGGCCGGAGAAGCGCAGGCCGCAGCCCTCGAGCTTGTCGCGATAGGTGATATCCACCTCATAGCGGTGGCGGTGCCGCTCCGAGATCGAGGTCGCGCCGTAGATGTCCGCTGCCTGGCTGCCGGCATTCAGGATCGCGTCGTAGGCGCCGAGCCGCATGGTGCCGCCCTTGTCGTCGGAGACCTCGCGCTTGATCGTGCGGTTTCCCTCCAGCCATTCCTTGAGGTGATAGATGACGTGGGTGAAGCGGCGGTTGCCCGCCTCGTGGTCGAACTCCTCGGATCCGGCGTCCGCGAGGCCGAGCAGGTTGCGGGAGGCCTCGACCACCGCCATCTGCATGCCGAGGCAGATGCCGAGGTAGGGAACCTGCCGCTGGCGCGCGAACTCTGCCGCTCGGATCTTGCCCTCGGTGCCGCGCTCGCCGAAGCCGCCGGGGACGAGGATGGCGTTGTAGCCCTCGAGCAGCGGCGCCATGTCCTCGCGCTCCAGCCGCTCGCTGTCGAGCCATTCGGCCCGGACCTTCACCCGGTTCGCGATGCCGCCGTGGGTCAGCGCCTCGGCGATCGACTTGTAGGCGTCCTCCAGCTGGGTGTACTTGCCGACGATCGCCACCCGGACCTCGCCGTCGGCGTTGTGGATGCGGTCGACCACGTCCTCCCACTTCGCGAGGTTCGGGCGCGGCGCCGGCGCGATGGCGAAGGCGTCGAGCACCGCCTGGTCGAGCCCCTCCTTGTGGTAGGCGAGCGGCGCCTCGTAGATCGAGCGCAGGTCCTGCGCGGCGATCACCGATTCCGGCCGGACGTTGCAGAACAGCGCCAGCTTCTCGCGCTCCTTCGGCGGGATCGGCATTTCCGAGCGGCAGACCAGCACGTCCGGGGCGATGCCGATGGCCCTGAGTTCCTTGACCGAGTGCTGCGTCGGCTTGGTCTTGAGCTCGCCCGACGCCGCCATGTAGGGCAGCAGCGTCAGGTGGACATAGATGCAGTTGTTGCGCGGCCGCTCCTGCCCGAACTGGCGGATCGCCTCGAAGAAGGGCAGGCCCTCGATGTCGCCGACCGTGCCGCCGATCTCGCAGAGCATGAAATCGACCTCGTCCTCGCCGATGCGGAGGAAGTCCTTGATCTCGTTGGTGACGTGCGGAATGACCTGGATGGTCTTGCCGAGGTAGTCGCCGCGGCGCTCCTTCTCCAGCACGTTCGAATAGATGCGGCCCGAGGAGACGGAATCCGTCCGGCGCGCGGCAACGCCGGTGAAGCGCTCATAGTGCCCGAGGTCGAGGTCGGTTTCGGCGCCGTCGTCGGTGACGAAAACCTCGCCATGCTCGAAGGGCGACATCGTGCCGGGATCGACGTTGAGGTAGGGGTCGAGCTTGCGCAGCCGCACCGAATAGCCGCGCGCCTGCAGCAGCGCGCCGAGCGCGGCGGACGCGAGGCCCTTGCCGAGCGACGACACCACGCCGCCGGTGATGAAGACGTAACGCGCCATGACTGCTGCTCCCGTGCGCCCCGGATTATCTGTTCGTCTGGTTGCCACGGGACTCAATCTATACGCGAACGCCATGCCCAGTGCAAGCGGGCAGCCGCAATATCCTGTGGTTCCGGAGTCGGCCGGCAACCAGAGGTTGCTGGCTGCCGCGCGCTACTGTACCGGCGGCGGCGCGGCCGGACCATCGCCCGCCGGGGCCGGGGCAGGGGTCGCCGCCGGCGCGGTTGCGGGTGCCGTCGCCGGTGCCGCGGGCGTCGCGGCCGGCGGCGCCGCAGGTTCGGTGGCGGGCGTCTGGCCCGAAGGCAGCAGGTCGCCCTTCAGTCCCTCCGGGACCGCTGGCGCCGCGGGGGCTGCCGGTGTCGCCGGGGCGGCCGGCGCCTCGGCAACCGGGCTGTCGACGACCGATCCCGACCGCGACCCGCGCGCCGCGAGCACGGTCAGCGTCAGGCTGGTGACCACGAAGGCGATGCCGATCGCCCACGTCACCTTGGACAAGGCCGTCGCCGCGCCGCGGCTCGTCATGATGCCGCCACCGCCGCCCATGCCGAGCCCGCCGCCCTCGGAGCGCTGCAGCAGCACGACGAGGATCAGCGCGAGCGCCAGCAGCAGGTGGATGGTCAGGACGACGGCTTCCATGGGCAGGTCCAGGCAATCTCGGATCGCCGGCTCTCTAGACCGTCGGCCGGGGGTTGTCGATGGCAAACGCGCTCAGGGCGCGGGGCGGGCCGCGTCGAATTCGCGCACGGTGCGCTTCCTGGCCTGCGCCCGCCATACGCGCGCGATGTTCGCCCGTGCCCACTCGGCGTCCAGCCGTTCGGGCCGGGCGAGGACCAGACCGTGCGGCCGGTGGTGGTCGGTGGTGAAGAAGGTTTCCGGGTCCGCCTCGATCAGGAAATCCCGCTCATCGTGCGGCACCTTGAACACCGGCGCGTCGTAGGTCGGATTCCAGTAGAGGATGACCTTTCCGTTCACCTTGAACGACCGGGCGTCCCAAGAGGTGGTCTCCTCGGTCTCCGGGAGGGCGAGCACCATCGCGCGCAGGTCGTCGAACGTCACCATGGAGCAAGGCTAGCATGCCGGGCGGGGGGCGATAAACGGCTTTCCCCCCGGCGATCCTCCGGTAGACAGGGGGCTGAGCCAGACAAGGGGTCCCATGCCGCACGATCGCACCGAGCCGCACGACCGGATTCAGACCGAAGGCAACCTTCTCATCCTCGCGCTCCTCGGGGTGCTCGCCGGACTGGGGTCCGGTGTTGTCGGCGGGCTTTTCCGCGTCGCGCTGGGGCGGGCGGATACGGCGCGCAACGCGCTCGTCGGCTGGGCGGGCGGTGCCCCGGTCGCCGGCTTCATCCTCGTCGTCGCCACCGCGGCTGCGGCCACCGGGCTCGCGGCGTGGCTCGTTCGCCGTTTCGCCCCGGCCGCCACCGGCAGCGGGATCCCGCATGTCGAGGCGGTGCTGGCGGGCCGGCAGCCGCCCGCATCCCCGCGGCTTCTGCCGGTGAAGTTCGCGGGCGGCGTCCTCGCCATCGGGTCCGGCCTCGCGCTCGGCCGCGAGGGGCCGAGCGTGCAGATGGCGGCGTCGGTGGCGCACCTCGTCGGCCGCACCTTCCGCCGTGGCTGGGCCGACGTCCGGGCGCTGATGGCAAGCGGCGCTGGCGCCGGCCTTGCGACCGCCTTCAACGCTCCGGTGGCGGGCGCGGTGTTCGTGCTGGAGGAACTGGTCGGCCGCTTCGAGCCGCGGATGGCCGTGATCGCGCTCGGTGCCTCGGCGAGCGCGATCGGCGTGTCACGGCTGATCGCCGGCAACGCCCCCGATTTCATGTTGCCCGCGCTGCCCGCCGTCACGCCGGCGTTGACGGTGCTGTCCCTGATCCTCGGGCTCGGCGTCGGCCTCGTCGCGGTCGTCTACAACCGGGGAACGCTGGCGGCGCTCGACCTTGCCGACAGGATCGGCGGCCCTGTGGAACTGCGGGCCGCGGCGGTTGGCGCCGCGGTCGGGGCGCTCGCCTTCGTCGCGCCGGGCCTCGTCGGCGGCGGCGGTCCGCTGACCCAGCAGGCGCTGCTTGGCAGCGGGGCGTTGACGATGCTGCCGTTCGTCTTTCTGCTGCGCTTCGTCCTCGGTGCCGCCTCCTATGCCGCCGGTACGCCGGGCGGGCTTTTCGCGCCGATGCTGGTGCTCGGGGCGCAGGCCGGCCTGATGTTCGGCCTCGCCTGCCGCCTCATCGCGCCCGAGCTGTCGCCGGAGGCCTTCGCGGTCGTCGGGATGGTTGCCTTCTTCACCGGTGTCGTCCGGGCGCCGCTCACCGGCATCGCGCTCGTCACCGAACTGACCGGCAACGCCACGCTGCTCCTGCCGATGCTGACGGGGACGTTCGGCGCGATGCTGGTCCCGCTGCTCCTCGGCAACCCGCCGCTCTACGCCTCGCTGCGCCGTCGCGCGGAGGCGTGACAACAGGCAAACGCCGCGGCGTGGGACGCGCCGCGGCGGGCAGGGATCGGGACGAAGCGCCGGTTGCCGTCAGCCGTGCCAGGACCGGACCGGACCGCAGTCCATGTGGACGAAGTTCGACCGGTTGTAGATGCCGACGCCGCCGCCGTTGCAGGCAAAGGCGGCGTCCGAAATCTGGCGGACGCTGCGGCTCTTCAGCCGGACGTCGGCGGCCATCGCCTTGAGGTGATAGGAGTGGCTGGCCGCGCCCTTCAGCATCCGGTTGGTCTTCTGGGTGCGATAGCCGGAGATGAGCAGATAAGGCTCGGTCGTGTCCATCAGCCGGAGCGTCGCGGCGAGGTTGTCGACGTTGTGCGGATCGTACTTCATCACCTGGTTTTCGCGCCAGTCGCGCATGAAGTAACTGATCTCGGTGATCGACTCCGGCACATACCGGCCGTTCACATAGTACACCGTGTCGAGCGACTCGCCGGTTCGCTGGCTGTACATCCGCACACGCCGTACGTCGCCCGAGCCACGCAGAAGGCCCGGCGCCTTCGCATAGACCGGAGCGGCCGCAACCGCGCACATGCCCGCGAATACGCCAAGAATCGCCCGCCTGGACGGCCTAAACTGGTCGTTGTCCATAGTTCACTGCCTCGATCTTCTGCCTGTTGGGCGCCTTTTTGTTTGTTCGCGCCCCTGCCGATTCTGATGCCACAGATGCACGCACATTCCAAGCGCCGCGTGGTCGGGACGGGCAATTAACTCGGCGGTTTTCTGCCGATTCCGGCGCGTCGGCGGCAGGTCGGCCACAGGTCGCGGCGGCGTGGATCAGGCCTTTGATAAGGCGTGACAATTCCGCCGGGCACCGGAGGACGGAGGGCGATGCCATGGCTGCGATGCCGCCAGCGGTTGTATCCGGCTGACCGCAAACCGGCGCCGGAGGCAGGCTGCGGCCTTGTCCGGCGGGGCACGTTCGCTGTACTGTTGCCGAAAAGCCCCGGTAGTGGGTCCGAGCAGCATCAACGAGGCAGGCATGCGCTCCGCATTCGGTCTTTCCTTTTCCTCCCTTCTCCTTGCTTCCGTCGCGCTCACCGTCCCGGCCATGGCCGAGGCGCCTGCTGCGGCGCCTCCCGCCATCATCGCGCCCGCCGAGGCGGCCCTGACGCCGGCGGCTGCGGCGATCCGCGACGGCCTCCCCGCCGCGCTGACCGCGCTGCCGGATGCCGACCGACCGGCGGTCGCCGACTTCTACGCGGCGCGGGGCTATGCGCCCTTCTGGACGGACCCAGCGAATGACCGGATCGTCCTCCTGCTGGCCGCGCTGGAGGTCAGCGGGACCGTCGGGCTGCCGCAGGATCGTTACGACCCCGCCGGCCTGGAGGCCGCCTTCGGCGCCCCGGGCGCAGACGGCGCCGGCCTCGAGGTGGCGGCGATGCGGGCCTGGCTGCGCTATGGCGGCGACATGACTGCGGGCGTCCTGAACCCGAGCACCATCGACCCGGAGATGATCGCCCGCAAGCGTCTCGTCCCGTCCGCGACCGCGCTGCTTGCGCCGCTGCAGGCGGGCAATGTCGCGGCGGCGCTGACGGCGCTCGAACCGTCCAGCCCCGACTATCACCGGCTGCTGGCCGAAAAGACGCGCCTCGAGGATCTCGCGCGGACCGCCGCCTGGGGGCCGCAGGTGAGCAGCGGCCCGACGCTGCATCCGGGCGACACCGACCCGCGGGTCGCGGAACTGCGCGGCCGGATGGCGCGGCTCGGCTATCTCACCCCCGCTGCGGAGACGCCTGGCGATCTGTTCGACCCGGCGCTCGCCGCAGCTGTAGAGACTTTCCAGCGCGACAACGGTCTCGCCGACGACGGCGCCGCCGGCGCCCGTACCCTCGCGGCGCTCAACGCCCCTGCGGCGACCCGGCTGGCGCAGGTGATGGTGAACCTCGAGCGGGTCCGCTGGATGAACCACGACCTCGGCGCCCGGCACTTCTACGTCAACATTCCCGACTTCACCGTGCGGTTGATCGACAATGACAGCGAGGTCTGGCAGTCGAAGGTGGTGACGGGCATCGCCCACAAGACCGAGACGCCGGAGTTCAGCGGCACCGTGTCGTACATGGTGGTCAATCCCACCTGGCATATCCCGGACTCGATCGCGATCCGCGACTACCTGCCGAAGCTCCAGCGCGACCCGATGGTGCTGAAGCGGCAGAACATCGATCTCATGACCCGCGGCGGCACGGTCATCAATCCGAAACTCGTGGATTTCCGGCAGTATACGCCGGAGAACTTCCCGTTCCGCATCAAGCAGCGCCCGAACGACGACAATGCGCTCGGCGTCGTGAAGTTCATGTTCCCGAACCGCTTCTCCGTCTACATGCATGACACCGCGCACCGCGAGCTGTTCTCGCGCGACATCCGCGCCTTCTCCAACGGCTGCATCCGCGTGCAGAAGCCGGCGGAGATGGCGGCGATCCTGCTGACCGGGCAGGTGCCCGATCCGGAGGCGTCGTTCGAGAGCTGGGTCGCGGGCAAGAAGGAGCGGACGGTCAACCTCGACCGCACCGTGCCGGTGCATATCGTCTATCGCACCGTGTTTTTCGAGTCGGACGGCACCGTGCGCTTCCGCCCGGACGTCTATGGACGCGACGCCAGGGTGTTCGACGCGCTGGAAGCCGCCGGCGTCACGTTGCCGGCCGCGCAGGGCTGACCTATAGGGTCGGAAAGCATCCGGCCCGGAGGACCAATGATTACCGTTGCGGAGCTTGCCGCCGCGCTTGGCGCCGAGGCGCTGGGTGATGGCGGCTGCGTCATCACCGGCGCGGCGGAGCCCGCGCTCGCCGGCCCGGACGAGATTGCCCTTGCCATGCAGCCGGCCTTTGGCGCGGACATAGCCAAGGGGAGCGCCCGGGCGGCAATCCTCTGGCCCGGTGCTGACTGGCAGGCGCTGGGGCTTGCCGCCGCGATCGTCGCGCCGCGGGCCCGTTACGTGCTCGCGGGCGTGACCCGGGTGTTCGAGCGGGTGCCGGAGATCGCGCCGGGCATCCACCCGAGTGCGGTGATCCACCCGACGGCGGATCTGGGCGAGGGCGCGGCGGTCGGCGCCTTCGTCATGATCGGCGCGCGGGTCCGGGTCGGCGCGCGCGCGCGGATTTTCAGCCACGTCTCGATCGCCGAGGACGCCACGATCGGCGATGACGCGCTGCTGCTTTCCGGGGTGCGCATCGGCGCGCGGGTGCGGATCGGCGACCGTTTCATTGCCCAGCCGGGAGCGGTGCTTGGGGCCGACGGCTTCTCGTTCGTCACGCCCGCCCGCGGCAATGTCGAGGAGGCGCGCGAGACAGGCGTCGTGACCGCCGCCGAGCAGCAGGACTATGTCCGCATCAACTCGCTCGGCGCGGTGCGGGTCGGGAACGACGTGGAGGTCGGGGCGAACAGCTGCATCGACCGGGGCACCGTGGCCGACACCCTGATCGGCGACGGCACCAAGATCGACAACCTCGTGCAGCTCGGCCACAACGTGAAGGTCGGGCGCAGCTGCCTCGTCTGCGGCCACGTGGCGGTCGGCGGGTCCACGGTGATCGGCGATCGCGTCGTGCTCGGCGGCAAGGCGGCGGTGGCGGATCATCTGGTGATCGGCGCGAACGCGGTCATCACGGGCAACTCCGGCGTGGCGAGCAACGTGCCGCCGAACCGGATCATGATGGGTTATCCCGCCGTGCCGATGGATCGCAATGTCGAGATGTACAAGGCGCTGCGCCGCCTGCCGCGCCTGATGGCCCGCCTCGAGGGCAAGCCGGGCGACGCGGAGTAGCGGGGCGCCCGCGTCGGGCGGCCCCGCCTTCCCGCGGTCAGTTGCCGGACGGGCCGGCGAGCGGTGCGGCCGCCGGCGCCGCGGCAGACGGGGCGGGCGCGGCCGGCGGCACCGGAACGACGAGCGAGTCGTAGGCGGCGGTGAAGCCCGACAGCGACAGGTCTAGCACGACCGGGGTCTGCGGCGCACCGATCGAGACGAGGGTGATCTTGCCGCCCTTGCCGCGCTTCATCCCGTCGACCGACGGCTTGGTCAGGCCGAAGCGGGCGAAGCAGCCGACCTGGCTGCACCATGCGAACGGATACTGCCGCTTCTCGCCGCCATCGACCTGGATGACGACGCCCTGCGGCAGCAGGGTGCCGAGCGGGGTGACGATGGTGACGCCGGCGTCGGCATCCGCCGCCTCCGGCAGCTTCAGGATGCTGACCTCGGCCACCGGGTTCTTCTCGGCGTCGAGCGCCAGCTGGTACATGAAGCACTCGTTGCCGTCCGGCGCGCAGCGGATCTGCCAGTCGCCGAAGGTGTCCTTGACGACCTCCATCACCTCGGGCTTCTGCGCCGGGGCGGCGCCGGCGGCTGGCGCCGCGGCCGCATCGGCGGCGGGTGCTGCCGGCGCCGGAGCGGCCGGGGCGTCCGCAGCAGGGGCGGCCGGCGCCTCGGTGGCGGGTGCCCCGGGAGCGGGCGTCGTGGCTTCCTGGGCGGCGAGCGGGGTCGCGAGCACCGCCGCAAGAGCGGCCGAGAACAGGCGGGTGTGGATCGGATGCATCGGGGGGTCGCGTCCCTTCGGTTGCGGTCACGCGGGATTGTCATCCTGCGCCGTGCCTGTCAACCTCGGCGCCCGCTTCGCGATGGGAGCGGTCGCACGCAAGTGAAAAGGGCGCCCTGACGGACACCCTTTCCCCCGCTTCCGCGACTTCCCTGTCGGACTGGTCCGAACGATGGGCGGACGCTACGGCAGATGAAAAACGAGGTCAAGCATGTCTGGCAAGTGTATTAACGCGAACGCGAATTGAACAAAAAAGGAGGCCGCGGAGTCGCCTCCGCGGCCAGTTTGAACAAGGAGGAAGTCGCGCAGTCCGGGAGCGGGGCAACGGGAGCGCCTCGCTCCGGGACCGATTGCACTCTCGCAGGCAGACGTTAAGATCGGGTTTGAAACCAAAGGATTTTTCGGGACGGGCGCCATGGCTGACGATGCAATCCTGGTGGGGGGCGGTGGCGAGGGCTATGCCGAGCCGCGGAAGCTGCTCCTGCGCTATGCCAACCGCCACGGCCTCGTGACCGGCGCGACCGGCACAGGCAAGACCGTGACGCTCCAGGTTCTGGCCGAGGGGCTGTCCGCCGCCGGCGTGCCGGTGTTCATCCAGGACGTGAAGGGCGACGTCTCCGGCCTTGCCCGGCCCGGTGATCCCGCGGGCAAGGCGAACGAGGCACTGACGAAGCGCGCGGCGCAGATCGGTATGACCGACTTCGCCTACCGCGGCTATCCGGTGGTGTTCTGGGATCTTTTCGGCGTCCAGGGCCACCCGGTGCGGGCGACGGTCTCCGAGATGGGTCCGTTGCTGCTCGCCCGGATGATGGAGCTGACCGAGGCGCAGGAAGGCGTGCTCAACATCGCCTTCCGCGTCGCCGACGAGCAGGGGCTGGCGCTGCTCGACCTCAAGGACCTGCAGGCGATGCTGGTCTGGCTGGCGGAGAATGCCAAGGAGGTCGGCAAGACCTATGGCAACGTCGCGCCGGCGACGGTCGGCTCGATCCAGCGCCAGCTGCTCGTGCTGCAGAACCAGGGCCCGAGGCTTCCTGAGCGAGCCGGCGCTCGATCTCGCCGACCTGATGACGGTCGACGCGAACGTGGCATGGGCCGGATCAACATCCTGATGTCCGACAAGCTGATGCAGGCAAGCCGCGGCTCTACGCGATGTTCCTGCTGTGGCTCCTGTCCGAGCTTTCCGAGCAGTTGCCGGAGGTGGGCGACCTGGACTGGCCGAAGCTGGTCTTCGTGTTCGACGAGGCGCACCTGCTGTTCGACGGTGCCTCGCCCGCGCTCGTGGCGAAGGTGGTGCAGGTTGTCCGGCTGATCCGCTCGAAGGGCGCGGGGTCTATTTCTGCACGCAGAACCCGGACGACGTGCCGGGCGACGTGCTGGCGCAGCTCGGCAACCGGATCCAGCACGCGCTCCGGGCCTTCACGCCGCGCGACGCCAAGGCGCTGAAGCAGGCAGCCGAGACCTTCCGCCCCAACCCGGCCTTCGACACCGAGACGGCGATCCGCGAATGCGGCACGGGTGAGGCCGTCGTGTCGCTCCTGGAGGAAAAGGGCGTGCCGGCGATGGTCAGCCGCACGCTGATCCGCCCGCCGGAATCGCGCATGGGCCCGTTGGCCGATGCCGAGCGCAGGGAGGCGGTCGCGGCCTCGCCCGTTGCCGGCAAGTACGACACCGCGATCGATCGCGAGTCGGCGCAGGAGCTGCTCGGAGCCCGTGCGGAGAAGGCGGCGGCGGATGCCAAGATGGCCGAGGACATGCTGCGCGAGGCCAAGGACCGCGAGACCGAGCTGAAGCAGGCCCGCCGCTACGAGCCGACACGCACGAGCTCGAGCCGCGCCGCCCCGCCGTCGCTCGGCTCGGAGATCGCCCGGACCGTGGTGAAGCAGCTCGGCACCCGGCAGGGCCAGGCGATGGTCCGCGGCATCCTCGGAAGCCTGTTCAAGGGCCGCTGACGCTTGTCCCGGCGCAGGCCCCGTGCGAACATAGCGCGAACACCATGCGCCATGCCCGCACCGCCCCCACGGCCGACACGCTGAACCTCGCCCCGGAGGTCGCCTTGGCGCGGGCGCGGGCGCATGAGGTGACCGGGGCGGCGCGGATCGCCTTCGCGCTCTGGGCCGCGGCGGCCGGGGAAGGGCCGGTGCTCTGGCTGCAGCCCTCCTGGGGGACGGAGCGGCTGATGGGCGACGGGGTTCGGGCGATCGCCGATCCGACCCGGCTGCTGTTCGGGCGGGCGCGCGGCATGCCGGATCTGCTCTGGGCGGCGGAGGAGGCGCTGCGCTCCGGCGCGGTGCCGCTGGTGGTGGCGGAGCTGCCGCAGCTGCCGGCGCTGACGCCGGTCCGGCGGCTGCATCTCGCCGCGGAGGCCGGCGCCGGGCAAATGGCGGAGGGGGAGGCGCCGCCCCTTCTCCTGATCCTCACGCAGTCGCCCGGCGGCGCTCCGGGGGTCGAGAGCCGGTGGCAGGTCGACCCCGCGCCCGGGTGGGCGGTTGACGGCCGGCCCGCCTGGCGGCTGGTGCGGCTGCGCGCGCGGATGGCCCCGGAGACCGCCTGGACGGTGCGGCTGCAGCCGAGCGGCCGCCTGCGGATGCAGCGGATAAGGGAGGGAACGGAGTAGCGCGCCGCCGCCGGCCACCCTAGGCTGGAGGATCGCGGGACAGGACAGGACGGAGGGTCGACGGTGGCGAAGCAGAAGAAACGCAAGGGGCCGAAGGGCGGCGAGGTCCTGCGCGATGCCGTCGAGAGCACCGAGCTCGAAGCGAACTGGCAGCTCGCCCCCGCCGGGAAGCCGAACAGGCCGTCCTACCGCTATATCCGCGAGCTGGTGCGGCTGCAGTTCGAACTCATCAAGCTGCAGGACTGGGTTCAGCGCGAGGGCCTGCGGATCGTCGTGCTGTTCGAGGGCCGCGACGCGGCGGGCAAGGGCGGGGTCATCAAGCGGATCTCCGAAAGCCTGAACCCGCGCTACTGCCGGATCGTCGCGTTGTCGGCGCCGACGGAGCGCGAGCGCGGGCAGTGGTATTTCCAGCGCTATGTCGCGCACCTGCCGGCGAAGGGCGAGATCGCTCTGTTCGACCGGTCCTGGTACAATCGCGCCGGCGTCGAGAAGGTGATGGGCTTCTGCACGGGCGAGGAGCATGCCGAGTTCCTGCGTGCCGCACCGCTGTTCGAGGAGATGTTGATCCGCTCCGGCATCATCCTGGTGAAATACTGGTTCTCCGTCAGCGACGAGGAGCAGGAGAAGCGGTTCCAGGAGCGGATCAAGAACCCGATCAAGCGGTGGAAGCTGTCGCCGATGGACGTCGAGTCGCGCGGGCACTGGGTCGACTATTCCCGCGCGAAGGACGAGATGTTCGCGGCGACGGACACGGAACTCTCGCCGTGGCACGTGGTCGATGCCGACAACAAGAAGCGGGCGCGGCTCAACTGCATCACCCACCTGCTGGCGCAGGTGCCATACGGCGACATCGAGCCGGTCAGGATCAAGCTGACGCCGCGCCAGTCCGACGAAGGATACCTGCGCCCGGCGAAGGACAGCCAGCGCTGGGTGCCGGCGCATTTCTGACGTGCCGGGGGGCGGACCGGCGGGGGCGTTGCGCCTCGGCCGGTCCGCGCGCCTTCGCGCGGCTGCCGGAGCGCGGCGGCCGCGTCAGTGCTTCGGGACGCCGGCGTTGCGGCTGGCGATGGTCAGGGTGAGGGCATAGGCGGCATCGGCATTCATGCCGGTCAGCACCTCGGCCGCGAGATCGGGACGCATGCGCGCGAGGAGGCCCGCGGCGAACTTCACGTCCATCCGCTCGAAGATCTTCGCCGCGTCCGCTGGCTTCATGTTCTCGTAGACGGTGGTCATCCGGGCGATGTCGCGCTCCGCCGCCTCGTCCGCCAGCGCCAGCGTCGCCTCGAGGTTCTTCTGGGCCTTTTCGAAGGCGGCGAGCTGTTCGGCGAGCTTGGCCTCCGCCACGTTCAGCGTCTGGCGCCGTTCGGCAAGCCGCTGTTCCTCGGCGCTCAGCTGCGACTCGCGGTCGCGGATGGCGGAGAGCAGGGCGTCGCCCTCGGCCGGCGACGCCTCGGTGCCATGGTCGGCGGTCGCAGCGCCGATCCCCTGGGCAAGAGCCCAGCCGTCACTGCCGAGGCGCAGCACCGCAGACGCGACGAAGCAGAGCACGATCAGGCCGGCCCCGCCAATGGCGCGATGGTCGCTCGGCGAAGCCATGGATCAGCGGGCTCCGGCCCCGGCGAGGGCGCTCAGCGCCTCAAGGATGTCGTCCTCGTCGGCGGGGGTGGCCGGCGCCGTCGTGGCGGACGCTCCCTTGGCGCGGCGCAGCGGATTCTCGACGGGTGCGAAGGTCCGCGGCTTCGGCACTTCAACGACGGGCGCTGCCTCTGGCGCGACGGGCGCTGCCTCCGGCGTGGCCGTGGGGGCGTCGGGAACGGCCCGAAGCAGCGGAGCCACCGGCGCCTCCGGCGCGGCCGAAGGGGCAGGCGTCGGGGCAGGCGACGGGGCGGGCTGCAGGTCGCGGCGGGCACGGAGTTCGGGCTCGGGCGCAGTGACCGGCTCCGGTGTGGCCTCATCGGTTGTGGCCGGCTCCGGCGCCCTCATAGCGGTCGCCGCCGTCGCCGGCGGCATGACGGCGAGCAGCATCCTGAGCTGCCCGGTCGCGGCCTCGGCGCGGGCGACGAGCTGCGCCAGATCCTGGCGGCGCTCCTTCGTCGCGGCCCTTGCCTCCTCGAGCGTCAGGCGGGCGAGTTCGATCTGCCGGGTCAGCGTGACGATCGAGCCGCCGAGGCCCTTGTCGAGCGACTTCAGGTCCCGCACCCGCCGCGAAAGCACCCAGCAATAGCCTCCGGCGAACAGGGTCGCGGCGAAGAGCAGGCCGTTCATCAGGAGGTCCATGGCGGTGGCTTCCTCAGTTCAGGACGAATTCGGTGATGAGAAGGTCGTTCACGCGTCCCTCGCCGGTCACGACCTGCAGCCGGCGGAGCATCTGGGCCCGAAGCCGGGCGAGGGAGGCAGGGTCCTCAAGGTCGCGGACCGCGACGGCGCGCAGATAGGTGTTGAGCACGTCGAGCACCCGCGGCATCAGCGCCGCGACCTCGGCCTGGTGCTCGGGCGCCACCTCCAGCTGGCCGGTGAAGCGCAGCATCCGGGCGGATCCGCCCTGCGGCAGCGAAACCATGATCGGCTCCATCGGCACGAAGGCGACGCTCGGTGCCTCGGCCGGCTCGGCGTGCCCGCCGCCACCGCCGCCAAGCGGCACGAGTCCCGAGTAGACCGCGAAGAAGCCGCCGCCCCCGAGCGCCAGCGCGCCGACGATCCCGAGGATGAGGCCGAGCTTGCCCCCCTTCTTCGGCGTCTCGTCGGGGGCGTCGGCCGTCTGGACAGCGGTGCTCATCGGTCATTTCTCGCGCAGGCAGGGGGTCCCGTTCACCGCGATTTAGTCCGAGCATCACTAACCAATTCTTAAGCAAGGCCCGCAAAGTATCACCGTACCCTTAACCGGCGGCACGGGCCGCCCGGATCGAGCAAGACGCCTTGAAACAACTTCTGAGCCTCTGGGAAGGACTGGACGCGCGGCGCCGCCTGATCGCCGGGCTGAGCGTCCTTGCCATTCTCGCGGCGATCTTCGGGATCAGCAGCGTCGCAACCACGCCCTCGATGGCGCTGCTCTATTCCGGCCTCGACGCTGCCGCCGCCGGCGAGGTGGTGGCCGAGCTGGAGGCCGAGGGGATCGCCTATCAGGTCGACGGGACCGCCATCCTGGTCGAGAACGACGTCCGCGACCGCGTGCGCATGGCGCTGGCCGCCAAGGGCCTGCCCGCTGGCGGGCCGGCCGGCTACGAGATCCTCGACTCGCTGTCGGGCTTCGGGACGACGAGCCAGATGTTCGACGCCGCCTACTGGCGGGCGAAGGAGGGCGAGCTGGCCCGCACCATCACCGGGTCGCCGAACGTGCGCGCGGCGCGGGTGCATCTCGCCAATCCCGTGGCGCAGCCGTTCTCGCGCAGTCAGGCCGGCACCGCCTCGGTGACGGTGACGATGGCGCGCGGCGATCTCGGCCGCGACCAGGCGGAGGCGATCCGCTATCTCGTCTCCTCCGCAGTCGCCGGCGTCGCGCCCGAGGCCGTGGCGGTGATCGACGCCGCCCGCGGCATCGTTCTGGCGGGCAAGGAAGATCCGCTGACCGGCGGCACCGGCAGCCCGAACGAGCGGGCCGAAACGCTCCGCGCGAACATCCAGCGTCTGCTCGAGGCGCGCGTCGGCGCGGGCAGGGCGATCGTCGAGGTGAACGTCGACGCTGCCATGGACAGCCAGACGATCACCGAACGGAAGATCGACCCGGAAAGCCGGGTCGCGATCAGCACCGATACCGAGGACAGCAGCGAGAATGCCACCGGCAGCGCACCGGGCGTGACGGTGGCGAGCAACCTGCCGGACGGCGACGTCAAGGGGAACCAGGGCAACAGCCAGCGCAACGCCTCGACGAGCCGCGAACGGCAGAACTTCGACATGTCCGAGACCAAGACCGAGCGGGTGGTCCCGCCCGGCGAGGTGCGCCGGCTCTCGGTCGCGGTGATGGTCGACGGCATCGTCACGACCGACGCCGGCGGGAAGGAAAGCTGGGCGCCGCGCGCGCCGGAGGAACTCGAGACCCTGAAGCTTCTGGTCCAGTCGGCCGTCGGGTTCGACGCGCAGCGGGGCGACGTGGTGACCATCGAGTCGCTGCAGTTCACCGCGCTGCCCGGCCAGGGCGCCGAGGCGGTGCGGAGCGGCACGGCCTTCCTCGAGGTCTGGGGGCCGCGGCTGATCCAGCTCGGCGTGCTCGGGGCCATCGTGATGGCGCTGATCTTCTTCGTCCTCCGGCCGATGATGAGCCGCCGGCCGCTGGCCGAACTCGCCGACCTGTCCGGGCCGCAGCCTCTCGCGTCCGACGCGGCCCGCGGCATCGCCGCGCAGCTCGACAGTGATGTTCTCGACCTGCCCGTCGCTTCCATCACCAAGATCGAACGGCTGCGGGACGTGATCGCCAGCCGCACCGAGGATAGTGCCGCGGTGCTCCGCAGCTGGATCGAGTCGCCCGAGAGCCGCAAGGAGCCTGCCGGATCATGAGCGTCTACCGGCTGGAAACCTTCTCGCCCGGCCTCTCGGCGCCCGCCAAGGCTGCCACGGACCGCGCCGTCGAGGCCGCGCGGGAGGAGGGATGGCAGGAGGGCTTTCTGGCCGGCCAGTCCGCCGCGGCAGAAGCATTTCTCGACGACCAGAGCCGGCTGACCAGCCAGCTCATCGAGGCGCTGGAGGATGGCCGCCTGACCACCGAAGCGGCGCGCCATCACGTGCTGCGCAGCATTGCCCCGGCCATCGAGGCCTTGGCCGGCGCTATCGCCCCGGCGCTGGCTGAGGCGGGCCTCGGGCCGGAGATCGTGCGCCTAGTCGAGCGGGCGCTGCTTCAGAGCCCGGACGCCCGGCCGAGGCTGCGCTGCGCGCCGGAGGTGGTCGAGCGGATCCGCGGCGCCCTTGCCGACCACGGGATCGACGCCGTGGTGGAGGCGGCGCCCGAGCTGCTGCCGCGCGAGGCGCAGGTCTTCTGGGATCATGGCTACGACCATATCGACCTTGACGCCTGCGTGGGCCGGATCCGGGCCGCCATCGCGTCGCATCTCGACCGCAACCGGGAGACGGGACATGAGGGAGACGGGGCATGAGTGACGAAACGGGCACGCCGGAGACCGGTCCCGAGAGCGGCACGGGCCGGCCGCAGCGCGCCGGAACCTTCCTCGGGGTTCCGATCGAGGTGACGATCTCTGTCGGCAAGGCGCGGCCTCTGGTCAGCGAACTCGTCGAGCTGCGCCGCGACTCGGTCCTGACGCTCGACTCGTCGATCGACGATCCGGTCGAGCTCTACATCGGCGACCGGCTGATCGCCCGGGGCGAACTGCAGGAGATGGGCGACGAGAGCGGACGGCTTGGCGTGCGCCTGACCGAAGTCTCCGACTTCTCGAATGAGCTTTGAGCGGGGCAGGGTCCGCTCGCTGATCCTCGCGGCGCTTGCCGCGGGGGCCCTTGTGCTGCTTCTGGCCCCGCCGGCGATGGCGCAGCAGATCTCCGTCGATCTCGGCAACGGCCAGTCCTTCAGCCTGCGCACGGTCCAGCTTTTCCTGCTCATCACGCTTCTGAGCCTCGCGCCGGGGCTCGCGATCATGGTGACGTGCTTTCCCTTCATGGTGACGGTGCTGTCGATCCTGCGGCAGGCGCTCGGCGTGCAGCAGGCACCGCCGAACATGATGATCGTCAGCCTCGCGCTGTTCCTGACCTATTTCGTGATGGAGCCGGTGTTCACCCAGGCCTGGCATGACGGCATTGCGCCGATGGTCGCGGGCGAGATGGCACCGGAGGACGCCTTCCAGCCGGTCATGGCGCCGTTCCGCGGCTTCATGGCAGGCCGGACAGACCCTAGGACGGTCGAGATGCTGCGCGAGGCCGCCCCGCGGCCGCAGCCGGCAGGCGAAGGGGCGGACATGCCCCTGCCGCTGCTGGTCCCGGCGTTCCTCCTCAGCGAGATCAGGCGCGGCTTCGAGGTCGGGTTCCTGATCTTCCTGCCGTTCCTCATCATCGACCTCGTCGTCGCGGCGGTGCTGATGTCGATGGGCATGATGATGGTGCCGCCGGCCATCGTCTCGCTGCCCTTCAAGCTTGCTTTCTTCGTGATCGCCGACGGCTGGAGCCTGCTGGCCGGCGCCCTGGTACGGAGCTACACCCAATGAACCTGCCCGTCCTGTCGGAGCCCGGCGCCACGGTCCCGGCCCGCGCCCGGCCCTCGGAGCGCCCGCCGCTTGCCGCCACGCTGCGCGACCCGGCGGGGCCGACGCCGATCGAGAAGGCGGCGATCGTCCTGACGGCGATCGGGCCGGAACTGGGGGCGGAGTTCCTGCGCGATCTGCCCGAGCCGGACATGGCCCGGTTCGCCCGCGCCGTCAGCGGCCTCGGCCGGATCGGACAGGATGTCCTCGACGCGGTGATCGTCGAGTTTCTCGAGCTGCTCACCACCGGCCCGGAGCTGACGGGCGGCTCGAAGACGGCGCAGAAGCTGCTCTCCGCAGTCCTTGACGACGAGGACGAGGTGCAACGCCTGATCGAGGGCCGGCAGCGCAGCCGGGCGCGCTCGGTCTGGGAGCGGCTGAACGAGACGCCGCCGACCGCCCTCGCCACCTTCCTGCAGGCCGAGCATCCGCAGGTGGCCGCGGTGATCCTGAGCGAGATGCGGCTCGAGATCGCCGCGACGGTGCTGGAGCGGCTGGACCGGGCCTTCGCCCAGTCCATCGTGCTGCGCCTGTCCCGGGTTCCGACGCTCGACGCGGCGGTTGCCGCCTCGGTTCAGGGCGCGATCGAACGGGATTTCCTGTCGGTACTGCAGCGGAACCTGTCGAAGCGGCGGCCGGCGGACCTGATCGCCGGGCTGATGAACAACATCTCGACGGAGGTGCGCGAAGGCTTCCTCGGCTACCTGGAAACGAAGGATGCGGCGCTGGCGCAGGACGTGCAGCGGACGATGTTCACCTTCGAGGACATTGCGGTGCGCGTTCAGGCCCGCGACATCGCGGGTGTCCTGCGCGACATCCCGGAGGAAACGCTGATGAAGGCGCTGAAACTCGGCAAGGCACAGGGCAGCGCCACCGTCACCTTCATGCTGGAGAACATTCCCCGCCGGCTCTCCGACCGCTATGTCGAGGACCTCGCGGCGCTCGCCGACGTCAGCCGGAAGGAGGGCGAGGCGGCACAGATCGAGGTGACGAAGGCGGTCCAGGCGCAGGCAAAGGCGGGCTCGATCCGCCTCATCGAGAAGGACACCGCCTTCGGCTGACGGCGTGACGCACGGGTTGGGGCGGCGGGCCGCCCTGCAGCCGTGCCTCTATTGCACCTGCGCAAGAAATATCGCGCGGCACACTGGAAGGGGCGGAGGATGCGCACTAGCATCCCACTAGGGCCGAGGCCCCGCAACCCTCTCGAAAGCCAATTGCTCCATGACTGAAGTCACGATCGACGCGCGCGCTCGCGAGCGGGCCTCGGTGCCGCTCGTCCTGCTGACCTTCGCACTTGCGGTCGGGGGCTTTGGCATCGGCACCGGCGAGTTCGCCATCATGGGCCTCCTGCCGGATGCGGCGGCCGAGCTCGGCGTCTCGCTGCCGGAGGCCGGGCATCTGATCAGCGCCTATGCTCTCGGTGTCGTGGTCGGCGCGCCACTGATCGCGGTCTTTGGCGCCAGGCTCTCCCGCCGGTCGATGCTTCTCCTCCTGATGCTCGGCTTCGCCGCGGCCAACCTTGCCAGCGCCGCGGCGCCCACGATGACGACGCTCACTCTGGCGCGGTTTGCGTCCGGGCTGCCGCATGGCGCCTATTTCGGCGTCGCCGCGCTCGTGGCTGCCTCGGTAGCTCCGCCCGGCGCGCGGGCACAGGCGGTTGGTCGGGTGCTGCTCGGCCTCACCGTCTCTACGCTGGTCGGGACGCCGCTTGTCGCGTGGCTCGGCCAGGCCTTTGGCTGGCGGTCGCTGTTCGTGTTCGTCGGTGGCGTCGGCGCGGTCGCCGTCGCACTTCTTGCCATGACCCTGCCGCGCGACACGGCCGAGCCGGGGGCCGGCGCCCTGCGCGAGCTTGGCGCGCTCCGGCGGCCGCAGGTGCTGCTGACGCTGCTCTTTGCCTCGGTCGGCTTCGGCGGGATGTTCGCGGTGTTCAGCTACATCGCCGCCACCGCCACCGAGGTCGCCCGGCTGGAGGCGGGCTTCGTGCCGGTCATCCTCGCGATCTTCGGCGTCGGCATGGTCGCCGGCAACCTGCTCGGCGCCTGGTTCGCCGACCGGGGCCTGCTGCCGACGATCGGCGGCCTGACGGTCTACCAGGTCCTCGTCTTCGCGCTCTTCGCGATGACGGCAGCGAACCCGGTGATGCTCTGCCTCTGCGTGCTGCTGATCGGCTTCGGCGTTGCCATGGCCCCGGCTGTCCAGACGCGGCTGATGGACGTTGCGGGCGACGCGCAGATTCTCGCGGCGACATCGATGCACGCGGCCTTCAACCTCGCCAACGCCGCGGGCGCCTGGCTCGGCGGACTCGCGATCGCGGCAGGGTGGGGGTATGCATCGACCGGCTGGGTCGGCGCCGGGCTCGGTATTCTCGGGCTGATCGTGTTTGGTTGCTCGGTGGCCCTGGAGCGGCGCTGACGCCCGCGCCTCAGCCGGCGCGGAAGTGCTTGGAGAGCTTCAGCCCCTGGCCCTGGTAGTTCGAGCCCATGCCGCTGCCGTAGAGGATTTCCGGCCGCTCGGTCATGCGTTCGTAGACGAGGCGGCCAACCACCTGGCCGTGGTCGAGGGCGAACGGCGCCTCGTGGCAGCGGACCTCCAGCACGCCGCGCGAACCGCGGCCGCCGGCGGCGTCATGGCCGAAGCCGGGGTCGAAGAAGCCGGCATAGTGCACGCGGAACTCGCCGACCATCGCGAGGTAGGGCGCCATTTCGGCGGCATAGTCGGGCGGGACGTGCACCGCCTCGCGGCTGACGAGGATGTAGAAGGCGCCGGGATCGAGGATGATCCGTCGACGCTGCGCCATGACCGGCTCCCAGAAGTCGGCCGGATCGTAGTGGTTGATGCGGTCGAGGTCGATGAGGCCGGTATGCGGCTTGGCCCGGAAGCCGACATGGGTGTCCCCCGTCCGCTCCAGATCGACCGAGAAGGCAAGCCCGCCGGCGATGTGCGCGTCGCCGTCCGTGAGGCGGTCGGCCCGGTCGAGAAGCCGCAGGGCCTCGTCGTCGAGGACGGCGTGGCCGCGCCGGAAGCGGATCTGGTTCAGCCGCATTCCCGGCCGCACCAGCACGGAGAAGGAGCGCGGCGAGATCTCGGCATAGAGCGGGCCGGCATATCCGGCCTCGATCCGGTCGAACTCGCGGCCACGGTCGGTGATGAGGCGGGTGAACAGGTCGAGCCGGCCGGTGGAGCTCTTGGCGTTGGCGACGGCGGCGATGTCCGACGGCAGGGCGAGCGCCTCGACCAGCGGCACGAGGTAGACGCCGCCCTTTTCGAGGACCGCCCCGGACGCGAGGTCGATGCGGTGCATCTCGAAATCCGCAAGCCCCTCCGCCACCGTAGCCGCTCCCGGAAGGAACGAGGCGCGGACGCGATAGGCGACCGGCCCGAGCCGGAGGTCGAGGCTTGCCGGCTGCACCTGCCCGGGCAGCAGCGGCGCCGCGGTGCGGATTGCACCGGACGCCACCATGGCCTCGATCCCCTGGGCGGGGATCACCCCGTCCCGGGACTCCGAAGATGGCTGGGGAATGGTCGGGCTAGCGAGATTCGAACTCACGACCTTTCGACCCCCAGTCGAACGCGCTACCAGACTGCGCTATAGCCCGACGCCCCGGCGTTTAGCGTCCGCGCGGGGGCGGGGCAAGCGGAAAGCGGCGGTGCTGGCGCGGGGCGGACGATCAGCGCGGATCCTCGGTCATCACTGCCCTAAGTGCCACAAGGCGGGCGACGAGCTCGCGCAGCGCGGCCTTGTCACGTTGCGGTGCGGGCGACCGCGGCGCTGACTCGGATGGCTCGTCGATCGGGCGGTCGATCGGCATGGTTGTGGTCTCCCCCTCGGCGGCCAGCGCCGTGACAGCCGCGAAGAGATCGCGCTGCGGCTCCGCCTCAACGGCACGGGGATACACCGGATCGGCGGACGCGGCCACCGGTTCTGCCGGACTGGCAGCCGGAGCCGTCGTCCCCGCAGGCTCCGCCACCTCGAGCGGCTCGCCTTCGGTCAGGGTGCCGAGCCCGATGACATGCCGGATGCCGCGTTCGCGCAGGATCTTCTGCACGCCCTTGATCGTCATGCCATCGTCGTAGAGCAGGCCGCGGATGCCGCGCAGGAGCCGCACGTCCTCGGGGCGATAGTAGCGCCGGCCGCCGCCGCGCTTGACCGGCTTCACCTGCGTGAAGCGCGTCTCCCAGAAGCGCAGGACGTGGGGCGGAACGTCGAGGGTCTCGGCGACTTCGCTGATCGTGCGGAACGCGTCGGGCGATTTCGTCATGGGCGCCGGCCTCCCGCCGTCAACGCTTGTTCCCGAGGTCCACGCGTTCCTTCATGATGTGGGAGGGACGAAAGGTGAGGACGCGGCGCGGCTCGATCGGAACCTCCTCGCCGGTCTTGGGATTCCGGCCGACCCGCGCGGACTTGGCGCGGACGCTGAAGGTGCCGAACGAGGAGATCTTGACCGTCTCGCCGCGAACGAGGGCGTCGGACATGTGGTTCAGGACCATTTCGACCAGATCGGCGGACTCGTTGCGCGAGAGGCCGACCTCCCGGAACACCGCCTCGCTGAGTTCCATCCGGGTCAGGGTCTTCTCACTCATCGCGCCCCCCTTGTCGTCACCGTTTCGTCAACCCTAGGGGCATTCCCGAAAGCGAGTCAATAACAAGGGCTTCGGCGGAGCAGCGCAGACCGCCTACCAGCGCACGACAGCGGCGCCCCACGCCAGCCCTCCGCCGATCGCTTCCATCAGCAGCACATCGCCCGGCAGGATGCGCCCCTCGGCATGGGCGACCGACAGCGCGAGCGGGATCGAGGCGGCGGATGTGTTGCCGTGGTCCTGCACGGTGACGACGACGCGGTCCATCCCTACGCCGAGCTTGTGCGCTGTCATCGCCATGATCCGGAGGTTTGCCTGGTGCGGCACCAGCCAGTCGACGTCGGCGGTGGTTAGGCCCGCGCGCTCCAGCGCCGCGGCGCCGGTCTGGGCGAGCTTGACGACCGCGTGCTTGAAGACCTCCTGACCCGCCATCCGCACCACGCCGGCGCTGCCGGTGGAGGAGGGCCCGCCATCGACGTAGAGCAGCTCCTGGTACATGCAGTCCGAGTGCAGGTCCGTGGACAGGTTGCCC
>JBGALW010000273.1:0-3782 GCA_044223585.1 Amaricoccus sp.
CGGGCCGGGGCGCCGCTGGTCATGCTTCACTCCGGCCGGGCAACCGCCGCGGCGGATAGCCGCCTGGGCTGTGGCGAGCACCCCCGGGTCCAGTATGACGGGACCCCGGGGACCGGTCCCCGGGGCCCTACCGGGTCGGCAGCGCGGCGCCGGCCGGTTCGACCGGCCGGGCGTCCGCGGCGGTCTGGCCAAGCACCCCCAGCATCAGGCCGGGCAGCGCGAGTGCGCATCGGGCATAGCGGCCCGCCAGCCGGCGCGGGTTGAGTGCGACGCGCCAAAGCCACTCGAGCTGCGCCGTCCGCATCCAGGCCGGCGCGCGGTGCTGGGACCCGGCAAGGAAGTCGAGACCCGCACCGATCGAGGCGAGGCCCATGTCCGGCAACTCGGCCCGGCAGCGGGCGGCAAATATCTCCTGCTTCGGCGCGCCGAGCGCGAGAAACGTCATCCGCGCCCCGGAGGCGCGAAGGCCGGCGATCATGGCCGTCGCCTCCGCCCCCATGGGATCGAAGTTCCGGCCGGGCGACAGTTCGGCAACCACCTTGAGGTCGGGGTTGGCGCGCGTCAGCACCGCGGCGGCGCGGGCCAGCGTCTCGGGCGTCGAGCCGAGCAGGGCGACCGGCACCGATTCCTGTGCGGCGAGCGCCGCCAGCGGCTGGACCATGTCGGATCCGGCCACGAGCGACACCGGGCGCCCGGCGAGGCGGGAAAGCCAGACCACCGGATTGCCGTCGGCCGTCACCAGATCCTGGTGTCCGTACGCATCACGGAACGCTGGCATCTGCCGCATCTTCACCAGGTGATCAAGGTTGAGCGTCGCGATCGCAAAGCCCGTGCCCTGGCGCAGCCGGGCACGGACATTCTCGAGAAGGGTCAGGCTATCCGCGACGTTTACAGAAATATCCGCGTCATCGACGCGTAGATTGAACGCGTGAACCATCGTACAAACACCCACCAAACTCGGTGCACAGCTCGACCAAAAAACAACCGGCCGAACAAACACCTCACCCCGTGGATGTATATACTACACGGCATGCGTCCCTTCCCAAGGTTATCAGGGTTAATGTTAACCATCCCATAACACTCGCCGGTCAAGTTCATCCATCGTATGTAGAGTGGGCTCCAAGGTCGGCGCACGATCACGTTCTGTGGTCTGCACCGCGTTCAGGGTCCCGAGGCCGCCCCTCGCGTGACGCCGGGGCGGAGGGTCGAAGCGGCTGGCCGGGAGTTGCCGAGGTGGTGATCATGAACATGCGCCGGGACCCCGGCGAGATCTTCGAAGCCGGAATGGACCTGCCGCCGCTGGATTCGGGACCGCAGGGACCGACGGATCCGTGGGCGGCCCTGCGGCCAGCCGTGCTGAAGCCGGCGCACCTGTCGCGGCACCGGGTCATCAGCGCCGGCCGCACCGACCCGGTCCATGTCAGCTTCGACGTGCTGCGGACCCGCCTGTTGCGGGCGCTCCGGACGCATGGCTGGAGCCGGGTGGCGATCACCTCGCCGACGCCGGGCTGCGGCAAGACCTTCGTCGCCGCTAATCTCGCCTTTGCCCTCGCGCGTCAGGCGAGCTGCCGCACCCTTGTCATGGATCTCGACCTGCGGATTCCCAACCTCGCGCGCACGCTGGGCGTGCATGCGCCGGGGCCGATCGCGGGGCTGCTCGCGGGAACCCGGACGCCGTTCGAACATTTGCTTCGTCTTGCCGACAATCTGGCGGTAGGGCTCAACGATTCCGTCGAGCATGATGCCGCCGAGCTGCTGCAGGAGCCGGCGACGGCCGAGGCACTCGCGGCGATGCTGGAGGTACTGGCGCCGGACGTCGTGCTCTACGACCTGCCGCCGACGCTGGCCTGCGACGACGTCATCGCCTTCCTGCCGCAGGTCGATGGCATCCTGCTGGTGGCCGACGGCAGCGCCACGAAGGCCGAGGATATCCGCCAGTGCGAGCGGCTGTTCGGGGACGCGGTGCCGCTCCTCGGCGTCGTCCTGAACCGCGCCGACGAGCGCGGTGCGGAAGCCTACGGCTACGGCTACGGCGGCTGAGCCGCTCCGGCTCGCCCGTCAGGATGCGGCGAGCCGGACGACCTCGTCCCAGTTCAGCCACAGCGCGAGGGCGCCGAAAGCCGCGCCGGCGAGGGCAAAGGAGCCGTCATGCAGCGGGTCCCACGCGGCATAGCGCCGCGCCATCCGCACCACCAGCGGATAGACCACGATGGTCGCGAGCCCCTGGCCAATCAGCGCGCCGAGGAGGCCGCCCTCGATCACGCCGACGGTGAGGAACAGCGTCTGGATCGCCGCCTTCGGGGCCAGCAGCAGGAAGAAGCGCCGCGAATCCCCGGCGGCCAGCGCCAGCTGGTCGTAGGTGAGGCCGATCGCCTGCGGGATCTGCGTCACGGCGATCACCACCACGATCGGTCCGGCCAGCGCGAACCGTTCGTCATAAAGCAGCCCGACCAGCCAGACGCCGAGGAAGGCGATACCGAGCAGCATGGCGAACACTGCGCCGCTCAGACCGACGCGCATCGTGCGGATCTTGCGGTCATAGTCGGGGCAGGGGCCGGCCGGGCGTTCCCGGTAGAGCGGGATCAGGATGCTGCGCGTCACCGTCCCTGCCAGAAGGAGCGGGAAGCTCGCGAGGAAGTACCCGATATTGTAGATGCCGAAGACGTCCAGCGGCAGCGACTTGCCGAGGATCAGCTTGTCGCCCTGCGCGATCAGGAAGCCGCAGACGGTGGCGAGGAAGATCCACTTGCCGAAGTGCAGGAGCTCGTGCCGGGCCTCCGGCTCCAGCATCGGCCGGTTGCGCTCGCCCGGCAGGAAAACCCAGAACAGCACGAGCTTCGCCAGTGTCCCGATCAGCCCGCCGATCACCAGCGCCCAGACCGAATCCATCGCCCAGGCCAGCGCCACCATCGAGACGACCGAGAGCACCTGGCTCGCGAGGTCGAGGGCGGTGAGAAGGCCGAGCGCCAGATGGCGGTGCGCGGTCTCGACCCGGCTCGGGTTGAAGCCGCCGATCAGCAGCGTCAGGCCGGCGACCGGCAGCAGCTGGACGAGCATCGGCTCGGCATAGAGCACCGACAGCGGCCATGCGAGCACGCAGATCGCGACCCACAGCAGCGCGCCGCGCACGCAATGGATCGTCCATGCGGTGTTGAGGAAGGCCGGGTCGTCGCCGCGGCGGCTCTGCTGGATCGCCGGCAGGGTGCCCGCGTCGGAGAAGTTGACGAGCCCGGCGATCACCACCGAGACCAGCGCCATCATGCCGAAGGCTTCCGGGAACAGCAGCCGCGTCAGGATGAGGTTCGACGCGAGCCGGATCCCCTGCGAGGCGAAATAGCCGAGCGTCGTCCAGGCGGACGAGCGGAAGGCTCGGCGAAAGATGCCGTCGCCGCGCGGAAGAGTGAAGAGCGAGGTCATCGCCATGGAGAGGTTCCGGGATCGGTCGAGGGGCGGGGGGGGCGGTAGCGGGTCATTCACTCTTGGTTAGGCCCCGAACCCTAAAGAATTCCCTGACAGTCGAGCCGCGAGGACCATGCGATGCAGGTCGCCTACCTGGTCAACTCCTATCCCCTGCCGTCGCACAGCTTCATCCGGCGCGAGATTCAGGCGCTGGAAAGGCGCGGGATCCGGGTTCACCGTTTAGCAATGCGCGGCGACCGGGCGCGGCTGGTCGATCCCGGCGACATCGCCGAGCATGACCGGACCGAATACGTGCTGGGGCCGGGGCCGCGCCCCGCGCCCGCGGCGCTGGCCGAGGCCGCGGGGCATCCGCTTGCCGCCCT
>JBGALW010000274.1:0-3782 GCA_044223585.1 Amaricoccus sp.
AAGATCCCGAAGAAGGAGGCGGAGGAGACGGCGATGCACTTCCTCCGCAAGGTGAAGATCCCCGAGCAGGCGAACAAGTATCCCGGCCAGCTTTCCGGCGGCCAGCAGCAGCGCGTGGCCATCGCCCGCAGCCTCTGCATGCGCCCCCGGATCATGCTGTTCGACGAGCCGACCTCGGCGCTCGACCCCGAGATGATCAAGGAGGTGCTCGACACCATGGTCGAGCTAGCCGAGGAAGGGATGACGATGCTCTGCGTCACCCACGAGATGGGCTTCGCGCAGGCGGTGGCGAACCGGGTCATCTTCATGGACCAGGGTCAGATCGTCGAGCAGAACACCCCGAAGGAGTTCTTCAACAACCCGCAGAACGAGCGGACGAAGCTGTTCCTGAGCCAGATCCTCGGCCACTGACCGCGGGGCCGGGCCTGCCGCCCGGTCGCGCCCGCCGCATGGCAGGCGCGGCGCCCTATTCCGTCGGGGGCGCCTCGCCCGTCCGGCCGCGGGCCCGGCTGCTGAGGCTGCCGCCGTCGATCCGCCGGAGCGAGATCTCCAGCCGCGCCTCGGCGGCGGCGATCTCCCCCAGCACCCGCTGGGTGTAGGTCATGTGGTCTTCCGCGGCCTTCCCGGCCGCCGCGGCATCCCGCGCCATGATCGCGTCGAAGATCGCCCGGTGCTGGCCAAGCAGCACCTCGCGGACCTCGGGCCGGGCATAGAGCTTCTCGCGGTTGTGGAAGACGCCCCGGCGCAGCATGCCGGACAGGGCCCGCATGATCTGCAGCAGCACGATGTTGTGGCTCGCCTCGTAGATGGCGACGTGCAGGTCGACGTCGGCGTCGGCCTCGACCTGCGGATCGGCGTCGGCGTGGGCCAGGTCGATCCGGGCCATCACCCCCGAGAGCGTCGCACGATCGACGTCATTCGCGCGGGTCGCCGCCAGCCGGGCCGCCATGCCCTCCAAGGTCGCGCGCAGTTCGAGATAGTCGTCGACCACCTCGACCCGCGTTGACATCAGTTCGATCAGCGGATCGGTGACGCTGGTCGCAAGCGGCGCCACCACGCGGCTGCCGCCGGCTTCGGCGCGCAGCAGGCCCTTGTCTTCCAGCATCTTGATCCCCTGACGCAGCGTCGGTCGCGACACCTCGAGGCGCACCGCCATCTCGCGCTCCGGCAACAAGGGCTCGCCCGGGAGCAGCGAGCCTTCGAGGATCAGGCCCTCGATTCGGCGGGCGGTCGCTTCCGCGGCATTGCCGCCCCCTGCAGCTTTCCCTGACACGCCCAGACTCCTCCGACTGCCCGGCCGGGCACGGCATCCATCCCGCCCGTCGCTGGCTGAATCCAGCTTATCCGCGCCATGGGTCTTGGTGAAGTCATTTTTTTGGTTTGACACGTGTGGTAATTTCATTTTACCACGCATCCAACAAAGGTCCATAATAGTGACCATGGAGGAAGCGATCCTGCCGGGGGGCGGGACATCGGCCCGAAGCGCGGCCGTCCGGCGCAGACGCCGGCTGCAAACTCACGACCCAAGCCAAGCAATCGCCGTATCCGGACGGGACGGAATCCCTTTCGGCCGGCCCAACTGGAGGAGAATCCCGTGACCTGGTCCCAAGTGCATGACCCGTTCGGCGGCCCGGTGCCGTCGGCATTCACCGCGCCACCCGGCGCCGGGCGACGCAAAACAGAGTGCGGGCACCGCCTGCTCGCGGGGAGGCAAGGATGACCGGCCTGCTGATCTTCATTCTGGCGCTTCTGCCCATCGCCACGGTGTTCCTGCTGCTGGTGGTGTTGGGCCGTTCGGCCAAGTTCTCGATGTTCGTGGCCTATGTGGTGACGGCCGCGACCGCGCTGCTGGTCTGGGGCACCGACCTCAACAAGGTTCTGGGCGCGACGGTCAACGGCGTCGTCACCGCAACCAGCCTGCTCTACATCGTGTTCGGTGCGATCCTGATCCTCTACACGCTCGAGGAAAGCGGCGGCATCCGCTCGATCCGCAACGGCTTCACCTCGATCTCGCCCGACCGGCGCGTGCAGGCGATCATCATCGCCTGGCTGTTCGGATCGCTGATCGAGGGCGCCTCCGGCTTCGGCACCCCGGCGGCGATCGCCGCGCCGCTCCTGGTCGCGGTCGGCTTTCCCGCGATGGCGGCGGTCATGGTGACGCTGATCATCCAGTCGACGCCCGTGTCGTTCGGCGCGGTCGGCACGCCGATCCTCGTCGGCGTCAACACCGGTCTGTCGGGGCAGGACGCCGTGACCACGGCGATTGCCCCGGTCGAGTTCTACGACTATCTGGTCAGCATCGCAGTCAAGGTGGCAACCATCCACGGGCTCGTCGGCTTCCTGATCCCGCTGATCTTCGTGGGCATGCTGACGCGCTTCTTCGGCGCCAACCGGTCGTTCGCCGAGGGCTTCCGCATCTGGAAGTTCGCGCTCTTCGCCGGCCTCGCCTTCACCGTGCCCTACTGGATCATCGCCTCGACGCTCGGGCCGGAGTTCCCCTCGCTGCTGGGCGGGATCATCGGGCTCCTGATCGTGGTGCCGGCCGCACGGCGCGGCTTCCTGATCCCGGATGAGGTCTTCGACTTCCCGCCGCGCGCCCAGTGGGACGAGGCCTGGGTCGGCAAGCTCGACGATCTCGAGGATCACCACGCCCACAAGCCGCTGATGCCGCTCCTGAAGGCATGGGCGCCCTATGTGATCGTCGTGCTCCTTCTGGTCGTCACCCGCACCATCGTGCCGGTCAAGGCGTGGCTGACCTCGCCCGACGTGACCATCGCCCTCGACAACCTGTTCGGCTCGGGGATCAATGCGCGGGTGCAGGTACTCTACCTGCCCGGCACGGTGCTGATCCTCGCCTCCATCCTCACCTTCTTCCTCCACGGGATGAAAGGCAGCGACTATGTCAGGGCGCTGAAGTCGTCGGGCACGACAATGATCGCGGCCGCCCCTGCCCTGCTCCTCGCGGTGCCGATGGTGCAGGTCTTCCTGAACTCGGCTTCCGCCACCCAGGCCAGCATGCCCATCGTGCTCGCCCAGGGCGTCTCGGGGGTCGTCGGCGGCGCCTGGCCGATGTTCGCGCCGTGGATCGGCGCGATGGGGGCCTTCGTCGCCGGGTCGAACACGATCAGCAACATGATGTTCTCGCTGTTCCAGTTCTCGACCGCCCAGAGCATCGGCTTCGGCGCCGCCGGCGCGGCGACCGTCGTGGCGCTGCAGGCGATCGGCGGGGCCGCGGGCAACATGATCTGCGTCCACAACGTCGTCGCGGCCTCGGCCACGGTCGGCCTCGTCGACCGCGAGGGCGAGATCATCCGCAAGACCCTGATCCCCATGGCCTACTACTGCATCCAGGGCGGGCTGATCGGCTTCGCGCTGCTGACGGGTAACGTCGTGTGGTGGGTTGCAGCAGTGATCTGGGCCGCCGCGGTGCTGTTCGTCATGTCGCGCAGCAAGGGCCAGGTGCCGGTGGCCACGAGGGCCTGAAGGACCGCGCCGACGGTTCGTTGAAGCAATATCCCGGGAGCGGTTCGCCGCTCCCGGACCACCACAAGCAAGCGAATAGGGGGAGAACGCCATGAGTGACCGTGCCGCGCTGATCGCCGAACTCGGCCGCATCGTCGGTCCGGCCCAAGTCCTGACCGCGGAGCGCGATACCCGCGGCTATACCCGCGGGTTCCGCTACGGCTCCGGCCCGGTGCTGGCCGTGGTCCGGCCCGGCAGCCTCGTCGAACAGTGGCGGGTGCTGAACGCCGCGGTCGCCGCCGGGCGGATCGTGATCTTCC
>JBGALW010000031.1:0-29077 GCA_044223585.1 Amaricoccus sp.
GGTCCGCGGCGGCGCGGACGCGGTCGAGGAGGCTGCCCTCGCCGGTGAACATCTCGCCATAGGCGGCGCGGAGGCCGTGGATGTCCTCGCGCTTCGCCTGCCGGCGCTTCAGGCCGACGAGGTTGAGGCCGGCGAGGTGCGCCCGCTCGCCGATCACCGAGCCCCACGGGATCACGTCGGCCACGACGCCTGCGAGGCCGCCGATCATCGCGCCGCGCCCGATGCGCACGAACTGGTGCACGGCGCAGAGGCCACCGAGGACGGCGCCGTCCTCGATGACCACGTGGCCGCCGAGGGTCGCGTTGTTCGCCATGATGACGCCGTTGCCGATGATGCAGTCATGCGCGACGTGCGTCGCCATCATGAAGAGGTTGCCGTCGCCGACGCGGGTGACGCTGCCGCCGGCCTCGGTTCCGGGGTTCATCGTCACGTGCTCGCGGATGCTGTTGCGGGCGCCGATCTCCAGCGTCACCGGCTCGCCGTGGAACTTCAGGTCCTGGGGGATGTGGCCGAGCGAGGCGAAGGGAAAGACCCGCGTCCCCTCGCCGATCGTGGTGGCTCCGTCGACGGCGACGTGGCTCTTGAGCTCGACGTTCGCCGCGAGACGCACGTCCGGGCCGATCACGCAATAGGCGCCGATCCGGCACCCGGGGCCGATCTCGGCGCCGTCCTCGATCACGGCCGTGGGGTGGACGACCGCGGACGGGTCGATGGACATGGCTGTCAGCCCTTCGCGCTGGCTTCTTCCTTGGTGAGGATCATCGCCGCGAACTCCGCCTCGGCGCAGAGCGTGTCGCCGACGCGTGCCTCGCCGCGGAACTTCCAGATCTTGCCGCGGCCGCGGATCACCGTGACGTGCAGCTCCAGCACGTCGCCTGGCGAGACGACCTTGCGGAACTTCGCGCTGTCGATGTTCATGAAGTAGACGAGCAGCTCCTGGTCGATCACGTCGAGCGTCTCGACCACCAGCACGGCGCTGGTCTGGGCCATCGCCTCGATGATGAGCACGCCGGGCATGACCGGGATGACCGGAAAATGCCCCTCGAAATGCGGCTCGTTGGCCGTGACGTTCTTGATGCCGACCGCCGACTGGTTGACCGCGATGTTGACGACCCTGTCGATCAGCAGGAACGGATAGCGGTGCGGGATCATCCGCTTGATCTTCAGGATGTCCGCCTGCGGCAGGCCCGCATCGATCGCCAGCGGCATGCTCAGTTTCCTCCGTCCGTTCCCTCGGCGGGCGGCGTCGGCGCCGTCCCTTGGTCTGTCGGCGCCGGCTGCCCGGTCTCTGCCCCCGACGCCCCGGCCTGTGCGTCGAGTTCGGCGATGACCGCGCCGGTGATGTTCAGGCTCTGGTCGGCGAGCAGGACGCTGTTCTCGTCGAAGATCGCCCGCGCGCCATACCGGTCCATCAACGTCACCAGCACCGGAGCCACGCGAGCGTAGAACTGTCGGCGGCGCTGGTCAAATTCCTCCGCCAGAGCGTTGGCGCGGGCGTCCTGGTCGCGGCGGGCCTTGACCACACGCTCGTCGAAGGCGTCGCTCAGCTTGCGGAATTCCTCCGGCGCCATGGTCGGCCGCTGCTCGGTCAGCTTCCGCTCCTCGGCCTCGAACGAGGCGTCGAGCGCCCGCGCCTCGCTGCGGAGCGCGTCGCGCTGGCGGTTCTCCTCGGCGAGAAGCTGCTGGCCGGTGGTCGAGTCCGTCAGGATCCGCTCCTGGTTGATGAGCAGGAACGGGCTGTCGGGCCGTGGCATCGGCGGCGTGCCGTCCTGCTGGGCCGCCGCGACGCCGGCGGAGAGACTGAGGATCAGCGCCAGTGCCGGAAGCCGGCCCGGCCGGAACCGTCCGGCCGGCATGGTCAAAACCGCGTCTGGAGACTGAAGCGGAAGCGCTCCTCGACGTCGTAGTCCTCGCTCTGCAGCGGGAAGGCATAGTTGAACGTCAGCGGCGCGAACGGCGTGTCGATGTAGAGGCTGAGGCCGACGGCGGAGCGGATGTGGAAGTCGGGATCGACGTGACCCATGCTGCCGTAGGTGTCGCCGATGCCCCAGAGCGAGCCGACGTCGGCAAAGACGCCGCCGAACACGCCGTACTCCTCCGGCAGGCCGATCGGGAAGCTCGCGTCAAGCCGCATGATGCCGTACTTGTTGCCGCCCAGCGCGTCGTTCACCTCGAAGCGCTTCTGCGGCACGCGGCATTTTTCCTCGCCATTGTCGCCGCAGAAGTCGCGCGGGCCGATGCCGTTCCGGGCGAAACCGCGGAAGCTGTCGCCGCCCGCGGTGAAGCGGTCGGTGATGCGGTCGCCGTCCGGCGCGTAGATGTACCCGCCCTCAAGCTCCGCCGAGAGCACCAGGTCCTCCTCGAAGAAGGAGGTGTAGGCGCGGGCGTTGGCGCGGGTCTTGGAATAGCGGGTGTCGCCGCCGACGCCGGCGAAGTCCTGGTTCAGCGTCAGGATGAAGCCGGCGGTCGGATCGACGACCGAGTTCCGGCGGTCATAGGCGTAGGTGAAGCCGACCGACGAGGTGATGAGGTCGCCCTGCTCCTTCTCGATGATCCGGGAGGTATCCTCCTGCACGTCATAGATGTCATCGGACGACAGGCGGTAGCGGACGGTCAGGTCGCCGTTCTCCGACAGCGGGAAGCCGAGCCGTGGCTCGAACCCGAGATTGGAGGTCTGGAACGACTGCTCGGAGAAGTCGCGGGTGCGGTAGTAGATGCTGAAGCCGGCGAGGAGGTCGCGGTCGAACAGGGCGGGCTCGGCGAAGCCGAACTCGATGTTGCCGAATTCCTTGCTGCCGGCGAAGGACGCGGTGACGGTCTGCCCGCGCCCGAGGAAGTTGCGCTCGGTCAGGCTGATCTGGGCGGTGAACCCTTCGGACGAGGAGAAGGCGCCGCCGAGGCTGAGGCTCCCGGTCGGCTGCTCCTCGACGTTGACCTTGACGAGGGCGCGGCCCGGCTCGGACCCCGGCTGGACGCTGACCGCCGCGGTCTTGAAGAAGCCGAGGCCGCGGATCCGGTCCTCGGCGTCCCGGATTTCGCGGGCGTTGAAGGCGTCGCCCTCGACGACGTCGAACTGGCGCCGGATCACCCGGTCGAGCGTTCGGGTGTTGCCCTCGATGTCGATGCGCTCGATGAACACCCGCTCGCCCTGCAGCACCTGGAAGTTGATGTCGACGGTGTGGTTTTCCGGGTGCTGCGTGACCTGCGGCCGCACGTCGACGAAGGCATAGCCCGCCTGCCCGGCCTGGTAGACCATGCGCTGCACCACGCGGTCCACCTGCTTGGAGTTGTAGACCCCGCCCCCGACGAGCGGCGACAGCAGCGGCTGGAAGCTCTCCGCC
Organism: Amaricoccus sp.; assembly: GCA_044223585.1. Classification (GTDB taxonomy): domain Bacteria; phylum Pseudomonadota; class Alphaproteobacteria; order Rhodobacterales; family Rhodobacteraceae; genus Amaricoccus. The sequence continues at coordinate 3,342 of JBGALW010000031.1, forward strand.
GGCAGGCCCTTGATGTTGGAGCTGACCGACATCCGCCCGAAGTTGAACTTCTCGCCCTCGCTGAGGGTGAAGGCGAGGAAGAACCCGTTGCGCTCGCGCGTCAGCTCGGCGGTGGCGGATTCCACCTGGAAGTTGATGTAGCCGCGCTCGGTGTAGAACTGGCGGAGCTGCTCGCGGTCGAACTCCAGCCGGTCGGCGTCGTAGGTGTTGTTGCCGAAGATGAAGCTGAGGAAATTCGACTGGCTGGTCTTGATGACGCGCCGCAGGCGCCGGTCGGAAAAGGCTTCGTTGCCGGTGAAGGCAATGAGCTGGATGCCGGTCTTGCGCCCTTCGTGGACCTCGAAGACGAGATCGACGCGGTTCTCCGACTGGCGGATGATGACCGGGTTGACCGAGGCGGCATAGCGGCCTGCCTGGCGGTAGGCGTCCATGATCCGCTCGGCGTCGGCCTCGGCGGCCGGGACGGAATAGGCGACGCGGGGGCGGAGCTGGATGACGGCACCGAGCTTCTCGTCGTCGAGGGCGTCGTTACCCTCGAAGGCGATCTGGTTGATCGTCGGGTTTTCCTTGACCGTGATGACGAGCCGGCCGGCCTCCGGCATCACCGTCACGTCCTCGAAGAGCCCGGTCTCGAACAGGTTGCGCACCGCGAGGTTCAGATCCTCCGGCGACACCGGCTGGCCCGCCTCGATCCCGGCGAACACCCGGATGGAGTCCGCATCGATGCGCTGGTTGCCCGAAACGTCGACGCGGCTGAACACCGCTGTCTGGGCAAGCGCGACGACCGGCAGGAGCGCGAGCGAAAGAACCAGGATCAGGCTGGGCAGCCCGCGAAACCACAGCCTGTGCCGCATCGGCGTTCTTGCCCCTCTGCCCCGCGGGCGGTTCGCCGCCCTGCTTGATCTCAACTCACCATGCGCATGATGTCGTTGTAGGTCGCAAATACCATCAGCAGCAGGATCAAGCCAAGGCCAATCGACATGGCGACCTGCATCACGGCGGCGCTCGGTGGCTTGCCGCGCACGGCTTCGATGGCGAAGGCGACGAAATGGCCGCCGTCGAGGATCGGGATCGGGAAGAGGTTGAGGAGTCCGATGGCGGTGGAGATGACCCCGATCAGCGCGACGAAGCTGAGGAAGCCCTGCGACGCCGTCTCGCCGGAGATCTGGGCGATGCCGAGCGGCCCCTGCAGGTTCTTCGGGCTGATCGCCCCGGTCAGGATGTGGGCGAGGCCGTTCAGCGACTGGTGGATGACCGCGAACATCCGCTCGACACCGTAACCGAGGGCGGTCCACGGCGCCGGGGTGACGGTGGCGGGGGTGTAGAGCGGGGCGCCGGCGACGCCGATCATCACCCGGCGCTCGAAGCCGCCCGCGCCGTCGTCGATGTCGCGCTGCTGCGGGACGATCGACAGGATGATCTCCTGCCCCTCGCGCCAGACGTCGAGCGGGATGGTCTTGCCCTCGGAGGCGAGGACGAGGCTGCGCAGTGCCTCGAACGAGCCGAGCGGCTTGCCGTCCGCCTTCAGGATGAGGTCGCCGGGCTTGAGGCCGGCCTTGCTGGCGGGCGACAGCGGTTCGACCATCTGCACGAGCGGCGGCAGCGGATAGGGCGCATCGAGCTCGCGGGTCGATCCGTCACGGTCGATGCGCACGGTGATCGGGCCCGCCACGGGCATCGCGATCGCCGTGGTGTAGAGCTGGTCGAAGTCGGTGATCGCCTTGCCGTTCACCTCCAGCACGATGTCGCCGGCGCGGAGCGTCTGGGTGACGCCCGGCAGCTCCTGGATCGTGCCGATCGTCGGGCGCTCCGTCGGGACGCCCTGCCACATGGCGATGCCGGCGAACACGGCGATCGTGAGGAAGAAGTTGAAGAACGGTCCGGCGAGGACCGTCAGCATCCGCCGGCCGACGCTGGCGCCGTGGAAGCTCTCCGCCCGTTCGGCGGCGGACAGGCTCTGGAGCGCCTGCGCGTCGGCGCGGCTCGACCCGTCGCTGTCGCCGACGAACTTCACGTAGCCGCCGAGCGGCAGGGCGGCGAGCTGCCAGAGCGTGCCGCGGCGGTCGGTGCGCGACCAGATCACCGGCCCGAATCCGATCGAGAAGACCTGGCTGCGGATGCCGCACCAGCGGGCGACGATATAGTGGCCGTATTCATGGACGAACACGACGATCCCGAGCACCACGACGAACGGCACGACGGTGGAGAGGAAGCCTCCGATCAGGGGAATGCCGGCGATCGCGTCCATGTCCTTCAGACTCCGCAGTAGGCGTCGACCCAGATCGCGCCCATGCCGCGCGCTGCCGTGTCGAGGGCTGTGACCGCCTCGAGGTCGTAGCCCGGTCCATGGGCGGCCGCATCCGGGCCGAGGCGCTCAAGTACGTGTTCCACGAGCACCGCCATGTCAAGGAAGCCGATCCGTCCGGCGAGGAAGGCGTCGAGCGCGCTTTCCTTCGCGGCGTTGAATACGGCGCCGGCGAGGCCGCCGAGGCCCATCACCGTCCGGGCGAGCCGCAGCGCCGGAAAGCGGTCCGGATCGCCGGGGGCGAAGTCGAGGCGGCCGAGGGTGGCGAAATCGAGGCGGCTGACCGGCAGGTCGTGGCGGTCCGGCCAGTTCAGGGCAAAGCCGATCGGCCCGCGCATGTCCGACGGGCCGAGCTGGGCAACGATCGATCCGTCGCGGAATCCGACCATCGAATGGATGATGGACTGCGGATGCACCACGACCTCGATCCGCTCGGGGGCGACGTCGAAAAGCGCCTGCGCCTCGATCATCTCCAGCGCCTTGTTGAACATCGTGGCGCTGTCGATCGAGATCCGCTCGCCCATGTCCCAGTTGGGGTGCGCGCGGGCCTGGGCCGGCGTGACCGTCGTCATGCGGGCGGTCGACCAGTCACGGAACGGCCCGCCGGACGCGGTCAGGATCAGCCGCTCCACTTCCTCCGCCCGCTCGCCGCGGAGCGCCTGGAAGATCGCGCTGTGCTCGCTGTCGACGGGGATGAGCGTCGTGCCATGCGTGGCGCAGGTCCGGCGCAGCAGGTCGCCGGCGCAGACCAGCGTTTCCTTGTTGGCGAGCGCCAGCACGCCGCCGTGGCGGGCAAGATAGAGGCTCGGGCCGACGCCGGCGGCGCCGACGATCGCCGACATCGCCCAGTCGACCGGCTCGGACGCCGCCTCGGCCAGCGCCTCCGGTCCCGCCGCTGCGGCGATGCCGCTGCCTTCCAGCGCCCGGCGTAGGGCGGGGAGGCGGTCGGGGTCGGCGGTGACGACGCGGCGGGCGCTGAGCGCGCGCGCCTGGCTCGCGAGCAGGGTGACGTTGCCGGCGCCGGTCAGGGCCACCACGTCGTAGGCGTCCGCCCCGCCCTGGGCGGCGAGCAGGGAAACCGTGTTCTGGCCGACCGACCCGGTCGAGCCGAAGATGCTGATCCGGCGGCGCATGTCAGTGTCCGATGGCCCCGATCCCCAGCGCCTCGCAGATCACGAAGAACCAGATGCCGCCGGTGATGCCGTCGAGCCGGTCCATCACGCCGCCGTGGCCGGGAATGAGCTGGCTCGCGTCCTTGACGCCGAAGTGGCGCTTGACGGCGGACTCGAGCAGGTCCCCGAACTGCGAGAAGATCGCGACGCCGAGGCTGAGCAGCGTCAGACCGGCCGGCGGCCAGCCGAAGGCCCAGGCGAGGCCGCCGCCGACCACCGCCGCCGCGACAAGGCCGCCGAACGCCCCGGACCAGGTCTTTCCCGGGCTGACCCGGACCCAGAGCTTCGGCCCGCCGAGCCAGCGCCCGACGAAATAGGCGCCGACATCGGCCGCGACGACGACGGTGACGAGCCAGAAGATCAGCAGCGACCCGTCGAGCCCGCGGGTGCGCAGGACGATGAGGGCGGCCATCGCCACGGTCATGTAGACGAAACCCGCCGTCAGCCAGGAGGTGCGCGGCCGCCCGAGAATCGCGACCGCCACCGCGCCGACGGCGAGGATGCCGAGGCCCGCGGCGATGCTGACGAACTGCACGGTCACGAGGGTGGCAACCCCCGCGACGCCCGCGGCGACGAGGGCCGCGCTCGGCATGGCGAGCTCGGGAGAGACCATGCGGTGCAGTTCCCAGGTCATTGCGACGAGGACGAGCGAGACGAAGCCGACGCCCCATAGTCCGCCGGCCCAGAGCGCCAGCGTGGCGATGCCGGCGAGGGCAAAACCGGATCCGAGCCGCGAACCGAGGTCGGCAAAGCGAACCGGTCGGGGCTCCGTCCCTGTCATCCCACGACCGCGCCGAAGCGCCGTTCGCGGTGGCCGAAGCCACGGATCTGGCTGGCGAACATCTCGGCGGTGAAATCCGGCCAGCGGGTGTCTACGAAGGAGAACTCGGCGTAGGCCGTCTGCCACGGCAGGAAGCCGGAGACGCGGAACTCGCCGGACGTGCGCAGGACCAGATCGGGATCCGGCAGGCCGGCGGTGTCGAGATGCGCCTCGATCGTCGCGGGGGTGATCTCGTCGGCCGAGATCCGGCCCTCGCGCACCGCCTCCGCCACCCGCCGGGTTGCGCGCAGGATCTCGTCGCGGCCGCCATAGTTGATGGCGACGGTCAGGTGCAGCCGGTCGTTCGGCTCCGTCTGCGCCTCCAGCCCGGCCATCAGCGCCTGCAGGTCGGCGTCGAGCCGGTCCCGGCCGCCGATGAAGCGCACCCGCACGCCTTCGGCAACGAGACGGGCGCCTTCCTTCTTGATGTAGCGCCGGAAAAGCCGCATCAGGCCGAACACCTCGCTGTCCGGGCGGCTCCAGTTCTCGGTCGAGAAGGCGAACAGGGTGAGGTGGGTAATCGCGAGGTTGGGGCAGGCCTCGACGATCTCGCGCACGCGGTCCGCACCGCGCTTGTGCCCGGCGAGCCTCGGCAGGCCGCGGCTCGTCGCCCAGCGGCCATTGCCGTCCATGATGATGGCAACGTGGGCAGGCGTCTTCGTCGTCTCGTCCCTCAACATGCTAAACTACCCTCGTACCGGTCCCGGTGGGGACCGTTCAAACGTGCATGATTTCTTCCTGCTTCGACGACAGCGCCGCGTCGATGCGCTTCACCGCAGCGTCAGTCAGCTCCTGAATCTCGTCGTGCCAGAGCTTTTCGTCGTCCTCCGCCATTCCGGCGGTCTTGGCCTTCCTGATCTGGTCCATGCCGTCGCGCCGCACGTTGCGCACGGCAACGCGCGCCTGCTCGGCATAGTGCCCCGCGACCTTCGCTAGCTCGCGGCGGCGTTCCTCGTTCAGCTCCGGGATCGGCAGGCGCAGGATGGTGCCGTCCATCTGCGGGTTGATCCCGAGTCCGGAGTTGCGGATCGCCTTGTCCACCGTGTTGACGAGCGCCTTGTCCCAGACGTTGACCAGCACCATCCGGGGTTCCGGCACGGTGATGGTCCCGAGCTGGTTGATCGGCATGGTGCTGCCATAGGCCTCGACCGTCACCGGGTCGAGCATGGAGGCCGAGGCGCGGCCGGTCCGCAGCGAGGCGAACTCGTTACGCAGTGCGCTCAGCGCGCCGTCCATCCGCTTCTTCAGCGCGTCTATGTCGATCTCCACGTCCGACATGGGTCTCTCTCCCTGTCCCGGCCCTTACGTCAGCCGGGTTCAACAATGGTAAACCGTCCGTGTCCCTGGACGATGCCCGACAGCCCGTTCGGCTCGTCGAGCGCGAACACGACGATCGGCAGGGCGTTGTCGCGGGCCAGCGCGATCGCCGAGGCGTCCATGACCTTCAGGTGCTTCTGCAGCACCTGATCATAGCTGATCCGGTCGTAGCGTCGGGCGTCGGGGTTCTTTTTCGGGTCGCTGTCATAGACGCCGTCGACCTGCGTCCCCTTGAACAGCGCCTCGCAGGACATCTCGCTGGCGCGCAGCGTCGCAGCCGTGTCGGTGGTGAAGTACGGGTTTCCGGTGCCGGCGGCGAAGATCACCACCCGGCCCTTCTCCAGATGCCGCACGGCGCGGCGGCGGATGTAGGGCTCGCAGACCTGGTCCATCGGGATCGCCGACAGCACGCGGGTGTGGACGCCGCCCGCCTCCAGCGCCGCCTGCATGGCGAGCGCGTTCATCACGGTGGCGAGCATCCCCATGTAGTCGGCGGTCGTGCGCTCCATCCCCTGCGCGCTGCCCTGCAGGCCGCGGAAGATGTTGCCGCCGCCGATCACCATGCAGATCTCGACGCCGAGCCGGTGCAGGCCGGTGACCTCCTTGGCGATGCGCTCGACGGTCGGCGGGTGGAGGCCGTACTGCCCGGGCCCCATCAAGGCCTCGCCGGAGATCTTGAGGAGGATGCGCTTGTAGGCCGGACGGGCCAGCGGTGTCGTCATGGTCGCCACGCTGTCCGTCATACGATAAACTCCGCCACCAAACCCGCGCCAAAATAGGCGGAACCACCCGAAGGATTCAACGCCCTTTGCCCCGGTTTCCCGAGGGTGTTGCCCACCGGACAACCCCTCCGCCGCCCCACGCGTGGAACCGGCGGAAATCGGACGCGAGGAGCCCGAAAAGGCCCCTCGCGGTGCGGAATCAACGGCCGGCGGTCTTGGCGACCTCGGCCGCGAAGTCCTCGGTCTCCTTCTCCACGCCCTCGCCGACGGCGAGACGGGCGAAGCCGGTGACCTCGACTCCCGCTTCCTTCGCCGCCTGGGCGACGGTGATGTCGGGGTTGATGACAAACTTCTGGTTGAGGAGGGTCACCTCCTCGAAGAACTTGTTCATCCGGCCGACGATCATCTTCTCGATCACCGCCTCGGGCTTGCCGCTCTCGCGGGCCTGCTCGGTGAGGATGTTCTTCTCGCGCTCGATCAGCGACGGGTCGAGGTCCGCCTGCGACAGCGACGCCGGGTTGGTGGCGGCGACGTGCATGGCGATCTGCTTGCCGATGCCGTTGTCGGCACCCTTGAGCGCGACCAGCACGCCGATCTTGCCGAGGTTGTCGGCGACCGCGTTGTGGACGTACGAGGCGACACTGTCGCCCTCGACGGCGACCATGCGGCGCAGGTGCAGGTTCTCACCGATCGTGGTGATCTTCTCGGTGACGGCTTCCTCGACGGTCTTGTCGCCGAGCTTCGCGCCGCGCAGCGCCTCGATGTCGCTGCAGCCCGTCGCAACCTCGGCGATCGCGCGGACGATCTCCTGGAAGTCCGAGTTGCGCGCGACGAAGTCGGTCTCGGAGTTCACCTCGACCACCACGCCGACGCCGCCCTTGACCGCGACGCCGACGAGCCCCTCGGCAGCGGTGCGCCCGGCCTTCTTCGCCGCCTTGGCGAGGCCCTTGGTCCGCAGCCAGTCGATCGCGGCCTCCATGTCGCCGCCGGTTTCGGTCAGCGCCTTCTTGGCGTCCATCATCCCGGCGCCGGAGACTTCGCGGAGCTCCTTCACCATCGTCGCGGTGATCGTCATCACAGCTCTCCTCACTATCGAATCAGGCTCGCCGCGGACCCTGCCACGGGTTCCGCGACGCCTTTGTGTCGGATCAGGCCCCGGCTTCGCCGGTTTCCTCGGCCAGCGTCTCCTCGACCGCGCCGTCGGCCAGCGCGCCGATGTCGACGCCGGCAGCACCCATCTGGGCGGCCATGCCGTCGATCGCGGCGCGGGCGATCAGGTCGCAGTAGAGGACGATGGCACGGGCGGCGTCGTCGTTGCCGGGGATTGGATAGTCGATGCCGTCGGGCGACGAGTTCGAGTCGAGCACCGCGATCACCGGGATGCCGAGCTTCTTCGCCTCGAGGATCGCCAGATCCTCCTTGTTGGTGTCGATGACGAAGATGAGGTCCGGGGTGCCGCCCATCTCGCGGATGCCGCCGAGCGACTGCTGCAGCTTGGCCTGCTCGCGCTCCAGCCCGAGCCGTTCCTTCTTGGTCAGGCCGCCGGCGCCGGACGCCAGCTTCTCGTCGATCGACTTGAGACGGGAGATCGACTGGGAGACGGTCTTCCAGTTCGTGAGCGTGCCGCCGAGCCAGCGGTGGTTCATGTAGTACTGCGCGCTGCGCTCCGCCGCGTCGGCGACGGCCTTCTGGGCCTGGCGCTTGGTGCCGACGAAGAGGATGCGGCCGCCCTTGGCGACGGTCTGCTGGACGGCGTGAAGCGCCTGGTCGAGCAGCGGCACGGTCTGGGTCAGGTCGATGATGTGGATGCCGTTGCGGTCGCCGTAGATGTACGGCCCCATGCGCGGGTTCCAGCGGTGGGTCTGGTGGCCGAAGTGGACGCCGGCCTCGAGCAGCTGGCGCAGAGTGAATTCGGGCAGAGCCATGGTCTGCGTATTCCTTTCCGGTTTCGCCTCGGCGGGGAGAAGAGCGATTGCCCAACCGGTGGACCCCCGGGGATGTCTCCCCCGCGAGCCGCGACCCCGCCTGTGGATTGAAGTGGCGCGCCTGTAGCGGGTTTTCGCGGACGTGGCAAGGCCCCGTCGCGCCGGGCCGGAAAGGGAGAGCGGGCCCAGGAGGACCCACTCCTGCGCCAGCTGGCCGGTTTCAGGCGTCCGGCAGCAGTTCCGCTTCGGTTGCCATCGTTTCCGGCAAGGGTCGCTTCGCCAGCGGATCGTCGAAGACGCGGCGGCCGACGATGACGAAGCTGCCGCGCCCCGCCATGGCGTCCGCCTGGTCGGTGGTGGCGGGTGTCGGCTGCCACATCACGCTGACGATGTCCGTGCCGGCGCCCGCCAGCGTGTTGAGGCGCTCCTTCAGATCGCCCGGATGGTCGGCGCACGTCTCGACGAGATAGTCGATCATCGGTTCACTCCGTCTGTTCGGTTCGGGAGGCCAACGTCGCAGCGGGACGAGGGTTGCCGTGTCAGCCGCCGACGGCCTGTCCCGGCCGTGCCAGCAGGGCCGGATCCCATCGGTGGACCATGCCGGAAACCCCCTCGAACGCGCCGGGCACGAGCGCCCGGGCGAGCAGCCGGTCGGGATTGGTCGGCGGCGGATAGTCGAGCCCGCGCGCGGCCTCGCGGGTGAAGCCGAAGCGGCGGTAATAGGGCTCGTCGCCGACGAGAACGATCCGGATCCAGCCGCGGTGCAGCGCATAGTGCAGGCTCTCGGTGATGAGCAGCTCGCCCAGCCCCTCGCCCTGGTGCGTCGGGTGGACCGCGACCGGGCCGAGCAGGAGCGCCGTGGCGTTGGTGTCGCCGATCATGATCGGCCAGTAGCGGATCGCCGCCGCCAGCGTGTCGTATTCGTCGCGCGCGGTCAGGCTCAGGTGATGCACCGGATCGATCCCGTCCCGCAGCCGGTACGAGCTGAGCGCGGTGCGGCCGGGCGCAAAGGCGAGATCGTAGAGATATTCGACCTCGGGCGTATCGGCGGGAGTTTCCCGCAGGATCCGGAACATCGGTGTCGTTTCGGCCTGGGCGGACGGCTGGCGAAGGTCCGGGCCTTGGTGGCCCGCTCGACTCGGCCCCTATCACGTGGCTAGGGTCACGTCCAAGCGAAAGGCAGAGGGGTGGCGCGCATGTTCTACAGGCCGGGAGTGGATCCGCACGGGCTTGCGCACAATCCGTTCAAGGCGCTGGTTTCGCCGCGGCCGATCGGCTGGATCTCGACGGTGGACGCGGAGGGCCGCGCCAACCTCGCGCCCTACAGCTTCTTCAACGGCGTCGCCGATACGCCGCCGATGGTGGTCTACTCGAACACCGGACGCAAAGCCGACGGGTCGGGCAAGGATTCCCTCGCCAACATCCGCGAAACCGGCGAGTTCGTGGCGAACATCGTGCCCTTCGCGCTCCGGGAGGCGATGAACCTCACCTCCGGCTCCTACCCGCCGGAGGTGGACGAGTTCGCGCTGGCCGGACTGACGCCGGCGCCCTCGGCGGTGGTGCGGCCGCCGCGGGTGGCGGAGGCGCCGGCCTCGCTGGAATGCCGCCTGTGGCAGGTGGTGGACCTGCCGGGCAAGGCGAACCATCTCGTGATCGGCGAGGTGGTCGGCGTGCACATCTCCGACGCCGTGGTGGTGGACGGCATGGTCGACGTCCGCCTCTACCAGCCGGTGTCCCGACTCGGCTATCGCGACTACGCGGCCGTCACCGAGCTCTTCCAGATGACGCGGCCGGCCGCCGGATAAATTTTTTTCGGGACTTCGCGCCGCGGCTGATGTGCGCCGACGCTGACAAGGCGTTGACATGGCTGGCATCATGCGCCATCAAGCGCATCCGCGAGATCTACCATTGGTTGATTAACGGACGGGTTTGTTAAACCTTTGGTAACCATTCCGGCGCACAAAGGGGGTGTCCAAACGGACGGGCTGCTTGCAAGACTCAGACCCTCCAGTCTGGATGAAGCGCCCCTTCTCTCCTCCCCCCCCAGAGAGAAGGGGCGCAATCCCCCTCCCCGCCCAGATCAGCGCCGCGCCAGTCTCTGGCGTGGGCGGTCACGCCCAGCCCCCGCGACGGAAACATCTGCGCAGGAGGCGCCCCGGTCCTGCCCGATGCGCCCCTACGACGCCGGCAGCACGGCGCCCGGGTTCAAGATGCCGAGAGGATCGAGCGCCGTCTTGATGGCGCGCATCGCCGCGACCTTGCCGGGATCGCCGTAGCGCAGCAGATCGGCCACCTTGATCCGGCCGACGCCGTGTTCGGCGGCGACCGACCCGCCGGCCGCGACGACGAGATCGTGGACGCAGTCCTTCACCGCGCCCCGGATCGCGTCGAAGTCACGCCGCGGCCGGCCGCGGGGCGGAAACACGTTGTAGTGCAGGTTGCCGTCGCCAAGATGGCCGAAGCAGTTGACCCGGAGCGACGGCTCGATCGCCGCCAGTGCCGCCAGCCCCTCGTCGATGAAGGCCGGCAGGCGCGAGGGCGGCACCGAAACGTCGTGGCTGGAGATCGAGCCGATCAGCCGGTTCGCCTCCGGGATGCGCTCGCGGATCGCCCAGAAGGTCGCGCGCTGGGCCTCGCTCCGGGCGAGCAGCGCGTCGTCGATCAGCCCGGCGCCCAGGGCCGCTTCCAGCGCCGCCTCGAAACGCGGCCCGAGCCCGGCGTCGCGGCCGTCGCTCGCCTCCATCAGCACGTACCACTCGGACGGCGGCATCGCGGGCAGCACCATCTCCGGCAGGGCCTCGCCGAGGAAGGCGATCCCCTGCACGCTGATGAGCTCGAACGCCGAGATCGTCGCGCCGAGGTGCCCGCGCATGGCGTGGAGCAGCCCCAGCGCCGCGTCGGGCGAGGCGACCGGAAGCCAGGCGGTCTCGGTCTCCTCCGGCTGCGGATAGAGCCGCAGGCTGGCGGCGGTGATGAGGCCTAGCGTTCCCTCCGCGCCGATCAGCAGGTGCCGCAGGTCATAGCCGAGATTGTCCTTCACCACGCGGCTGAGGCCGTGGACGACGCTGCCGTCGGCCATCACCGCCTCGACCCCGAGGCAGAGGTCGCGCGCATTGCCGTAGCGCAGCACCCCGACGCCGCCGGCATTGGTCCCGAGCAGCCCGCCGATCCGCGCCGACCCTTCGGAGGCCAGCGACAGCGGAAAGAGCCGGCTATTCTGCGCCGCGGCGGCGTGGACGTCAGCGAGGATGCAGCCGGCTTCCGCCGTCATCACCCCGTCGGTGAGGTCGATGTCCCGGATGCGGTTCATCCGCTCGAACGACATGAGGACCGGCAGCGGCCCCTCGCCGAAGATCTGTCCGCCGACAAGCCCGGTGCCGCCGGCATAGGGCACGATCCCGACCCGCGCCCCGGCGCACAGGCGGACGGCGGTGGCGACCTCGTCGGTCGAACGCGGGCGGAGCAGCGCGGCGGCATGGCCGGCAAGGCGGCCGCGGGGCTCCTCCAGATAGCGCGGTTCCGGCGCACTGACCGCGTCCGGGCCGAGGGCTGCCGCGAGCTGCGCCAGCAGCGCGGGTGTGGCGGGGTTGAGGCCGCCGCTCATGCCGCCTGCGCCAGCGGGTCGCGCCGGTCGCTGCGAAGGTTGGCGTAGAGCACATGGTCGCGCCAGCGCCCGGCAATCTGCAGGTGCGCCCGCGCGACGCCTTCGTAGGTGAAGCCCGTCCGCTCCAGCAGCGCGCGCGAAGCGGCGTTCTCGGCCAGGCAGGCGGCCTCGATCCGGCTGAGGTCGAGAACGGTGAAGGCATGGTCGACGAGGCCTGCCAGCGCCTCGGTCATCAGACCCTGCCGCGCGAATTCCGGGCCGATCCAGTAGCCGACCTGCCCCGACTGCGATGGCCCGCGGCGGATGTTGTCGAGCGTGATCGCCCCCATCAACCGGCCGTCGGCGCGGCGGATCAGGAACAGCGCCAGCGCCCGGCCCTCGCTTCGGGCCCGCCACGCCCAGTAGACGCGGTTCCGGAACGAACGGCGCGAGAAATGGTCGGCCGACCAGCTCGGCTCCCAGGCACGCAGGAAGGATTCCCCCTCGCGGCGCAGGCGCGCCCATTCGGCGTGGTCGGTCATCTCCGGCAGGCGGAGGGTGATCCGGGGGGTCTCGATCGCGGCGGCCGGGGTCCGGCGGAAGATCATCATTTCAGGCGGCCAGCCGCTTGGCGAGCGCCGCATGGTCCGGCGCATCCTCCAGCGGGCCGAGCAGCGCGAGCGCCGGGGCCGCGCGGATGGCAAGGGTCGCGCCGAAGCCGCGGAGATGGTCGAGCGTCACCGCGTCGACCTTGGCGATCACCTCCTCGATCGGCGGCACCCGATCGCCATAGATCGACAGCGAGCGGGCGAGGCGTTCCGTGCGGGTCGACGGGCTCTCCAGGCCCATGAGGAGGCCAGCCTTCAGCTGGGCGCGGGCGCGGTCGAGCTCGGCCGCGGTGAAGCCGTCGCCGGCCCGGCGCAGCTCGTCCATGGTGCGCTCGGCGAGGACGCGGATCTGGTCCGGTCCGGTCCCGGCGTAGATGGTGATGAGTCCGGTATCGTCATAGGCCGAGGCAGAGGCAAAGACGGTGTAGCAGAGCCCCCGCCGCTCACGGAGTTCCTGAAACAGCCGCGAGGACATGCCGCCGCCGAGCGCGATGCCGTAGAGCTGCGCCGCATGGACTTCCTTGGCGTGGACGTTCGGCGCCTCGAAGCCCAGCGCCACGTGGACCTGCTCCAGGTCGCGCGCCTCGCGGCGCTCCCCGGCCGCAAAGCGGGCCGGGGCGACCGCGAGGCCGGGGCGGCGCTGGAGGTGGCCGAACAGCCGCTCGGCCGCGGCGATGATCGCGTCGGGGTCGACCGCGCCGGCGGCCGCGAGGATCATCCGGTCGGGGCCGTAATGCTCGGCGACGAATCCGGAGAGGTCGCTCCGGCCAAAGCTGGAAACACGCTCCGCGGGTCCGAGGATGGTCCGGCCGAAGGGCTGGGCCGGGTAGGCGGTTTCGTGCAGCCAGTCGAAGATGATGTCGTCGGGCGTGTCGAGCGCCTGGCCGATCTCCTGCAGGATCACCCCGCGCTCGACCTCGATGTCGGGCGCGTCGAACAGCGGGTTGAGCAGGATGTCGGCGAGGAGGTCGAGCGCCCGTCCGGTGTCCGCGGCGAGCACCCGGGCGTAGTAGGCGGTCATCTCCTTGCCGGTGTAGGCGTTGATGTAGCCGCCGACGTCCTCGATCTCCTCGGCGATGCGCAGCGCGGTGCGGGTCGGCGTGCCCTTGAACGCCATGTGCTCGAGGAAATGCGCGATGCCGTTCTGCTCGGCCCGCTCGTGCCGGCCGCCGGTGGTGAAGAAAAGGCCGATCGTCGCGGAATGCAGGCCGGCCATCGGCTCGACGGCGATCCGGAGGCCGTTCGACAGGGTGTGGAGAACGACGGTCATTGCACGACCTCGCGGCCGATCACGTCCTTGATCGCGGCAAGGTCGTTGGCGACCGGGGTCACCCGCTCCGGCCGGGTCATGAGGTCGGCGAGCCGCGGCGGCAGCGCCGGGCGGACGCCGGTTGCCGCCTGCACCGCGTCGGGAAACTTCGCCGGGTGGGCGGTCGCGAGCACCACCATCGGCACGGCGGGATCGCCACGGCAGACCCGCGCCGCATGGAGCGCGACGGCGGTGTGCGGGCAGACCAGCATCCCGGTCGCGGCGTGGGTCCGGGCGATCTCCGCCGCCGTCTCCTCTTCCGACGCGCGGGCGCTGTCGAACTCGCTGCGCAGCCGCGCGAGGGCGCCCTGCGACAGGCCGAAGCCGCCGGACTGGCCAAGCTCGCCCATCAGCGCCGCCACCGCCGCGCCCTCGCGGTCGTAGAGCTCGAACAGCAGCCGCTCGAAGTTCGAGCTGACCTGGATGTCCATCGACGGGCTGAGCGACGGCGTGACGGTGCCGCGGGTGTGTGCCCCGGTTTCCAGCGTCCGGTGCAGGATGTCGTTCTGGTTCGTCGCGATCACCAGCCGGTCGATCGGCAGGCCCATCCGCTTCGCCACGTAACCGGCAAAGACGTCGCCGAAGTTGCCGGTCGGCACCGTGAAGCTGACCGGCCGGTGCGGCGCCCCGAGGGCCACTGCGGCGGTGAAGTAGTAGACGGTCTGCGCCAGCACGCGCGCCCAGTTGATCGAGTTGACGCCGGCAAGCCCCACGCCGTCGCGGAAGGCGTGGTCGTTGAACAGATCCTTCAGCCGCGCCTGCGCGTCATCGAAATCGCCGGCGATCGCGAGGGCGTGGACGTTCGCCTCGGAGGGCGTGGTCATCTGCCGCCGCTGCACGTCCGAGACCCTTGCCGCGGAACGCCTCGATCGCCGCCGACCCTGTGTCTCCCGAGGTGGCGCCGACGATGGTGATCCGCCGGCCGGAGCGGGCGAGCGACGCCTCGAACAGCCCGCCGATCAGCTGCATCGCCACGTCCTTGAACGCGAGCGTCGGGCCGTGGAACAGCTCCAGCAGCCAGTCGTTCGGCGCGAGCTGGACCAGCGGCGTGCGTGCCGGATGGGTGAAGCGGGCATAGGCGCGGGCGACGATCGCCCTGAGTTCGGCGTCCGGAAAGGCGTCGCCGGTGAAGGGGCGCATCACCCGGAAGGCGACCTCCTCATAGGACAGGCCCGCCAGCGCGGCGATCTCTCCCGAGGTGAGGGTCGGCCAGGCTTCGGGTACGTAGAGGCCGCCGTCGCGGGCAAGGCCTGCGAGCATCGCCTCCTCGAAGCCGAGGATCGGGGCGGTGCCGCGGGTCGAAACATAGCGCATGCGTGACTATCGGTCCTTCAGTCGGTGCCGCGCTTGATACGCCATAGCCACAGGCCTGTCATCAGGGTCCACGCGGCGGCAAGACCGAACCACGTGACGGCATATTGCAGGTGGTTGTTGGGGATGGCGGGGCTGACGGGCAGCGGCTCGGTGCCGCCGGTGGGCGTGGCGGCGACGAGAAGCACGGGGTCGGTGCCGAGGTCCTTCGCCATCAGCGGCAGGTCGCGCGCGATCCAGACGTTCTTCGCCCGATCCGGATCGCCCGCGCCCTCGTCCGGCCAGACGAGGTTTCCGGTGACATCCACGGAGCCCGCCGGGCGCACGGCGTCCTTGTCGGCGATCGGCACGAAGCCGCGGTCGATCAGGATGCGGCGACCGTCGGCCAGGGCGCGATGACACGGTAGCCCACCCGCCCGTCGCCCGCCGCCGTGTAGACGTGGATCTCGCCGGGCAGGATCGTCCCCGCCGCCGCGACCCGGAGATAGCGGTCTGCGGCGGGGTCAGGCACCGCCGGCACCGGCACCGGTGCCGCGGCGAGACGGGCGTCGATCTCGGCGAGGATTGCCCGCTTCCACTCCAGCCGCTGCAGCTGCCAGACGCCGAGCCCGAGCAGGATCGCGACGCACACGACCCCGAGGAGCAGCGGCGCAACCATCCGGCGGGCCATCGCGGCGGTCAGGTCCAGAGCGAGGAGAGCGGGAAGCTGACGGCCTCGAACGGCGGCAGGCACACCGCCTCATCCCCGCCGACGGCCCCGGCAAGGACCCAGTTGCCATCTCCGAGGACGAAAGCCTCGAGGAATTCCTCGCGCGGGTCGAGAAGCCAGAGGTGGCCGACGCCCCACTGGCCGTAGAGGCCACGCTTTTCCGTCAGATCGAAACGGCGGGTCGACGGCGAGAGAATCTCGCAGACCCAGTCCGGCGCCAGGGTGAAGAACGGGGTGTCGGGGTATTCGCCCATCCGTTCGCGCCGCCAGCCGGCGAGGTCCGGGACAGCAACGTCATCGCCCCCGTGAATCTCCGGCTCAGTCGCAAAGAACCAGCCGCCTGGACCGCCGCGACCGCGATCGAACGGCCCCGTGAGCTCGCCGCCCAGCAGAATGCTTGCCCGCGCGTGCCGGGAGGCTGGCCTAGGGGACAGGTGCAGCCGGCCCGCGATCAGCTCGGCCACCAATTCCTCGGGCGCGTCGAGCACGTCCTGGTAGGTGGCCTTTGCCTTGATCGCCGGTGCCGGGTGGTTCATCGCGTCAGTGCGTCGCCGCCCCGGCGCTGCCCCAGATGTAGATCGAGGCGAACAGGAACAGCCAGACCACGTCGACGAAGTGCCAGTACCAGGCCGCGGCCTCGAAGCCGACATGCTGGGTCGGGGTGAACTGGCCGGCATAGACCCGGAACAGGCACACGGTCAGGAAGATCGTGCCGATGATGACGTGGAAGCCGTGGAAGCCCGTCGCCATGAAGAAGGACGCGCCGTAGATGTTCCCGGCAAAGCCGAACGCGGCGTGGTGGTATTCATAGGCCTGGAACACGGTGAACAGCATCCCGAGCAGGATGGCGATCCACAGGCCGTACTTCATCTGCTCGCGGTCGTTCTCCTCGACCAGAGCATGGTGCGCCCAGGTGCAGGCGCAGCCGGAGCAGAGCAGGATCAGCGTGTTGATGAACGGCAGGTGCCAGGGGTCGAACGTCTCGATCCCGTGCGGCGGCCAGACGCCCGGCGTCACCTTCACGCCCTCGATGGTCGGCATCGGGTAGAGCGCGTGCTTGAAGAAGGTCCAGAACCAGGCCGAGAAGAACATCACCTCCGAGATGATGAACAGCACCATCCCGTAGCGAAGGCCGATCTGGATGATCTTGGTATGCTCGCCCGCCTCGCCCTCGGCGATGACGTCGGCCCACCAGGACCACATGGTGTAGAGCACGATCACGAGGCCGATCAGCGCCATCCACGGGCCGCTGTCGTGGAACCAGAGGACGGCGCCCACCAGCATGACCAGGGCACCGAGGCCACCGGTCAGCGGCCAGATGCTGGGCGGGAGGATGTGGTAGTCGTGGTTCTTCACGCCGGCCATCGGCAGTCGTCCCTCTTCTGTTCGCCCATCACGGTGCGAGCGTGCGCGTCGTTGTCGCCGGAGCCGCGGGCGCCACGGCCGGGGTCGGCTGGGCGGCGGCGTCGTCCGGCAGGTCGGTCCGGAACATCGTATAGGAGAGCGTGATCTCGGTCACGTCGCGAGACTCGGGATCGTCGAGCATCGCCGGATCGACATAGAAGCTGACCGGCATGTCCACCCGCTCGTGCGGACCCAGAACCTGAAGGTTGAAGCAGAAGCAGGCGATCTTCTGGAAGTCGGCGCCGACCGAGAAAGGCACGACATTGTAGCCCGCCTGCCCGGCGATCGCGTGATCGGTGGGATTGTAGGCCTCGTAGAAGGCAAGGCCGGTCTCACCGAGCCGCAGGGTCATCTCGGTCTGCTTCGGGCGGAACTGCCACGGCATGTCCGGCGCGGTGTTGGCATCGAAGCGAACCGTCACGAAACGGTCAAGGACCGCGTCCGGACCCCGCGGTGCGGAGACGGCAACGCCGGTGGTGCCGCCATAGCCGGTGACGCGGCAGAACCAGCTGTAGAAGGGCACCGCAGCGAAGCTCAGGGCCACCATCACCGGCACGACCGCGGCGAGGCCGAGCGCCAGCCGGCGATTGGCCGCCGGGCCGCGCATCAGTGCGTCCCCCCGCCGGCGCTTCCGGCGGGAATCGTCTGCGGCGTATGGTCATAGCCGCGCATGTCCGCGCCCTCGCCGAGCTTCACGATCGTCACGGCGAACGTCAGCAGCACGAAGGCCGCAAGGGTGACGCCGACACCGAGGTTGCGGCTGCGGCGACGACCGTAGAGCTCGTGGCTGTCCGGGCGCATCGTCAGAACCAGACCGGCCATCCGGCCGGTGTCAGGTCGAGCGCCCGGAGGCCCGCCTCGGTCAGGAACAGCACGAAATGCAGTGTCAGGTAGAGGATCGAGAAGCCGAAGAACCGCTTCTCGGTGCGGAAGCGGTCTGCCTCCGCGGCGGCCTCGTCCCGCCGCCAGACGGCGAACGCGCCCCGGACGAACATCACGTTCAGGACCAGCGCACCGGCCAGGTAGACCGGACCGCCGATGCCGCTGAAGGCCGGGGCGACCGCCGCGACGGCGAGGACGAGCGCATAGCCGAGGATATGGTTGCGGGTGCTGCGCGGGCCGGCGACGACCGGCAGCATCGGCACGCCCACGCGGGTATAGTCGTCGCTGCGGAACAGCGCGAGCGCCCAGAAATGCGGCGGGGTCCAGAGGAAGATCAGCGCGAACATCGCCGCGCTCTCCCAGCTGACGCCGCCGGTCGCGACCGCCCAGCCGATCATCGGGGGAAAGGCGCCGGCCGCGCCGCCGATGACGATGTTCTGCGGCGTCGCCCGCTTCAGCCACATCGAGTAGACCACGGCGTAGAAGAAGATCGTGAAGGCGAGCAGCCCGGCCGCCGCGAGATTGGCGAAGAGCCCGAGCATCACCACGGCAAAGCCGGAAAGGCCGAGGCCGACGGCGAGCGCGTCCGCCCCGTCGACGCGGCCGGACGGGATCGGACGGCGGGCCGTCCGGGCCATCCGGGCGTCTATGTCGCTGTCCCACCACATGTTCAGCGCCCCGGCTGCCCCGGCACCGGCGGCGATGCACAGGACCGCCGCCATGGCGATCACCGGATGGACGTGGGCGGGCGCGCAGAGCAGCCCGACGCAGGCCGTGAACACGACGAGACGCATCACCCGCGGCTTCAGCAGCTCGACATAGTCGCCGAACTGCGGCTCGTGGGTGGTGGCAGTGGACTGGGTCCAGCTGGCGTCGGTCATGGCGGACCTCAGTTCGACGGGGCCGTTCCCTCGGCCGGGGCAGGCGCCGGTTCGGCGGCGGGCTCGGCGGCCGGCGCCGGGGCGGGTTCCGCGGCAGGCGCCGATCCCGCGGCGGCCGGCTCGTCGGCGGCCGGCTCCGGGGCCGGCTCGGCGGCGGCAGGTTCTTCGGCTGCGGGCTCGGCAGTGGCGGGCTCGGCCGGCGCAGCAGCGGGTTCCGCGGCGGCGGCACCGCCGGCGGGGGCCTCGGCGGCGGCCGGAGTCGCCTCGGGCCGGGTGCCGTCATATTCGTCGATGGCCCAGTTCAGCCAGGCGTCATAGGCTTCCTGGCTGACCGCCTTGACGGTGATCGGCATGAAGCTGTGATTCTTGCCGCAGAGCTCCGAGCACTGGCCGAAGTAGACGCCCTCCTTCTCGACCTCGAACCAGGTCTCGTTCAGGCGGCCGGGCACGGCGTCGATCTTCACGCCGAACGCCGGAACCGTCCACGAATGGATCACGTCGGCGCCCGTCACCTGCATGTGGATGACCTTGCCCACCGGCACGACGACGGCGGTGTCGGTGGCGAGCAGGTGCAGGTCGGGCGTGTAGCCGTGCGATTCCAGCTCGTCCTCGGCCAGCATCAGGCTGTCGTAGGTGAAGTCGTTCGACGGGTAGTAGTAGGACCAGTACCACTGGTTGCCGATCGCCTTGATCGTCACGTCCGGCGTCGGCACCTCCAGCTGCTTGAACAGGATCGGCAGCGAGAAGGACCCGATGAAGATCAGGATGACGACCGGGATCAGCGTCCAGGCGATCTCGACCTTGGTGTTGTGCGTGAAGCGGGCGGGCGTCGGGTTGGCGCGGCTGTTGAAGCGGACGATGACGATGGCGAGCAGCGCGACGACGAACAGCACGATCACCAGCATGATGCCGTGCACCATGCCCGACAGCCAGTGCGTGTCGTGGGCAACGGGTGTAACGGCCGGCTGGTAGTTGATCCCGCCCGGCGTCGGCACGCCGATCACGGGCAGGCCCTGCGGCTCGCCCGCCGGCTGGGCGAGAGCCGGCCCCGCCAGCATCATCGCAAGTGCACCGCAGCCCAGCCAGAACCGGTTCTTCAACGTCATCGCGCTTGTCCGCCGCCCTGTTTCCGCATCTACCCCCACGCGGCGCCGGGCCGGGCTCGCGTCTCGCTGGCCGGGCTTGCGTGTTGTCGTTCCTGTGAGATCAACCATATTGTCGTTCGAAGAACAAGACGCGACGGCCGCGGCCATTGGGGCGACGGCCGTCGCCCTGCCGGCAGGAGCCACCATGCAGACCTCCCCGCGTTTCCGCCCGTTCGAGACCGCGCTCGATGCCGATGCCGCACTCGCCACCCTGCGGGCGGCGACCGAGGGCGCCGACGACGGCGAACTCTTCCTCGAGCGACACCGCGGCGAGGCGCTGGTGTTCGACGACGGGCGTCTGCGGAACGCGAGCTACGACGCGGCAGAGGGCTTCGGCCTCCGGGCGGTGCGTGGCGAGACCACCGGCTACGCCCACGCGACGGAGATTTCCGAGGCCGCCCTGCGCCGGGCGGCGGAAACCGCGCGACTCGCCGTAGGGGCCGGCGGCGGGGTGATGGCGCCGGCGCCGAAGCCGACCAACCAGCGGCTCTACACCGACCGCGACCCGTTCGACGACGCCTCCTTCTCGGTCAAGGTGGAGATGCTGCGCGAGATCGACGCCTTCGTGCGCGGCCTCGACCGGCGGGTGGTTCAGGTGTCGGCGAGCCTCGCCGCGTCGATGCAGGAGGTGGAGATCCTGCGTCCCGGTGGCGAGCGGCTGGCCGAAGCCCGGCCGATGGTGCGGCTCAACATCTCGGTCATCGTCGAGGAGAACGGCCGCCGCGAATCGGGCAGCGCCGGCGGCGGCGGACGGCACGGCCTCGCACCGCTTATGGGCAGCGGCCACTGGCAGGGGGTCGCCCGCGAGGCGCTGCGCATCGCCACGGTGAACCTGAAGTCCGAACCCGCGCCCGCCGGCGTGATGGACGTGGTGCTGGGGCCGGGCTGGCCCGGCATCCTGCTGCACGAGGCGATCGGGCACGGGCTGGAGGGCGACTTCAACCGCAAGCAGACCTCCGCCTTTGCCGGGCTGATGGGCCAGCGCATCGCCGCCCCCGGCGTGACGGTGATCGACGACGGCACGCTTCCCGACCGCCGCGGCTCGATCAGCTTCGACGACGAAGGCACGCCGTCGGGCCGGACGGTGCTGATCGAGGACGGGATCCTCGTCGGCTACATGCAGGACCGGCAGAACGCCCGGCTGATGGGCGTGGCGCCGACCGGAAACGGCCGGAGGCAGAGCTTTTCCCACGCGCCGATGCCGCGCATGACCAACACCTACATGCTGGGCGGCGACGCTGCGCCGGGGGAGGTGCTGGCCGAGCTGAAGGACGGCATCTATGCGGTCGGCTTCGGCGGCGGGCAGGTCGACATCACCAACGGCAAGTTCGTGTTCTCCTGCACCGAGGCCTACCGGGTGAAGGACGGCAAGGTCGGCGCGCCGGTGAAGGGCGCGACGCTGATCGGCGATGGCGCCACGGCGCTGAAGCACATCCGGGCGATCGGCAACGACATGGCGCTCGACCCCGGCATGGGCAACTGCGGCAAGCAGGGCCAGTGGGTGCCGGTCGGCGTCGGCCTCCCCACGGTGCTGATCGGCGGCCTGACGGTCGGCGGCAGCGCCACGTAAACAGCGGCTGTCCCGCCTGCCTGGCCCCGGATCGGCGGCGTGCCCGGCCTCGGGTGTCGCCGTCCGAGACGGTCCCGTCGGGTCAGAAATCCACGTCCAGGCGATGCGCCCGCCAGGGTGCCACGCCGTCGAACAGGATCGACAGGCCCACTTCCGGAACCTCGGCCAGGAGATCGCCATGCGGACCGGTGGAAATGTCGACGTCCTCCCAGCCGTGCAGACCGAGCCGGCTGAGGTCCAGTGAATCTTCCGCGACGTCGAAGTCGAGGATTCGATCCTGCGCCTTGCCGGTAAAGACGAAGACGTCGGAACCAGCGCCGCCCGCCATGATATTGTGCCCCGACTGCCCCGCGATCCAGTCGTCGCCGTTGCCGCCGTGGATCCGGTCGTGGCCGGCGCCGCCCTCGAGCCGGTCGGTTCCGCCGCGGCCGCGCAGCGTATCGTTCTTCGCCGCGCCGATGATGATGTCCGGCTGTCCGGTCCCGTCGATGAAGATCGCCGTCTGGTAGGCCTCCACCCGCTCGACATGGTCGGGCACATGCAGGCGGACGACCTGCCCTTCCTCGTGCGCGACGACCCGAAGCGTGTCAAAGCCGCCGTTCTCCTTCTCCCGAATCTGGCGTCCGGCGAAAGCGAGGTAGATGTCGCCCCCGTCGCCGCCGCGCGCGCGATGGACGTTCGGGCTCACCCAGAGCACATCCCGGTCGCTGGTGCCGCGCAGCGCCACGGCATCGAGGTCGAGCATCGCGCCGAGGCGGCCGAGTTCGGCCAGCGCCCGCTCCCGGAGAAGTTCGAGCGTGTGGGCCCGCGTTGGATCGTCCGCAAGGTTCGTCACCTGCCCCGGATCGCGGTTCATCTGGTAGAGCTGCTCGCCGCCGTCGACCCCCAGCACATAGCGGTAGAACGGAGTCCTGATCGAGATGGTGCCGTCGATGAACGAGCCGGCAAACCCGTCCCAGCGCGCGTCCGGATCGTCCATGAGCGGCACCAGCGACTGCCCGTCCCTGTGGCCGGAGTCCTGCACGCCCGCGAGTTCGGTGATGGTGGGAAAGATGTCCATGAGGGAGACGGGCTTCTCCACCACCCTTCCCTGCCGGCCGTGGTCGCCGTCGACGATGATGAGCGGCGCGTTCGTCGCCTGCTCCCACTGCGTGAACTTTCCCCAGACCTCCTTGTCGCCGAGGTGGTAGCCATGATCGGACCAGACGACGAGCGTTGTGTTGTCCCAGGCCTGCGCTCGGTCCATCGCGTCGATGAAGGTGCCGAGCTGTGCGTCCGCGAAGGCGACTGCCGCCATGTAGGCGTGGATCGCGCTCCGCCACGCTCCGGCGCCGACCACCTCGTCGTGCATCTTGTGCAGCCAGCCGAGGAACTGCTGGTAGAAGGCCGGCACGTCGTCGTAGTCGCCGGACACGTTCTGCGGCAGGACGATCGCCGAGTCGTCGATCATGTCGAAGTATTTCTGCGGCACGTTCCAGTCGAGATGCGGCTTGCCGATCCCGAGCGAGATGAACCAGGGTTTGCCGCCCTCCTGCCGCTCGACGAAGTCGCTCGCCCAGTGGACCGCGCGATAGTCGGCCAAGCTGCGCTCGGGCGTCGTGCCGGGCGTCAGGGCGTGAAGGATCGACTTGCCGTGCCCCTCGATCCGGTCGCCGTCGGTCGGCCGGTAGCGGTCGTACATCGTGGCGAGAAAGTCATCGAGCGACGGCCGGTCGCGTTCCTGCAGTGGCATCAGGTGGAACACCTTGCCGATGCCGCCGGTCCGATAGCCCGCTTCATGCAGCAGGAACGGCAGCGTGGTCGTGGGATCGAGGTCGCGATAGAAATCCGGACCGTTCTCCTCGACGCCGTTGTGGAAGGGCGACTGTCCCGTCAGCACCGCCGCGCGAGAGGGATTGCAGGCAGGCACCGCGGCATGGGCGTTGTCGAAGAACGTGCCCATCGCCAGGAGCCGGTCGATGTTGGGTGTCTCGAACGCTGTCCCGAAGGCGTGCCTGTATCGAACGATGTTGATGAGGTCATCGATGGCAACAAGGGCGACGTTCTTCCAGTAAAATGCCTGATTCTGACAAGCAACCGAAAACTGTCGCCGCAAATATACGGCCCAAAGAGCATGTACTTATTCCTGAGTGTTGTCCAATCGCCAAGCTCTCACCCAAGCCGGTACGGACAACTGCACGGTTAGCACGATCCATTGGCCTGTCAAGTAACATTTGAGGCGGTCTATTTGCTCGGCCCGGTAGCGCTCGCTTGGCAACACTTTCCCGAAGCGGGCGCGAAGCTTACCCCGCTGACCTCCGCTCAGGCGAGCGCCCGCAGCGCGTCCGCGTCGAGCGTGAAGTCGGAGGCGACCCACGCCTCCTCCAGCCGTGCCAGCGCCTGTCCCAGCGCCGGCCCCTTCAGGGGGAGATCGGCGGCGCGCAGCGGGAAGGTCGCGGCGGCGCCACGTTCCAGCTGCGCCTCCAGCCCCGCCGGAGCGGGATCGCCCGCTGCCGCGGCTTCGATCAGCACTCCGTCGCGCGCGGCATCGACGCCATGGCGATATGCGGCCGCGGCGGGGGGACGTGCCTCGCCGCGGACGGCGGCAACGGCGGCGAGGGCGCGGGCGTCGGCACGCGACAACCGGAGCGCGTCGACCCAGTCCGTCGCGATGCCGAGCGCCGCGAGGCGTCGTTGCCAGCGCGGCGCGGCCTCCGCCGTCCGCTCCACGGCGACGAGGTCGGCGAGGCGGGTGGCGTCGGCGCCGGGAAGGACGCGGGCAAGGATGCCTGCCTCCGCCATCGCCGCCACCGAAGGCGCGGGGTCCGGCGCGGCGAGGAGCTTCGTCATCTCCGCCCCGACCCGCTCGCGCGAGAGTTGATCAAGCCCCGCCTGCCCTTCCGCACAGGCGGCGAGACCGGCGGGATCGAGGCCGCGGGCCGGGTCGCCGTACCAGGCGTGGAAGCGGAAGAAGCGCAGGATGCGGAGCCAGTCCTCGGTGATCCGCGCCGTCGGGTCGCCGACGAACCGGACCCGCCGGTCAAAGACGTCGGCAAGCCCGCCCAGGGGGTCGATCACCGTGCCATCGGCCTCGGCATAGAGGGCGTTCATCGTGAAGTCGCGGCGGCTGGCATCCTCGGTCACGTCGTCCGTGAAGGCGACGGTCGCGGCGCGGCCGAAGGTCTCGACGTCGCGCCGGAAGGTCGTGACCTCGTAGGGCAGGCCGCCGGCGACCAGCGTGACGGTGCCGTGCGCAAGGCCGGTCGGCACCGCGCGCAGGCCGGCCGCCTCGGCAAGCGCGATGACGCGCTCGGGGCGCGCGTCGGTGGCGATGTCGATGTCGGCGACCGCCCGGCCGATCAGCGCGTTACGCACGCAGCCGCCGACGAACAGGGCCCGGTGCCGTCCGCCCGCCAGCGCCGCCATCACCGCCTTCGTCGACGCCGCCTCGAGCCATGGGCCGGCGATGCGGGTCACTGCAGGCGGTCCGCGAGCACCTTGAGCATCCGCGCCGTCGCCCCCCAGATATAGTGCGGCCCATAGGGCAGGACGTAGTAGCGGCGAAGCTGGCCCTGCCAGATCCGGCCGCGAATCTGGAAGTTGGCCGGATCGAGCGCGAAATCGATCGGCACCTCGAAGACCTCGTCCACCTCCGCCCGGTCCGGCCGCGGCTGGAAGCCCTCCCCGATGAGCCCGACGAAAGGCCGGACCGTGAAATCCGTGACCGTCACATGCGCGTCGAGCGTGCCGAGGATGGTGACGAGCGAGGGGTCGAGGCCGATCTCCTCCTCCGCCTCGCGCAGCGCGGCATCGAGCGGCGTGGGGTCGCTCGGCTCCTGCTTGCCGCCGGGAAATGCGACCTGCCCCGGGTGATGCTTCAGAAGCGCCGCCCGACGGGTGAGGACCACCGCAAGGCCCGCCCCACGCTCGACCAGCGGCACCAGAACCGACGCCGCCCGGAGCGGCCGGGCGGGATTGGGCCGGACGCCGGGATTGAGGTCATAGTCCGAGCTTCCGCGCGGCGCGGCGAGCAGCGACTGACGCAGATGGGAGATGTTGAGCCGTGGCTGGTCCATGGCCGCCTAGATGGCGCG
>JBGALW010000275.1:0-3727 GCA_044223585.1 Amaricoccus sp.
ACACCTGCGCGGTCATGCCGACGACCAGCGAATAATAGAGGAAATCCCAGCTGTCCGGCTCGTCCGTCGCCGGAAAGTCGAGCGGCGGGCCTTCGACGCTGGCGTCGGTGCGGTAGTAGAGGTTCGCATAGTGGAAGGCGGCGATCGTGTGGACCGTCAGCCACCCCAGCGGCAGGGAGGCCAGCGCCAGCGTCAGGCCGAAGGGGCCTGGCTCCCGCTTCTGGCCGAGCAGCACGAAGATCGCGCCGAGGCTCACCAGCACCGCCGCGGCCGTGACGATCAGGATCAGCGGCAGCCCCTCGTCCGCGCCGGCGGCCGCCTCCTTCAGGTGCTCGGCGGTGGCGCGGGCGAGGTAGCCGGCGGTGAGCACGAGGTAGGTCGCGAAGAAGAGGTTGCCGGCCAAGAGGAACCGCTGCTCCACCGGCAGCGCACGGGCCACGGCAAGGGTCACGGCCCCGCAGCCGAATGCGGCGTAGAAGCGCAGGTGGCGGCTGTGGATCATTCGCTCCTCCCGGTGCCGGGTCGAAGGACCGGCCCGGGATGGATCATCGCGGCGGGGAAGCAGGCGGGCAACGGGCGCGTGAAGGGGAAGTGCAGGCTTCTGTTGCCAGGTGCCTGCGAACCCCGCCATGACCGGCTAAGGCCATGGACTTGATTTCGGTTTAGATCACCGCTTACGCGGCGAGCGCCACCGGAGCACGGTTGTCGTTGGCAACTGTACTGTTCGAGCCGATAACGGTGGCATCCTGCCGGGTGAAAGCATAACGCCTTTAGACGTCCGTCGATCCTGTTTCGGCCCCATGGCCCCCAACGAGGGATCTGGTGGAGCCGCCGGGTACCGCCCCCGGGTCCGATCCGCTTATTCCGCGCGCGTTTATCACCATAGTCCGGTCGCCCGGACGCAGCGAATATAGTATGGGCTTGGCGTCAGCGAAAGGGGGAGCCGCACGCATGTCCTATCCCGCCCGAGTCCATCCTCTCTCGCGTTCCGCGGCCCCCGTCGCCGCCGACGTGCCCCCGGAGAAGCTGATCGCCGGGTCCGGCGTGTCGCGGGTCTGGAACGGCTTCTCCGACGCCTCGGGCCGCTTCCACGCCGGCTTCTGGCAGTCGGAGGCCGGGCGGCGGCGCGTCGCCTATGACGAGGACGAGCTCTGCGTGCTGCTGGTCGGCCGTGTGCGCCTGACCGACGAGCAGGGCATGTCGGCCGAGTTCGCGCCGGGGGACGCCTTCGTCATCGCTGCGGGGTTCCGCGGGACCTGGGAATCGATCGGCAAGGTGACGAAGATCTATGCGGTGCTGGATCCGGAGGCCGCCGCCGCGGCGCCGGACTGACGCCTCCATTCGCTCCGGGTCACGCCCGCGGCGTCCGATCCGTTGACCGAGGCGCCGGCACCGGTGGGGCCTGCTTCTCCGCCCCCGACGAAATGCCGATGGACATGCGGGGGCGGCACGCTAAAACGGCCCCGCATCAGCCAGACGGCACAGGGGGGAAGTCCGCAAGATGACCGCGACGCGCACCGAGACCGACAGCTTCGGCCCGCTGGAGGTTCCCTCCGACCGCTACTGGGGCGCGCAGACCCAGCGCTCGATCCAGAACTTCCCGATCGGCTGGGAGCATCAGCCGGTCGCCGTCCGCCGTGCGCTCGGCATCATCAAGCAGGCCGCCGCCGAAGTGAACATGGGCCTCGGCGACCTCGACCCGGCGCTCGGCAAGGCGATCGAGGCCGCGGCCAGGGAAGTCGCGGCGGGCAAGCTCGACGACCATTTCCCGCTGGTCGTCTGGCAGACGGGATCGGGCACCCAGTCGAACATGAACGCGAACGAGGTGATCTCGAACCGCGCGATCGAGATGCTCGGCGGCGTCATGGGCTCGAAGAAGCCGGTGCACCCCAACGACCACGTCAACATGGGCCAGTCGTCGAACGACACCTTCCCGACGGCGATGCACATCGCCGTCGCCACCACCGCTCGCGACGTGACGCTGCCCGGCCTGCAGAAGCTGCACGGCGCGCTCGCCGACAAGGCCGCCGCCTTCAAGGACATCATCAAGATCGGCCGCACCCACACCCAGGACGCGACGCCGCTGACGCTCGGCCAGGAGTTCGGCGGATATGCCTTCCAGGTCGAGCAGGGGATCAAGCGGGTGACCGCGGCGCTCCACAACATCTATCCGCTGGCGCAGGGCGGCACGGCGGTCGGCACCGGCCTCAACACCCGCAAGGGCTTTGCCGAGAAGATCGCCGCGAAGATCGCCGAGATCACCGGCCTGCCGTTCGTCACCGCCCCGAACAAGTTCGAGGCGCTGGCGGCGAACGACGCGATGGTCGAGATGTCGGGCGCCCTCAAGACGGTCGCCGCCTCGCTGTTCAAGATCGCCAACGACATCCGGCTGCTCGGATCGGGCCCGCGCTGCGGCCTCGGCGAGCTGATCCTGCCGGAGAACGAGCCGGGTTCCTCGATCATGCCGGGCAAGGTCAACCCGACCCAGGCCGAGGCGCTGACCATGGTCTGCGCGCACGTCATGGGCAACGACGCCGCCGTCGGCTTTGCCGGCAGCCAGGGGCACTTCGAGCTCAACGTTTTCAAGCCGATGATGTCCTATAACGTGCTGCAGTCGATGCAGCTCATCGGCGACGCGGCGGGCGCCTTCACCGATAACTGCGTGGTCGGGATCGAGGCGGACGAGGACCGGATCTCGAAGCTGATGTGGGAGAGCCTGATGCTGGTGACGGCGCTCGCCCCGACCATCGGCTATGACAACGCGACCAAGGTCGCCAAGACCGCGCACAAGAACCGCACGACGCTGAAGGAAGAGGCGATCAAGCTCGGCTTCGTCGACGAGGCGACCTTCGACCGCGTGGTGCAGCCGTCGGATATGCTGGGTCCGAAGGACTGACGCCCCCGGCTGATTGCTTCGGGCGATACGACTCCGGCGCAGATACTCCCGCCGGTGGCCCCATCGAGATGTCGGCGGAACGGGTGCAACCGCCGACGCGAGAGGCCGGGCGACGCGCTTGTCCGAAGCGATCGAACGGACTACGTACGACAGGCGTCAGGCCGCGCCCCGGGACCGCTCGAGACCCGGGTGGCCTGACGGGGACTGGTATCGAGAAGGGCGTGCCCTGCCGGGGGCGCGGTCCGCCAGGACCACCGCCGCCGTCATCCGGGACGCGGCCAGCCAAGGGGAGGTCACGATGCCCGCCGAAACCCTGACCAGCAGCGCCACCGTGACCACCGCGAAGGCCGCGGGCTATGCGGCGCAGCTCGCCAAGCACTTCTCCCACAAGATTCCCGCCCGCTTCGAGGGGTCGGAGGGCGAGATCGCCTTCGAGGCCGGCACCTGCCACCTGCATGTCGCGGGCGACGTGCTGACCCTGACCGTCGCCGGAACGACGCCCGAGGCGATTGCCCGGCTCCAGGACGTGGTGGCGCGCCACCTGCTGCGCTTTGCCTTCCGCGAGGAACTGGCGGTCGACTGGTCGCCGGCCTGACCGGAACGCGGCCGGCGCCAAGCGCCTCTCAGCCCTCCGGCGGCTTCAGCGCATCGGCGAGCCGCGCCTTGGCCGAGCCGGGTCGCAGCGGCTTTGGCTGGTCCGGCGCGGGGGACCAGCCGGTGAGGAATATCACCTCGAACGTCGCGCGGACCCGTCCGTCCGGCATCCCGGCCCGCCGCGCATAGGCTTCCAGCGCCCCCGCCATCACCGCCCGCCGGGTCGGCCGGCGCAGC
>JBGALW010000032.1:0-17823 GCA_044223585.1 Amaricoccus sp.
GCCCTCGCGCAGGGCTTCGGCGTGAGCCAGACGCCGGTGCGCGACGCGCTGCAACGGCTGGAGCAGGAGGGGCTTGTCATTGTCCATCCGCAGTCGAGCACGCTCGTTGCCCCGATCGACATCGCCCAGGCCTACGAGACCCAGTTCCTGCGGACCGCGCTCGAATGCGAGGTGGCGCGCACGATCGCGGCGGCGCCGGGCGACTTCGACCTTCGTCCGGCCGAGCTCGTTCTCGACGAGATGGAGGCGATCTGGGCGAAGCACCGCGATCCGACTGCGTTCCGCCCCAAGGACCAGTCCTTCCATCTTGCCCTCTTCCGGGCGACCGGTCGCGCGCGGCTCTGGGAACTCGTCGTCCAGCGCAGCGGTGACATCGACCGGCTGCGCAACCTGCACCTGACCACCGAGGGCAAGGCGACGCAGATCATGCGCGACCACCGCGAGATTCTGGATGCGCTGATGGCCGGCAATGGCCCCGCGGCGGATGCGGCGATCCGCCGCCACCTGAGCGGAACGCTGGCGGCGGTCGAGGAGATCCGGGCGGCGCATCCACAGCACTTCCGCTAGGCGGAGATGGTCGCACCCGTGGTCGCGACCAGCGTGGCCAGCATCGACTCCTCCGCGGCCGTCAGGTCGGTCAGCGGGCTCCGGACCGGGCCGGCGTCGAAGCCCTTCAGCCGGACGCCGGCCTTGATCGCCGAGACCGCGTAGCCGGGCTGGCGGTCGCGGATGTCCATGAACGGGTAGAAGAAGCTGTCGAGCAGCCGGGCCATGGTCGCCCTGTCGTCCGCGCGCATCGCGTCGAAGAACTCGAGCGCGAGGTCAGGGACGAAGTTGAACACCGCCGACGAGTAGGTGGTGACGCCCATGGCGTTGTAGGCCTCGGCAAAGAATTCGTGCGTCGGCATGCCGCCGACGTAGGTCAGCCGGTCGCCGAGGGTGGCGACGATGCGCCGGACGGTGGCGATGTCGCCGGTGCCGTCCTTGAAGCCGACGAGGTTCGGGCATTCGTCGCAGAGCCGGGCCAGCGTCGCCGCCCCGAGCCGGGAGTTGGCACGGTTGTAGACGACGACGCCGATCCTGACGGCATCGCAGACCGACTTGACGTGGGCGGCGAGGCCGGCCTGGCCCGCTTCGGTCAGATAGTGCGGCAGCAGCAGGATGCCGTCGGCACCGACGGCCTCGACCGCCCGCGCGAGGTCGACCGCCATGGCGGTGCCATAGCCGCAGCCGGAAAGGATCGGAACCTCGCCGGCCGCCGCCTTGGCAGTCCTCACGGCGTCCACCACCTCTTCCGGCCGGAGCGAGAAGAACTCGCCGGTGCCGCCGGCGGCAAAGAGGCCCGCCGCGGGAAACTGCGCCAGCCACTCGATGTGGGCGGCATAGGCCCGCGGATTGAAGCGGTTTTCCGGGTCGAAGGGCGTGACCGGGAACGACAGGAGGCCGGAGCCGATCTTCCGCTGAAGCTCGCGAGGGGTCATGGGTTGCTTCCTTTCGGGGTGTCGCGAGTGCCGGCGACGTCAGATGGCCGTCAGCAGCGGCCTGCCGGCGAAGTGCGCGGCCAGGTTGTCGACCACAAGCTGCGACATGGCCGCCCGCGTCTCGACGGTGCCGCTGGAATGGTGCGGATAGTGGACGACGTTGGGGAGAGCGACGAGCTCGGGATCGGGGTTCGGCTCGTTCCAGTAGACGTCGAGCCCGGCGCCTCGAATGGTCCCGGCCTTGAGCGCCGCGACGAGCGCCGGTTCGTCGACGACGCTGCCGCGCGCCATGTTGACGAGCCAGCCCTTCGGACCGAGCGCCTCGAGGACCGGCGCGCCGATCAGGTTCCGGGTCGCCTCGCCACCGGGGACGGTCAGCATCAGCACGTCCGACTGGCGGGCAAGTTCGACGAGGTCGGCGACATACTCGAACGGCACGTCCTGCCTGCTCCGGCCGGTGTAGGCGACCCGCATCTTGAAGGCACGCGCGCGCTCGGCGATCTCCCGGCCGATGCGGCCGAGGCCGACGATGCCGATGGTCTTGCCCGAGAGCGTGGTCGTCAGGTGCATCATGCCCTTCCGGCCCCACTCCCCCGACGTCACGTAGGCAAGGCCCTGTGGCATCTCGCGGAGGCAGGCGATGACGAGACCAAAGCCAAGGTCGGCGACGTCGTCGTTGAGGACATCCGGGGTGTTGGTCACCGGGACCCCGCGCGCCCGGCAGGCTGCGACATCGATCTTGTCGACGCCAACGCCAGAGGAGCCGACGATCTCGAGGTTCGGCAGTTTGTCGAGCAGGTCGGCGGTGAAGCCGTAGCCGCCGGTGGTGACGGCGGCGCGGATCGAGGCGGCCCGACCATTCAGGAACCCGTCCTTGTCCGCCGCTTCGTCATAGCGATGCAGCGTGTAGGACCGGTCGAGCTCGACCATCTGATCGGGCCGAATGGGCCAGACGACGAGGACATCGGGTCGGGACATGGGCATCTCCTCGGGCACGTGGCGCTTCGGCGTCGATCGGAAGGCTTGTCCGTCCCGCCGGGCTCATTGGACGGCCTGGGCGTGTTCGGACTGGACGGCGTATCGCGCGCGTTTCAGGGCGCCGGCCGGGCGCTTGCGCCCGACCGGCATCGGGATCACTTGAAGCCGATCTGGCTCAGCTGCAGCTCGCTGTTGGTCGCGATCGTCGGCTTGAAGTCCAGCCGCGGGCTGACCCGGGTGTAGCCGACCATGTGGAACAGCGGGATGTCGGCAATGTCGACCGCGTCGATCTGGTAGAAGACCTGCTCCCAGAGCTTGGTGCGCTCGTCGCCGCTCGCCGCCGTCGCCTGCTTGATCAGCTCGTCGAGCTTGGGGTCGTTGAGCATCGAGTGCGCGCCGTCGCTCGCGTACTTGACGAAGGCGGTGAAGACCGGATCGCCCTTCGCGTTGTCATGCATCTGCTGGGTCAGCGTGTCCGGCCGGTCCTCGGGGAAGGGCTTGACGAAGTACTCGTTCCACTGCCCGACCTCGTACATCTGCAGCGTGACGTTGAAGCCGACGTCCTGCAGCATCGCCATCACCGCCTCCATCGACTCGGTGGCGTTGGGGTGGATGCCAGTGCGGCCGATGATCTTGATCTCGTTGTCGACCGGCACGCCGTCGGCCTTGGCCTCCGCGATCAGCGCCTTGGCCTTCTCGGGATCATAGGGCCAGACCTTGAGGTCATGGTTGTAGCCGATGGTCGTCGGGACCACCATTTGGGTCGCCGGCTCCACCTCGGCCGGGAACAGCGTGCCGCGCATCGCCTCGCGGTCGATGGCGAGGTTCAGCGCCTCGCGGATCCGCACGTCGTCGGTCGGCTTCATCGTGGTGTCGATGCGCAGTGTGGTGGTCTCGGAGTTCGGATAGCTGTAGTCGGTCTCCGGGTCCCCGGCCTGATCCATCGACAGGTTCGGCACGATGTCCGCCTCTCCCGCCGGGACCATCGCGGCCGCGACAGCCGGGTCGGTACGGAAGAGGTAGGTCGCTTCCTCGACCTTCGGCTGATCGCCCCAGTAGTCCGGGTTGCGCTTCAGGACGATGTTAAGGCCGGGAGTCCAGGCGTCGAAGAGGTAGGGGCCGGTGCCGACCGGTTTCGTCACCATCGTGTCGGCCGGGGTTTCCGCCGGCATGATCGGCACGGTCGAGAGCAGGAGCGGCAGGATCGGCGAGCCCGGGCTGGTGGTCACGTCGACGGTCAGGTCGTCGACCGCCTTGGTCTCGAAGGTGATGTCGCCGAAGTACTTGACGCCCACCTCGCAGCCGAACTCGGGCTTCTTGATGCGGTCGAGGGTGAAGGCAACGTCGGCCGCGTCAAGCGTGGTGCCGTCGTGGAACTTGACGCCGTCGCGCAGCTTGATGCGCCAGGTGACGTCGTCGACCTGGGTCCACTCCGTCGCCAGCCGGGGCTTCAGGTCGGTTTCTCCGGGCACGAACTCCATCAGCGTCTCGTTGACGTTCTGCAGCACGACGCGGCCGACATCCGAGCGGGCCGCCATGCAGGGCTCGACCAGCGCGGGCTCCTCGTTGAGGACGATCCGGACCGTGTGATCCTCCTGCGCGACGGCGGCGCCGCCGGACAGGAGAGCAGCCATCAGCGTTACGTTCCGAGCGTAGGATAGGTGCATGTCTTTCCTCCGGTAGATGGCAGGCTTGGCTGCCTTTGCTTCGCGTCCTGACCCGGGCACATCGCCCTTCTTTACCCTCTTCACGTACTAATATATTAGAGCATGATATGGAAGCGGGAATGTCGGGATGTCTGCGGTCTGTGCAACAGACTGAAATATCTGGCGAAAGCGCCGATCTGGTCAGAAACGCGCCCAACCGCCTTGCTGTCGCGCTCACCGAGCCGACCCGAATCGGTCATTTGTGGTGCCTGCCCGCACATCGATGGCTGACTGGCGCGCCGCCGATCGTCGTGCCTCCCGACCGCAGGCCGGATTTCGTGGTTTTTCCACGCCCGCTTTCCCGTCAGGATTGTCACGAGGCGCAGGTCCGGCCGCGCCAGAGATGAAGGGAATCGCCGATGCGAAACGGAGGGCAGCTGCTGGTCGAATGTCTAGTCGCGCTCGGGGCGACCAGGAGCTTCGGCGTGCCGGGCGAAAGCTACCTCGCCGTGCTCGACGCGCTGCACGACACCGTCGGCAGGCTCGACTTCGTGCTCTGCCGGCACGAGGGCGGCGCGGCGTTCATGGCGGCAGCCTACGGCAAGCTGACGCGCAGCCCCGGCCTCTGCTTCGTCACACGCGGCCCCGGCGTCACCAACGCCTCGATCGGCGTCCACACCGCGATGCAGGACAGCGTGCCGATGATCCTCTTCGTCGGTCAGGTCGGCACCGACATGAAGGGCCGCGAGGCGTTTCAGGAGATCGACTACCGCGCCGTGTTCGGCACCATGGCGAAGTGGGCGACGGAAATCGACGACGTCCGCCGCATCCCCGAGGTCCTCGCCCGTGCCTGGACCACCGCGACGACCGGCCGCCCCGGTCCGGTCGTCATCGCGCTGCCCGAGGACATGCTGACCTCGATGACGGACGCGGCTCCTCTGACCGGCCCGGCGAAGGTCTCCGAACCCGCGCCCACGGCCGAGGCGGTCGACGAGGCGCGGGCGCTGCTTGCCCGGGCCAGGCGGCCGCTCGTGCTGATGGCCGGCGCCAACTGGACCGAGGCAGGCAGCCGGGCGCTACAGGCTTTCGCCGAGGCCTCCGACATCCCTGTCGTCGCCGCCTTCCGCTATCAGGACCAGTTCGACAACTTCTCGCCGGCCTACGTTGGCGAGGCGGGCGTCGGGATGCCGGCCAACGTCAAGGCGGTGCTCCGTGACGCCGACGTGATCCTCGCGATCAACACGCGCTTCGGCGAGATGACCACCGACGGCTACACGCTGCTCTCGGTTCCGGTTCCGTCGCAGACCCTGATCCACGTCCACGGCTCGGACCGCGAGATCGGCAAGATCTACCAGCCGGCCCTCGGGATACACGCGGGCCCCAACGCCTTCGCGGCCGCGCTTACGCCGGTCCGGGGCACCTGGGCCGACTGGCGGGCCAGGGCCCGCGCCGCCTGGGAGGCGGGCTTCGACGCGCCCGACCAGCCCTCGCCCGTCGACATGGTCAAGGTCTCGGCCTACCTCCGCGATACCCTCCCCGACGACGCGGTCCTGACGAACGGCGCCGGCAACTTCAGCGTCTGGCCGAACAAGTTCTACAAGTTCGGCCCCAGGGCGCGCCTCCTCGCGCCGCAGTCGGGCGCCATGGGGTACGGCCTCCCGGCGGCGATTGCGGCAAGGATCGCCTGCCCGGAGCGCGTGGTGGTCTGTTTCGCGGGCGACGGCGACTTCCAGATGACCTGCCAGGAACTCGGCACCGCCGCACAGGCAGGCGCGCAGCCCATCGTCCTGCTGCTCAACAACGGCATCTACGGCACGATCCGCGCCCATCAGGAGCGCGCCTATCCGGGCCGCGTCTCCGGCACGACCATGGTGAACCCGGACTTCTCCGCGCTCGCGAGGGCCTACGGCTTCCACGCCGAGCGGGTGGCGACGACCGGGGAATTCCCCGCCGCCTTCGAGCGGGCGCTCGCCTCGCGAACCGGCGCCGTCCTCGACCTCGCCATCTCGCCCGAGGCGCTGACACCCCGGCAGACCCTCACGGAGATGCGCGAAGCCGCGCGCGCCGCGAAGGAAACCGCGTGATGCCTGCACCGGCCTCCGGCCCGATCCGCCGCCCGACGATCCGGCTCGGGGCCGACATCGGCGGCACCTTCACCGACATCGCCGTCGACGTGCGGGGCAGGATCTTCTCGGCCAAGGTGCTGACCACCTACGCCGCCCCCGAGCAGGCGATCCTCGACGGGATCTGGACGGTCACCCGCGATGCCGGCATCCGGCCGGCGGACATCGACATCGTGATCCACGGCACGACGCTTGCCACCAACGCGCTCATCGAGCGAAGCGGCGCGCGCACCGCCCTCGTCACCACCGAGGGTTTCCGGGACGTGATCGAGATGCGGACGGAGAACCGCTTCGAGCAGTACGACCTGAACCTGACGCTGCCGGCCCCGCTCATCCCGCGAGAGGACCGCTTCACGGTGAAGGGCCGGATCGGCGCGCAGGGCCAGGAACTGCAGCCGCTCGACGAGGCGGGGGTGGCGCAGATAGCCGACCGGATTGCCGCCGAGGGATTTGGTGCCGTCGCGATCGGCTTCATCCACGCCTACGCGAACCCCGACCACGAGCGACGGGCGCGCGAGATCATCGCAAGGAAAATCACCGCCCCGATCTCGATCTCCGCCGAGGTCTCGCCACAGATGCGGGAGTTCGAGCGCTTCAACACGGTCTGTGCCAACGCCTATGTCCGCCCGCGGATGGCCGACTACCTCGCCCGCCTGCAGGTGCGGCTGAAGGAGATGGGCGCCGGCTGTCCGGTCTTCATGATCCATTCCGGCGGCGGGCTGATCTCGGTCGAAACCGCTGCCGAGTTTCCGGTACGCCTCGTCGAGTCCGGCCCCGCCGGCGGCGCGATCTTCGCCGCGGACGTCGCGCGGCGGTTCGGCCTCGACACCGTGGTCAGCTACGACATGGGCGGGACCACCGCGAAGATCTGTCTCGTCGAGGACTTCCAGCCGAGGTGCGCCCGGACCTTCGAGGTCGCCCGCACCTACCGCTTCCGGAAGGGCTCGGGCATGCCGATCTCCATCCCGGTCATCGAGATGATCGAGATCGGCGCCGGCGGCGGCTCCATCGCCTGGGTCGACGCCATGGGCCGCATCCAGACCGGTCCCGGGTCGGCGGGCTCCGAACCCGGACCGGCCTGCTACCAGCGCGGCGGCCAACGCCCGACGATCACCGACGCCGACCTGGTGCTGGGCAAGCTCGACCCCGACAACTTCGCAGGCGGCGCGATCAGGCTCTCGGTCGCGAACGCGGAAGGCGCCATCGCCCGCGACGTCGGCGACCGGCTCGCGCTTGCGGCGGAGCCGGCGGCCTTCGGGATCTGCGAGGTGGTGGACGAGAACATGGCCAACGCCGCACGCGTCCATGCGGTCGAGAACGGCAAGAACATCTCCGACAACATGATGATCGCCTTCGGCGGCGCCGCACCGCTCCACGCCGCGCGGCTCTGCGAAAAGCTCGGCATCGACGAATGCCTGATCCCGCCCGGCGCCGGCGTCGGCTCGGCCATCGGCTTCCTCAAGGCGCCCTTCGGCTACGAGGCGCTCGCCTCGCGGATCACCCGCCTGTCGGACGTTGACGTCGGCGCGGTGAACGCCATGCTGGCCGGCCTGAAGGCGACCGCCGAAGGATTCGTGCGCGCCGGCACGGATGGCCCGATCCTGCGCGAGATCACCGCCTTCATGCGCTATGTCGGGCAGGGGTGGGAAATCCCGGTGCCGCTGCCCGACCGGGACTTCACGGAAGCGGGCGTGGCGCAGCTCAGCGAGGCGTTCCGCAGCGCTTATGCCCGCTTCTTCGGGCGGGCCATCGACGGTCTCGACGGGCTGGAGATCGAGGTCGTGACCTGGTCGGTCAGGGCACAGGACGAGCGCCCGGTACCGACCCGGCACGAGATCACCCGCGGCCGCACGGCCCCCGAAGCCCCGGCGCGGCGCGGGGTCTTCGATCCCGCCACCGGCAAGACCCTCGACACCGCCGTCATCGAGCGCGAGGCCCTCACTGCCGGCGACCGGCTCAACGGCCCGGCACTGATCGTGGAGCGGGAAACCACCACGGTCGTCACCTCGCCCTTCGACGTCGTCATGCAGGACGACGGCAGCCTTCTTCTCCTGCGCAGGGACCGCGCGGCATGACCGGCCAGCTCGAAGAGATCCGCATGCAGGTCATGTGGAACCGCCTGATCTCGGTCGTCGAGGAGCAGGCGCTGACGCTCCTCCGCACCGCCTTCTCGACCTCGGTCCGCGAGGCGGGCGACCTCTCCGCCGGCGTCTTCGATCCCGAGGGACGGATGCTGGCGCAGGCGGTGACCGGCACCCCCGGCCACGTGAACACCATGGCCGAGGCGGTGCTGAACTTCATGGCCGAGATCCCGCGCGCGGAGATGTATCCCGGCGACACCTATGTGACCAACGACCCCTGGAAGGGGACCGGCCACCTCCACGACATCACCATGGTCTCGCCCTCCTTCCTCGAGGACGAGCTCGTCGGCTTCTTTGCGTGCACGGCGCATGTCGTCGACGTGGGCGGACGCGGCTTCGGCGCCGATGGCAAGTCGGTTTACGAGGAAGGCATCCAGATCCCGATCATGAAGTTCGCCGAGCGGGGCGTGGTGAACCGCGATCTGGTCAGGATCGTCCGCGGCAACGTCCGGGAGCCGAACCAGGTCGTCGGCGACTTCTATTCCCTTGCCGCCTGCAACGACGTCGGCCACCGCCGGCTCATGGACATGATGAAGGAGACCGGGCTCACCTCGCTAGGCAGCCTCGGCCGGTTCATCTTCTCCCGCACCGAGGCTGCTACGCGAGAGCGCATCGCGGCGCTGCCGCGCGGCACGTGGTCGAACGTGCTTGTCACCGACGGCTACGACGACCCGGTGAAGCTCGCCGCCGCCGTGGAGATCACAGCCGACCGGGTGAATGTCGATTTCGCCGGCAGCGACCCCGTGAGCCGCTGGGGCATCAACGTTCCGATCATCTACACCAAGGCCTATGCCTGCTACGCGATCAAGTGCGTGGTCGCCCCGGACATTCCGAACAACTGGGCGAGCCTCGGCTTCTTCGGCGTCTTCTCGCCGGTCAATATCCTCAACGCCCCGCGGCCGGCGCCGGTCAGCCTGCGGCACGTCATCGGCCATCTGGTCCCTGACCTCGTGCTCGGCGCGCTGGCGCAGGCCCTGCCCGGCCAGATCCTCGCCGAGGGGGCCGCGGCGCTCTGGAACATCCACATCTCCTCGCGGCCGGTCGCCGGACAGGACGGGCGCCGGGCCGAGATCCTGATGTTCAATTCGGGCGGCATGGGCGCCCGGCCGGAACTTGACGGACTCTCGGCCACGGCCTTCCCCTCTGGCGTGATGACCATGCCGATCGAGGCGACCGAGCACACTGGCCCGATCGTCGTCTGGCGCAAGGAACTTCGGCCCGACTCCGGCGGCGACGGCCGGTTCCGCGGCGGCCTCGGCCAGGTGATCGAGATCGAGGCGGCGCCGGGGCACGAATTCGACTTCTCGGCGATGTTTGACCGGGTGAACCATCCGGCGAAGGGCCGCGATGGCGGCCTCGACGGCGCGGCGGGCGTCGTCTCGCTCGACGACGGCACCAGGCTGAAGCCCAAGGGCTGGCAGCACGTCCCGGCCGGCCGGCGTCTCATCCTCAAGCTGCCGGGCGGCGGCGGCTATGGCGATCCGGCGCGCCGCTCGAACGAGGCGCGGGCCGCGGACGTGTCGAAGGGATACGTCTCCGGGGAGAAGAAATAGGCCCGCACAATCAAAGACACAGGCCCGGATCGGGCGCGCGCTCATCCTCCAGCGTCCGCGGCCGCACCATCCATACCGGGAACGCGACGACGCACAGGCTGCTACCTCACATCCGGCCCTTGCCCGTCGGCGCCTCCGGCCGCAAGAACGGCATGCCGCAATCGTATGGGAGGGGATGGTGAACACCTGGCAGCTCTGGGCCCTGCTCTCCGCGTTCTTTGCCGCGCTGACCGCCATCCTCGCCAAGATAGGCGTCGGGCCGGTCAATCCCGACCTCGCGACACTGATCCGGACGGGCGTCATCCTGCTGCTTGCCGCCGTTCTGGTCACCGCGACGGGGCAGTGGCAGCCGGTGAGCTCGATACCGGCGCGGACCCTCCTGTTCCTCGCGCTCTCGGGTCTGGCGACCGGGGCGTCCTGGCTCTGTTACTTCCGGGCGCTGAAGCTCGGCGACGCGTCGCGGGTCGCGCCGATCGACAAGCTCAGCGTCGTGATGGTGGCGGTCATCGCCGCGCTCGTGCTCGGCGAGCGGCTGTCGGCGACGAACTGGGCCGGCGTCGCCCTGATCGCCGTGGGCGCGGTGCTGGTCGCCGTCGGCGCCTGACCGACTGCACCGCCCGTCAGCCCCCCGCCCCGGCGCGCCCCGAGAGGGCCGTCTCCATGTCGAAAATCGTGGCGCGCAGCGCGCTGTCGTCCACGAGGATCAGGCCCTCGTTGCTGCGCCGGATGTCGACGATCGTGTACATGAGGATGCCGAGAAAGACGGCGAAGATGATGGTGCGCCACGTCGGATGCTGGCCGAGCATCGCCATCCTGTCGCCGACAAGGAACATCGCGGCGAGCGCGGACGCGAGCACCATCACCTGGGTGAAGGCCGAGATCGGCACCGACAGCGTTGCCATCCGGTAGAGGTGGGCGTCGAGCACCTCGTTCACCGCGCCCGCGACGAAGGCCTGCATCGGCGCTGGGGTCGGATCGCCGGTGGCCTTCAATGTCAGCGGCCAGAGCCGTGACTGCGCTTCTAGGCTGCGTTCGATGAAGGCTGCCGCCTTGGCTGTCGTGTCGAGCTGGGCGTTTCCCGGCACCACGCGCGTCCGCGCATAGTCGAGCAGCGCCGACTGCAGTTCGGTGCGGCCCGGCTCGGGCAGATAGTCGACGCGCAGGAAGGCGGTCCCGATAGCCGCCGCCTCGTCGGTGATCGCTTCCTTGATCGACTGAAAGACGGAGAGGGAGTTGCCGAAAGCAAAGGCGAGGAGCAGGCCGAGAAGCGCGAGGAAGGCGCTGGTGGTCGTCTCGCTCAGCGTCCGGTCGATGGCGCTGGTGTTTGCGCCCAGCCGCTGCCTCGTCATGCGCCCGATCCGGTAGCCCGCGGTGACGGCCAAGGGGAGCGAAACGGTAAGGATCAGGGCGATCAGCCAGAGATGCAGTCGCGAGAGGGTGATCTCGTGGAAAAGGGAGGCCGAGGTGGTCATTGCGCGGCTCGTTCAACGGTTCGATTCAGAACCTTTAGCCGCAGCGAACGGAAGGCGCGCGGAAATCTGCAATCGCCCGTTCACAAGCCCTTGCAGACCCCGAGCGCGCCGCGGAGCGCCCTGGTCGAACCGGACAGCGACAGCACCCCCACCGGCGTGCCGTCCAGCGCCACCGGCACACTGCTGTCGCGTCCGGCCAGCCGCTCGGCGAGGCCGGTGCCGGCCAGCGCCACGACATAGGCCCCGCCTGCGGTTTCCTCGAACCCCGCCCGCGCCTCGACCGCCCCGCCGCGAAAACCGAAGCGCAGCGTGGCGGCCTCGGCCGGTGGCCGGTCGGTCACCGTCACCGCGAGAAACGGCTGACCCGACAGGCAGAAGGCGGCCAGCGAAGCGATCGGCCCGACCGACGGCCCCACGGCCATCGGACTGGCGCCCGGAACGTTGCGCAGCGTCCATCCAGCGCTGCTGCGCGGCCCGGCCGCAACCACGTCGACGACGTCCATCTCCGCGGGTGGCTCCGGCGGGTTGTTGGTGGTGAACACCCAGCTGCGGCTGCACCCGGCGCCTTCCGCCACGTCCTCACCGCAATGCGGCGTGTCATAGCGCGCCACCACCGACGGCAGCGGCCCCTCGTCGTCGCGTACCTCGAACCCCACCAGGCGGCCGAAATCGAAACGGTCGAAGCCGCCGGCCGGCGTCGACAGCCACGCCGTCACCGGGCAGCCGCTGGCGCCGCAGAACGCCCCCCAGGCATCGACGCACTGCATCCGCGCGAGGTCGGTCAGATAGTCATCACGTCCGTCGCCGTTGAGGTCGAGTACCGTCTCGAACCGGTCCAGGATCTCCGGCCGGCCGCCCGCGGCCTGGCACTGGGCAGAAGCGGCTTCCGTTGCCTCGATAAGCGCCGGAGGCGGCTCCGCCCGTGCGCCGCCGGCCAGCGCCAGAGCCAGCGACAGGATCGGCGCGAGCGGTGGGCGGGGGATCCGCGTCATCGGCCGCCCGAGATCTGGACCCAAGCGATCAGCAGCGCGACCGCGAGGCCGAGGGCGATGGCAAGGCCGATCTTCACCGGCGAGTACGGCCGCTCGCCCTCGATCGCCCCGGTGCGGCCGTTCACCACGAATCGGAAGCTCCTGCCGCGATAGCGGTAGGCGGCCAGCCAGACCGGCAGCAGTACGTGCTTGAAGGTGAGATCGCCGACCTCGGTGTCGATCTGGCCGATCCGCTGCTGGTCGCCGCCGATGTCGCGGCGGACGTCGCTCTCGATCACCTGGTTCATGACGTGGCGCGCCTCGCCGTAGGCGTCCTGGACCGGGACGGTATAGCCCTCGGCCCGGAAGCCCGCGAGGAACTTCGGCTCGTAGGTGGACAGCGCAGACAGGTCCCACGGGGCGAGGGCGTCGGTGAACCGCTTCGGCAGGCTGGAGGAGCCGAGGACCAGCACGTCGTCGAACCGCCGCGCCACGGTGCCGCTCGCGGGCGACCATGCGACGCGCGCCACCTGCCGCATCTGGGTCTGCCGGCGGCCGTTCACCACCACCGTCACCGGATGGGACTCGTAGTAGACCCGGCCGCGCTGGCCGCGATAGCGCGAGCGGGTGTCCGCGTCGTACGTCCAGTAGGGCACGTAGATGCCCTGCATCGCCCGTTCGGCGCGGGCATAGGCCTTGAGGTCGGACGGCGCAAACCAGAGCCGCCCGAGCCAGCGATTCATCGCCGCCCGCGCCTCCGGCTCGCTCACGAGGAAGGGGAGCTGCGCCTGCGGCTTGATCTGCCGGGTGACGCCGGTGTCGGTCACCAGCGGCGAGGCACAGAACGGGCACTCGCGGGCGTGCTCGTCGGTGCCGAGCTCCACCTCGCCGCCACAGCTCGGGCAGCGGGCGAAGCGGGCGTTCTGCAGGGCGCCCGGCGGCAGGCTGTCCCGCTCCGCCGCCCGGAGGTCGAGCTCGGGGATCGCGCCGCGGGCCTCGGGGATCGCCTCCTCATAGCCGCAGTGCGCGCAGACGAGCAGGATCTTGCCCGGATCGAACCGCAGGTCCGAGCCGCAGCTCGGGCATGGGAAGCGGTGCTGCTCGGCAGGAGCAGCGCCGGAGACCGGGCCGAGCTCCATCGCGATCAGCCGGCTGGCGGCGGAGGCGGCGGCACCGCGCTGAAAAGATCGGCCAGCTCGGTCACGTCGCGGCCGCGCTGCCAGTCAGGCCCGCCCGGCGTCCAGAGATAGGTGTCGGGCGTGACCTGCCCCGCCGCCACCATCCGTCCGAGATCGTCGCGGGTGAAGGGGCCGGTCGCCTTGCCGTCGACGGCGACGTGCCATGGCTTGCCCGGTGGCGGAGGCGGTGGCGCACTGGGGGCTGCGGCCGCCGGCGGCGCAGCGGCGCCCGGCGACTCGCCCCACGGGCCGCGCCGCGCCAGCCGGTCGGCCATCGCCATGCCCATGCCCATGCCCATGCCGGCGGCCATCCCGCCGCCGCCACCGGGATTTTCCGCCGACTTCGTCATCGCCTC
Organism: Amaricoccus sp.; assembly: GCA_044223585.1. Classification (GTDB taxonomy): domain Bacteria; phylum Pseudomonadota; class Alphaproteobacteria; order Rhodobacterales; family Rhodobacteraceae; genus Amaricoccus. Next base: position 13,900 of record JBGALW010000032.1, read on the forward strand.
GGCCGCGCTGAAGTCGGTGTATTTGCCGAGGTCGCCGGCAACGGCAGTGGAGGTGCGCTTGTCGAGCACCTTCTCCACCTCCTCGGGCAGCGAGATGTTCTCGATGTAGAAGGCCGGCAGCTCCAGCCCGTATTCGGCGATCGCCGGCGCGATCCGCTCGTGCACGATCTTCGCGAGGTCGATGGTGTTCGCCGCCATGTCGAGCACGGGAATTCCCGACGACGCGATGATCTGGCTGAAGTTCGAGACGATCACGTTGCGGATCTGGAACTCGATCTCCTGCGTGGTGAACTCGCCGTCCGTGCCGACGATCTCGGTCATGAACTTGCCCGGATCGGCAACCCGCATCGTGTAGGTGCCGAAGGCGCGCAGCCGCACCATGCCGAATTCCTTGTCCCGGCAGGTGATCGGGTTCCGCGTGCCCCACTTGAGGTCGGTGAACCGGCGGGTGTTGACGAAATAGATCTCCGACTTGAACGGCGACTGGAACCCGTGGTCCCAGTGCTGCAGCGTCGTGAGGATCGGCATGTTGTTCGTCTCGAGCACGTAGAGCCCCGGCCCGAACACGTCGGCAAGCTGCCCCTCGTGCACGAAGACCGCCGCCTGCCCCTCCCGCACCGTCAGCTTTGCGCCGTACTTGATCGCGTGCCCTTCGCGCTCGAAGCGCCAGACGATGGTGTCGCGGGTGTCGTCGGTCCAGTGGATGACGTCGATGAACTCGCCGCGCAGGAAATCGAAGATCGACATGGCCTCTTGTCCTTTCCCCGCCCGGCCCGTGGCCGGACTCCTCCGGCGCGGACTATAGAAGCTCGGCACGGTCACCGCCACGGGGATAGGGCCGTGCGCGCTTACGGCAGGCTCGCCACCCGCATCTCCCCGCCCTGTGCCGCCATGGCATCCCGCGCGATGTCCGGCAGGAGCGGGCGGACCTCGTCGGCCGTCATCCCCGGCCGCAGCCGCGGATCATAGAGCATGCGCAGCAGGATGGCGTCGTGGTCGGTAAGAAGGGCGAACTCGAACGTGTTGTTGAACAGCGAGGGCCGCGCGTCCGGGCTGTCGTTCACGAGGCCCATCGCCTGCGACATCTCCTCGTTGACGCAGGAGAGACGGGTCAGCGGCGGGTGCTCGGCGCGGATCATCACGATGACCGCGGAATAGACCGACGGCGCGTCCGGGCGGAAGAAGGAATAGGTCGTGCAGAAATTGTCGAGCTCGGTGTCGCGGAGCATGGAGACGACCGCCGGCGCGAAGTCCGGGTAGAAGGCACTGACCTGCTGGGCAAAGGCGGCGCGCTGCTCGCTGCTCATGAACAGGATCAGGAAGTTGACGTCCGCGCCGCTGCCGACGGCCATGTCGAGGCCGGTCAGCTGCGCCAGCCGGCTGGTGAAGCCCGCGACGTTCGCCCGGTCGCGCGCGGCGTCCTCGGCGTCCGCCGGCGTGTCCGGCGGGGCGGTCATCACCGCCACCCGGACCGGCCCTTCCCAGCGCCGCAGCAGGGCCGGGTTCTCGGTGTGCACGAAGCGGCCGCCGACATCGAGATACTCGTTCTTGAGCGCGATCCGCTCGAAGTCGCGCACGAGGTCGTCGACGGTGAAGGGCGCGTCGGCCGGCGCGGTGTCGCGCCGCAGCCGGCCGTTCGCGACAAGATCGGCCTCTACCGAGGCGTAGAACTCCTTCAGTGACTTGCCCGGCGGAACCGCGCTCTCGGGCAGCGACCGGTGCTCCGGGGGGGTGGAGGCCTCAAGCGCCGCATCCGGATGCGCGGACGACCCTATGTGGGCGCAGCCGGACAGCGCCGCCAGCGCGGTCCCGGCAGCCAGCACGGCCCCACGTCCGATCCCCCCGCCGCATCGCCGCATTCCGGCCGCCCGCCTCCGCCCGCTCAGGCGCCGCCGGCGGCCGTGCCGCCGGCCGACTGCGCTTTGGCCGACGCCAGCGCGGCCTTCAGGTCGCCCTCCATGCGGATGAGGCTCTGTTCCGCCGCCGCCCGCCGCGCCTTCCCTTCGTCGGCGATCCGCAGGGAATCCTCGATCGTCGCGATCAGGTCGGCGTTGGCCTTTTCCACCGCCTCGATGTCGAAGACGCCGCGCTCCATCTCGGTGCGGATCTCGACATTCGCCTGCCGCAGGTTCTCGGCGTTGCGGGTCAGGAGCTCGTTCGTCAGGTCGTTCGCCTCCTTCACCACCCCTGCCGCCTCGCGGCCGCGATGGATCGTCACCGCCTGCGCCAGCTGCGTCTCCCACAGCGGCACGGTGTTGACGAGGGTGGAGTTGATCTTGTTGACGAGGCTCTTGTCGTTCTCCTGAACCAGCCGGATCGACGGGAGGCTCTGCATCGTCACCTGCCGCGTCAGCTTCAGGTCGTGCACCCGGCGCTCCAGATCGTCGCGGGCGGCGCGCAGGTCGCGCAGTTCCTGCGCCTCCATCACGCCCTGCTGCGGCGGGGCGGCCTGCACGGCGGCCTCCTTGGCAGGAATGTCGGTCGCGTCGAGGTCCGCCACCTTCGCCTCACCGGCGGCGATGTAGAGCGCGAGTTCGTCGTAGAAGGCGAGCGTCTTCTCGTAGAGGAGATCGAGGCTCTTGATGTCCTTCAGCAGCGTGTGCTCGTGGGTCAGGAGCTCGCCGGTGATCTTGTCGATCTGGCCCTGCACCTGCTCGTACTTCGCCATGAACTCGGCAACCGGCTCGGCGGAGCCGGTCAGCCGCTCCCACCAGCTGCGCTTGCGGTTCGGGTCGAGCTCGTCGACGGCAAAACCGCGCAGGCTCGTCACCATCTCGCGGAGCGAGTTGCCGGCGGGTCCGACGTCCTTGTTGCGGACGCCGGACAGCATCTCCTGGCTGATCGCCTGCAGCTCCAGCTGCGCGGCCGAGCCGAAACGGATGATCGACTGGGTGTTGCCGAGGTCGATCTCGGCCTTGCGCCGCGCCACCTCCGCCTCGACCGCGGGGTCGCTGGTGTCGGCCGCGACCAGCTCGCCCCTGGGCTCCGGCAGCAGCTTCGCCGTCACCGCCTGCGCTTCCTGCAGCGCCGCCTCGGCCTGCGCGCGGGTATCCTCTGCCATCCTCGGTCTCCCTAGTTGCCCTGGCGAACCAGCAGGCCGTCCTGCTGCAGCCGCTCGCGCAGCACCGCAATCTCGATGTCGAGCCCGCTGCGATCCTCTTCCAGAAGATGCGTCCGCTGCGCCCCGAAGCTCGTCTCCAGGTCGGTCAGCAGCGACTCATAGGCCGCGCGGGCAGCCGCGTCGCGGCTGCGCTCCCACATGTCCGCGAACTTCACCGTCGCGTCGCGCAGCCCGAGCAGGTAGACGCTGAGGAAGGTCCGCGCCCGGCCGAGATCGCGCGGATCGCGCTCGACCGCCCGGAACACCTCGTGCGCCTGGTCGCACAGCCGGTCGACGCGCGCCTCCAGCGGCCGGTCGTCGAACCGCTTCGCCGCCTCTGCCGTCTGCCGCACCAGCGCCTCCGCCTGGTCGATCGCCCGCGCCACCCGCTCGGACGCAAACTCGTCCGCACCTTCGATGCCCTTCTTGCGCATCGGGTCGAGGCCGAAGGCCACGACCTGCGCCAGCGCCGCAACCGCCCCGAAGACCACCGATCCGGCGACGCCCGCACCGTCGACGATGCCGACCGCCGCGACGCTGAGCCCCGTCAGGACCGCGCCGAACAGCTTGCGGGGGATCGCCGGCGGCCGGGCCACCGCCCGCGCGTCGTATTCCTCCTCGGCCCGCAGGCCCTCGTTCAGCAGCCAGGCGGAAAGCATGAGCCCGACAAAGCCGCCGAGTTCGCCCGCCATCTCGACCGGACTGCCGCGGCCGATCGCGCCGAGCCCGGCAAAGAGCAGCGGCAGCGGCAGCAGGAACATCAGCCGTGCGCGGATGCTGACCTTGCGCGCCCGTCCGGCCCGGAACCGCGCCGGACGATGCGG
>JBGALW010000032.1:17867-29465 GCA_044223585.1 Amaricoccus sp.
GGCGTACCCTTGTCGCCGGTGCCGCCCGGCGGGGCACCGGGCGAATAGCGGCCACCGTAGCGCTCCGCCATCAGAAGCCTCCCGCCGCCCCGAGTGCGCCGAATCCGGTCGCCAGCACGATCGCCACCAGCACGACATAGCCCATGAGCTGCACGAGCGGACTGTCCATGATTTCCCCGATCCTCAAGCGGCGCCTGCCGTCGGCAGGATAATGATCCGTCCGCCGGCTTGCCAGATCCCATCGCTGCCGCATCAAGCGGCAGGAGGCCAAAATCCGCGCCCAATCCAGCGGTTTGGCGACAAGCTGCTTTTTTTGAAGTCCGAATCACGGTAAATAGACAGCACGAATTCGTGTCCGATGCGGCTGCCTAAAACTTGCGCGGTTGCGAGGACGTGACATCGCACCGGCTCCGGCGGGATGACCGGGGGAACTGACTGAGGGCTTACCTAAATGGCTAAAGGGACCGTCAAGTGGTTCAACACCGAAAAGGGCTACGGATTCATCCAGCCCGCTGATGGTGGCAAGGACATCTTCGTCCATATTACCGCAGTGCAGGCTGCAGGCTTGCAGACCCTGAAGGACAACCAGCCGATCGAATACGAGCTGATCGACGGCCGCGACGGACGCAAGAGCGCCGGCGCCCTGAAGGTCTGAACGGGCGCCAACGCGCCCAGATGACCCCAACCTGCCAATCGACGTGCGGACGCAAGGTTTCGCCTGCGTCCCGCTGTTGCGATTCGGCCGCCCCGCACGGCGGGCTTGGCGGATGTTCTGGCTTCGTGCTATCAATCCGGCACGAGCAGAAGAACAGAATGGACAGCCAGTGCGCGTCATCGGAATCGACCCGGGGTTGAGGCGAACCGGGTGGGGCATCGTCGATGTCGATGGAATCCGTATCCGACACGTGGCGAATGGCGTTTGCCACTCGTCAGGCGATGATCTCGCCCGCCGCCTCTGCAGCCTCCACACCGCCCTGACCGCCGTCCTGCGCCAGCACCGGCCCGACACCGCCGCCGTCGAACAGACCTTCGTCAACAAGGACGCCGCCGGCACGCTCAAGCTCGGGCAGGCGCGCGGCATCGCCCTGCTCGTTCCGGCGCAGGCAGGGCTCGCGGTCGCGGAGTATGCCCCGAACGCGGTGAAGAAGGTCGTCGTCGGCGTCGGCCATGCCGAGAAGGCGCAGGTGGCGCACATGGTGCGGTTGCAGCTTCCGGGCGTGGACCTCGCCGGGCCGGACGCGGCGGACGCCCTCGCGATCGCCCTCTGCCACGCCCACCACGCCCGCTTCACCGGCCGCCTCGCCGCCGCAATCGCCGAGGCGCGTCCATGATCGGCAAGGTCAGCGGCCTTCTCGACTACCGCGGCACCGACCATGTGCTGATCGACGTCGGCGGCGTCGGCTACATCGTCCACGTCTCGGACCGCACGCTGGCTGCGATGCCGGCTCCCGGCGGGCGGGTGGCCCTCTATACCGAGCTCGTGGTGCGCGAGGACCTGATGCAGCTCTTCGGCTTCCCGACGCTGGCGGAGCGGGAGTGGCACCGGCTGCTCACCACCGTGCAGGGGGTCGGCGCCAAGGCAGCGCTGGCGATCCTTGGGACGCTCGGCGCGGACGGTCTCGGGCGCGCCCTCTCGCTTGGCGACGGCAGTGCGATCCGCGCGGCCCCGGGCGTCGGTCCGAAACTGGCGCAGCGGGTGATCCTGGAACTGCGCGCAAAGACGCCGGCCATCCTTGCCATGGGGGCCGCGGGGGCCGAGCCGGCCATGGTTTCGGGCGCGCCCGAACCCCGGCCGGAGCCCGCTCCGGCGACGGCGCCCGCGGCGCCCACGGCCCCTCTCCGCAAGCAGTAGCGGATCGCACTCTCCGCCCTCGTCAACCTCGGCTATGGCGAGGGCGAGGCTGCAGCGGCGATCGCCGGCACCACAGAAACCGAGGCGTCCGCCCTGATCCGCGCGGCGCTGCGCGCCCTCGCACCGAAGGGCTGAGCCGATGGACGCGCCCGATCCCGCCCTCCGCCCCGCCGCCCTGCCCGAGGACGCCGACCGCGCGCTCCGCCCCCAGACACTCGCCGAGTTCGTCGGCAGAAGGCGCGGGCAAAACCTGCCGTAGTTCATCGAAGCGCGCGGCGCCGGGGTCAGGCGATGGACTACACGCTGTTCCACGGTCCCCCGGCCTCGGCAAGACCACGCTCGCGCAGATCGGCGCGCGAGCTTGGCGTCAACTTCCGCATGACCAGCGGCCCGGTGCTGGCGCGGGCCGGTGACCTCGCGGCGATCCTGACCACCCCGACGCCCGCGACGTGCTTTTCATCGACGAGATCCCACCGCCTCAGCCCGGTGGTGGAGGAAATCCTCTATCCGGCTCTGGAGGACTTCCAGCTCGACCTCGTGATCGGCGAGGGGCCGGCGGCGCGCACCGTCAGGATCGAGCTCCAGCCCTTCACGCTCGTCGGAGCGACCACCCGGCTCGGCCTTCTCACGACGCCGCTGCGCGACCGGTTCGGCATCCCGACCCGGCTGGAGTTCTACGAGGTCGACGAACTGGAACAGATCGTCACCCGCGCCGCGCGGCTGCTGCGCGCCGAGGCGACGCCCGACGGCGCGCACGAGATCGCCCGCCGCGCCCGCGGCACGCCGCGGATCGCCGGCCGCCTGCTGCGCCGCGTCGTCGATTTCGCGGTGGTCGAGGGCGAGGGACGCGTCACGCGCGAGATCGCCGACCGGGCACTGACGCGGCTCGGGGTCGACGACCTCGGCCTCGACGGCGCGGACCGGCGCTACCTGACGCTGCTCGCCGAGGGCTACGGCGGCGGGCCGGTGGGCATCGAGACCATCTCCGCCGCGCTGTCGGAACCGCGCGACGCCATCGAGGAAGTGATCGAGCCCTACCTGCTCCAGCAGAGCCTGATCCAGCGCACGCCGCGTGGCCGGATGCTGGGACAGAGGGCCTGGACCCACCTCGGGCTCGCCGCCCCGCGGCCTGCCACCCCCGCGGCGCCAATCAACGACCTCTTTGGGCGCGACTGAACGCACCTTGCCGCGGCGCGTCAGGCGTGATGATGTCCCGCCGGCGCGAGGTCATGAGGGGGCCCGAAGGGGTGGCGGCAGCGGCGGTAGCGGTCGAGACGACGGAACGCGGGGCAACCGTCGCGCTGTCCGGCGATCTGCGCATTGCCGGGGTTTCGGCCGTCGAGAGCCAGATCGCCCGCGTCACCGGCCCCGGCCCCTTCGTCCTCGACGGCGCCGGCATCGAGCATTTCGACACAGCCGGCGCCTGGGCGATCGCGAGCCTTCGCCAGCGCCTGCAGGCCGAGGGCGCCGAGGTCACGGTCGCGGGGCTGAACACCGAACAGGAGGCCCTGCTGAGAACGGTCGAGGCGGCGCTCCCGACCGAGGCGGCCGCGCCGCCGCCGCGCGGCGGCATCATGCCGTGGCTCGAGAGTTTCGGCGAAAGCGTTGTGCTGGCAGGCAGCATGGTGCTGGAGCTTGCCAACCTGCTCGGCGCCGTTCTGACCCGCTTCGCCCGCGTGCTCATCCGGCCGGGACAGCTGCGCCTCACCTCGGTCGTCTACCACATGCAGCAGGTGGGCCTGAACGCGGTGCCGATCGCGTCGCTCATGTCATTCCTGATCGGCGTCGTGCTCGCCTTCATGGGGGCGGTGCAGCTGCGGCAGTTCGGTGCGCAGATCTTCGTCGTCGACCTGATCGCCATCGCCGTGCTGCGCGAACTCGGCATCCTGCTGACGGCCATCATCGTCGCCGGCCGCTCGGCCTCGGCCTTCACCGCCTCCATCGGGTCGATGAAGATGCGCGAGGAAATCGACGCGATGCAGACGCTCGGCCTCGACCCGCTGCAGATCCTCGTCGTGCCGCGGGTTCTGGCGCTGCTTCTGACCCTGCCGCTGCTCGGGGTGATCGCGGACATCGCCGGGCTCGTCGGCGGCGCCGCGATGGCCTGGATCGAGCTCGGCGTCTCGCCGTCGATGTTCATCGTGCGGCTCACCGACAACATCGGCGTCTGGCACTACCTCGTCGGCATCATCAAGGCGCCGTTCTTCGCCATGGTCATCGGCATCATCGGCTGCCACCACGGGCTGAAGGTCGGCGGCAACGCCGAGAGCCTCGGCAAGCTCACCTCGGCGTCGGTGGTGCTGGCGATCTTCATGGTGATCGTGATCGATGCGGTGTTCGCCATCTTCTTCGCGCTGGTAGGGGTGTGATGGACGGCAGCGCCCCCTCCCCCGCATCGGCCGCCGGCGCGCCCGCAAAGCGGGAAGCGATCATCGAGGTCCGCGGCCTCGTCAACCGCTTCGGCAGCCAGACGGTGCACGACGGCCTCGACCTCGACGTCTACCGCGGCGAAGTGCTGGGGATCGTCGGCGGGTCGGGCACAGGCAAGTCGGTGCTCCTGCGCACGATCGTCGGCCTCAACAAGCCGGCCGCCGGCGAGATCAGGGTCTTCGGCACCGATGTCCTCAGCGCGACCGAGGCGGAGCGCGAGGCGGTCAGCCGCCGCTGGGGCGTCCTGTTCCAGCAGGGCGCGCTGTTCTCCGCGCTGACGGTCCAGCAGAATGTCGAGGCGCCGATGCGCGAGCTGATGCACGTCGACCCCGCGCTCCGCGAGGCCCTGGCGCAGCTCAAGGTGTCGATGGTCGGCCTTCCCCCCGTGGCCAACGGCAAGTTCCCGTCCGAGCTGTCGGGCGGGATGCAGAAGCGCGCTGGCCTTGCGCGTGCCCTCTCGCTCGATCCGGACATCGTCTTTCTCGACGAGCCCACCGCCGGCCTCGACCCGATCGGCGCGGCGAACTTCGATCAGCTGATCAAGCAGTTGAAGGAGTCGCTTGGCCTGACCGTGTTCATGGTCACGCACGATCTCGACAGCCTGCACGCAATCTGCGATCGCATCGCGGTGCTCGCCGAGAAGAAGGTGCTCGTCACCGGCACCATGGCGGACATGCTGAAGGTGGATCACCCCTGGGTGCGGGAATATTTCCATGGCCCGCGCGCGCGCGCCGCGCTCGCGACCAGCGAGGGATAGGACAAGACGATGGAAACCCGCGCCAACTACGTCCTGATCGGCCTCTTCACGCTCATCGGCATCCTCCTCGGCCTCGGTTTCATCGTCTGGCTCGCCAAGTGGCAGTCGGACCGGCAATACGCCTACTACGACGTCCTTTTCGACAACGTCTCCGGCCTCAGCCGGGCGGCGGAGGTGCGGTTCAGCGGCCTTCCGGTCGGGCAGGTCCAATCGATGGACCTCGCGCACAATGGCAAGGGCCAGGTCCGGGTGCGGATCGAGGTCAATGCCGACACGCCGATCCGCGAGGGCGCGACCGTTCAGCTGCAGGCGCAGGGCGTCACCGGCCAGTCGTTCGTCTCGATCAACCCCGGGCGGCAGCTCGACGCCCCGCTGCTGCGGGACAGCGTCGAGGGCGTGCCGACCCTTACCGGCCAGCGGTCGGTGGTGCAGTCGCTGACCGAGGACGCACCCGACCTCCTGCAGGAATCGATCAAGCTGATCCGCGAGTTCCAGGTGATCGTCGGGAACGAGAACCAGCAGAAGGTCGCCGGCATCCTCGCCAACATCGAGCAGGCTTCCGGCAAGCTGCAGACGGCGATGAACGACTTCTCGGCGATCTCCAAGACCGTGTCGGACGCCACCGGGCAGATTTCCATCTTCACCTCGAAGCTGGACCCGATCGCGGCATCGATCGACGGCGCCCTCGGCGACGCGCAGAAGACCCTGACGGCCATGACCGGGGCGTTCACCCAGGCCGGCACCACGCTCGGCACCGCCGACGGCACGCTGAAGTCGGTCGGCAACGCGGCGGACGGCGTGACCACCCTCATCAACGAGGAGGGCTCCACGGCGGTCGGCGAGCTGAAGGCGACGATCACCGACCTGCGGACCCAGGTGGAAACGATCGGGGCCGAAGCGAAGACCGTGCTTGCCGGCTATGGACAGACCGCCGATCTCGCCAACGCCCGGCTCGCGGACCTGCAGGGCACGCTTGCCAGCCTCGACACCGCGCTCGAGGGCGCCACCAAGACCCTCGGCTCGGTCGACAGCGCCGCGACCAGCGTCACGACCCTCCTCGACGGCGACGGCAAGGCGCTGGTGGCGGAGGCCCGCACAACCCTCGCCACCGCCGACCGCTCGCTCGCGGCCATCGAACAGGCGGCCACCCAGGACCTTCCCGCCGTCATCAGCGACGTGCGGCGCGCAATCGTCAACGTCAACGCCACGATCGACACGGTATCCGGGGACGTCACCGCCTTTACCGGCGACCTGAAGCCGCTGATCGGCAACGCCACGACGACGCTCGATGCCGCGACCCAGACCTTCGCGGACGCCAGCGCGACGCTCGGGCGGCTGGAGCCGGCGATCGAGGCGGCGGAAAAGACCATGGCCTCGGCGCAGGGTACGTTCGCCGGTGCGGAGCGGATCATGTCCGAGGACGTGGCGCCCACGACCGCGAGCATCCGTGCCTCCGCCGAGCACCTGAATGCGGCAATCGAGCAGGTGTCCGCCGACCTGCCGGCCGTCACGGGCGAATTGCGCACAACGCTGGCACGGGCGACCGACGCGGTGACGCGGATCGATACGCTGGTGGCGAACAGCAGCGTGCCGGTGGCCGACTTCACCACGCAGGGTCTGCCGCAGTTCGTGCGCTTCACCCAGGAGGCCCGCGAGCTGATCGGCCGGCTCGACCGGATCGCCGGCCAGCTGGAACGTGACCCCGCCCGGTTCTTCCTCGGCGCGCAGGCGCCAGACTTCAGGAGATAGCCTCGCATGACGCCGCGCCCTCGCCGCCTGCTGACCGTCGCGCTCCTGATCATCGGGGGCGGGCTGTCCGGCTGCACCACCTTCTCCACGCTGAACAGCGCCGCCCGGAACCTCGATGCCTACGAGCTGCAGCCGCTGCCGGCGCAGGGGACGATCCGGCCCGGGGGCCGCTCGGTGTTCGTCGCCGAGCCGAGCGTTACCGGCGCGCTCGGCACCGAACGGATGGTCATCAAGCCGACGCCGCTGCAGGTCGCCTTCCTGCCGGACGGGCGGTGGGTCGAGGCAACGCCGCAGATGGTGCGCAACCTGCTGGCGCGGTCGCTCGCGAACTCCGGGAGGCTGGGGCTCGTCTCCACCAACACCGTCGGGCCGCTGCCGGACTATACCGTGATGATCGACATCGAAACCTTCCAGGCGGAGGTCGGCGCGCCCAGCGGCGCACCGGCAAGGGTCGTGGTGTCGATGACGGTCAGCATCGCCCGCGACGTCGACGGCCGGCTGATCGCGGCACACCGCTTCTCGCACACCGCGGACGCGACCGGGGTGAAGGCGGATGAGGTGGCAATCGCCTTCGACGCGACGATGGACGCGATCCTGCGCGAGGCGACCAGCTGGTCGCTCGGCGTGATGACCGGCAGCGCGCCGCGCGTCTGACGCGGGCGCCCCGCCTCAGAACGCGCCGATCGCGTCGAAGTCCATCGCCGAGATATAGGCCTTCTTGTCCTCGAGGCTGGCGTTGCCGCCGACGGTGAGCATCACCTTGCCGTTGATGACGCCCTGCAGGTCGTCGCCGTCCTTGCCGAACTCCGTCCGGTTGATCCGGATCGGCGGCCCCTCGCCCATGGCCGCGAAGTTCGAGATCATCGCCGCCATGCCGCTGATCATCGGCGAGTTCGCGATCATCGTCAGCTCGACCGACTGGTCGCCCTTGCTGTAGCTTGCCGAGGCGGTGGTGCCGCCGCCCAGGATGCCCATGAAGCCGCTCGCCTCCGCCGCGTCGGCATCCTGCCGTGTCCAGCCGGGCAGCGGCTCGGGGAAGAGCTTGGCGAGTGCCCCGGCGCGCATGGCGGTGAGCAGCTTGCCGGCATAGTCGACGTCCGCCCGGGCGCCGTCGACATCGCCCTTGGCATAGGCATCGAGTGCGCCCTGCATGGTGTCGGTGAACTCGTCGGCCAGAGCGGGCAGGGCAGGCGCGGCGCAGGCGATCAGCGCAAACGCCCAAGGCAGCAATCGAGGCATGTTCGGCGACTCCGGTCAGGATTCCGCGCGCAGTCTAGCGGGCCGGCGTGGTTCCGCAAAGCGCGGCGCCGCGTGGCCTCAGGCCGCCGCGTTCCGCCCCGTCGTCGCGAATGCCCCGAGGCCCGCCAGGTCCATCGTGGCCACGAGCGCCGCCTTGTCGCAAAGCGTCGCATCGCCGCCGACCGCCACCGTCACCCTGCCGCCGACCGTGGTCTGCAGGTCCTGGCCGCACTGGCAGAACTCCGTGCCCCGGATGATGACCGGGCTGCCGCCGCACAGGGCGGCAATGCCGGACAGCATCGCCACCATGCCGCCGGCGGCCGGCGAGTCCGCCACCAGCGTGATCGTCAGCTGTGCGCCGTCCTTCCGGTAGGTGGCGGCGGTCATTGCGGCGCCGCCGGGCGTCTCGGCTGGCGCCGTCACATCCTCGCGCGACCAACCCGCCAGCGGCTCAGGGAGAAACCGACCGAGCGCCTCGCACCGCGCCACTTCGAGGAGGCGGCCGGCAAGGCCAAGGTCCGCGCGGGTTGCATCGACGTCCCCCCGGGCACAGGCCGAGAGCGCGCTTCCGATGACGTCATGCAGCGCCCCCGCCGCGTCCGGCGATGCGGCGAGCAGGATCGCGGCGGCAGCCGACATGGAGCGAGGCATGCGAGGGAACCTCTTGCGTTGACGGCCCTCGCCCTGATGCGCATCGCACGCGCGTTCGACATCCGGCCGCAGGCTGATATTGCCTGATCATACAGGCCCTTGCGTGACCGCGATAGCAGCAAACCTGCTGGAGGGCGCCTCCGGGCCGTCCCGCAGGTACGGGACAGACGCCGTCAGGTGCCGTGTCTCAGGCGCCCGAGGGCGGCGCCGAGGTCGGCGTAAAGGCTTTCACGCTCCCAGGGACTGAGGAAGGCGCCAAGCTCGATCTCCCGGCCGTTGCCCTGCAGCGTCAGGTATTTCTCGACCGCGCCGTCCTCGCGCAGCCGAAGGCGGACCCAGAAGGGATTGGCGTGCCAGCGGCGCACCAAGCCCTTCGGCTCGCGCCGCACCACGGTGATGAGGTCCGGCCAGAGCCGCAGTTCCTCGTGCAGCGCACCGTCCCGCTGGCTTCGGCGGAGCGCCACGAAAAGGCCGAGGAGGGTGGCGGCGAGGAACGGCAGCATCCCCCACCCGGCGAGGGTGCCGCGCAGCATCAGGAGGGGCACCGACAGGCCAAGGGCGAGGAGGCCGAACAGCCAGGAACCGCCCGCCGGTGTGAGCGAGCGGTTCGGCCAGAGCGTCAGCGCGAGGATCGGCGGATCGGTGCGGTCGTAGAGGTCGGCGTCCGCCGGGCTTTCCACCGGGGCGGAGGAGGCGGGAGGTCCGTCGGCCCCCTGCCCCATCGGCTCAGTGGCGGTTCGCCGAATGGTCCCACATGTCGGGCGTCGGCAGCGTCTCGAACGTGTGGGCCGGCGGCGGATTCGGCAGCGTCCATTCCAGCGTCGGGTCGGGCTGCCAGCCCCAGTAGGCCGGGTCCGTCACCCGCTGGCCATAGCGCAGCGTGTAGAACACGATCCAGAAGAAGAACAGGAAGCTGAGGCCGGACAGGAAGGCGCCCATCGAGGAGACATAGTTCCAGAGCGCGAACTGCTCCGGATAGTCCATGTAGCGCCGCGGCATGCCCTGGCGGCCGAGGAAGTGCTGCGGGAAGAAGGTGAGGTTCGCGCCGATGAACATCATCCAGAAATGCACCTTGCCGGCCCATTCCGGATACTGCCGCCCGGTCATCTTGCCGATCCAGTAGTAGATGCCGGCGAAGATGCAGAAGACGGCGCCGAGGCTCATCACGTAGTGGAAGTGCGCGACGACGTAGTAGGTATCGTGGTAGCCGCGGTCGATCGGGGCCTGGCTCAGCACGATGCCGGTCACGCCGCCGACGGTGAAGAGGAACAGGAAGCCGAAGCACCAGAGCATCGGCGTCTTGAACTCGACCGACCCGCCCCACATCGTCGCGATCCAGCTGAAGATCTTCACGCCGGTCGGCACCGCGATCACCATCGTCGCCAGCATGAAATAGCTCTGCTGGGTCAGCGACAGGCCGACGGTGTACATGTGGTGCGCCCAGACCACGAAGCCGAGCGCGGCGATCGCGATCATCGCATAGACCATCGGCAGGTAGCCGAAGATCGGCTTGCGCGAGAAGGTCGAGATCACGTGGCTGACGATGCCGAAGCCCGGCACGATGATGATGTAGACCTCCGGATGACCGAAGAACCACAGGATGTGCTGGTAGAGGATCGGGTCGCCGCCGCCCGAGGGCTCGAAGAAGGTCGTCCCGAAATTGCGGTCGGTCAGCAGCATGGTGATCGCGCCGGCAAGCACCGGCAGCGCCAGCAGGATCATGAAGGCCGTGACCATGATCGACCAGGCGAACAGCGGCACCTTGTGCAGCGTCATGCCTGGCGCCCGCATGTTCATGAAGGTGGTGATCATGTTGATGGCGCCGAGGATCGACGACGCGCCCGAAAGGTGCACCGCGAAGATCGCGAGGTCCATCGACATGCCCGTCTCGGTCGTCGAGAGCGGCGCATAGAGCACCCAGCCGACCCCCGTCCCCTGCAGTCCGTCGCCACCCGGGGCGAGGATCGACAGGACCGCCAGCGTCGAGCCGGCGAAGTAGAGCCAGAAGCTGAGGTTGTTCAGCCGCGGGAACGCCATGTCCGGCGCGCCGATCATCAGCGGCATGAAGTAGTTGCCGAAGCCGCCGAACAGCGCCGGGATGACGACGAAGAACATCATCAGGATGCCGTGCCCTGTGATGAGCACGTTCCAGAGGTGGCCGTTCGGCTCGCCGTCCACCAGCATGTACTGGACGCCGGGATGCATCAGCTCCAGCCGCATGTACATGGTGAAGGCGACCGACACGACGCCGAGCGTCGCGGCCGTCACCAGGTAGAGGATGCCGATGTCCTTGTGGTTCGTCGACATGAACCAGCGGGTGAAGAAGCCCGGCTCATGGTGATCGGCGTGCGCATGTGCTGCGGCATCGGCCATGGACAGCTCTCCTGACTCGCGGGCTGGGCGAACGGTTCCCTGTCATTCTGTAACGCGCCTGCGAGCCGGCCTCAAGTCCTCCGGACTCTGGCGGCGATGCCCCGATTCGGAGTATGATCGGCCTGCATTTGATCGCCGGACGACTACAGTCTGCCCGCCCAATTCATTTCCGGGAAAGGGGAACCTTCCAATGACGTTTCGCGAGACATTCGACCCGCGCGCCGTCGCGCGACTGGAAGTGCTTCGGGCGCGCGGCGCCCACCGCGACGCAGCCGCGCTCGCGCCCGACCATCCGATCCTCGCCGAGATGGGCCTCGCCGGCGCCGATCCGGACGCCACCGTCTCGCGCGCGCTGGAGACCGGGGCGACCGGCGGCGCCGGCATCTCGCGAGCCCGGACCGAAGCGATCATCCGGGCCACCACCCGCCCGCCGATGCTGGTCCGAGGCGGCCGCGTCGAGCGGGTGCCGCTGCCGCCGGAGTTCGCGGCGGACACCCCCGAGCGCATCACCGCCGTGGAGCCTCTGCTCGCCGGGGTCGGCCGGGTC
>JBGALW010000033.1:0-29414 GCA_044223585.1 Amaricoccus sp.
GCCGGCGGCGCGGTCGTGCCAGACGGCGGCAAGCTCGCGCAGCGGCTCGAAGAAGGCGGGGGCGAGGAGCAGGACGAAGACTCCCTGCCCCAGCGTCAGCCGCCCTCCCCAGGTGCCGAAGCCGAGGGTGCCGAGCAGGTGAAAGCCGACCCAGACCGCGACCATCGCGACCCCGAGTGCGGCGAAAAGTTCCAGCACCGCCGACGACAGGAAGGCGATGCGCAGGACCGCCATCGTCCCGGCGCGGAACCGCTCCGCCTCCGTCCGCAGGCGGTCGGCGGTCAGTTCGACCGCCCCGAGACCGCGGATCGTCGCGAGGCCGCGCAGCCGGTCGAGCAGGAAGGCGTTGAGGCTGCCGGCCTCGACCAGCCGGGCGGCGCTCGCCGCCTGCGCCCGCCAGCCGATCAGCGCCATGAATACCGGGATCGCCGGCGCGGCGAGCAAGAGCGCCAGCGCCGCCACCCACGAGAAAGGCAGGACCGCAAGGACGATCGCGAGCGGCACGACGGCCGCGCGCAGCCGCGCCGGGCGGAAACGGGCGAGATAGGGGGTGACCGCCTCCGCCTCCTCCGCCAGCACGCTCGCGGCAAGCCCGGAGGGCGGCCGGCGCACGTCGAGCGGCGAGACGGCGGCGAGCCGGGCGGTCGCCTCGGCCCGGTGCTGCGACAGCCGGGCTCGCGCGGCGCGGAACGCCCGCCGCCCGCCGGCATGCTCGAGCCCCGCCCGGAGCGCGCCGAGCGCGACAACGCCGACGGCCAGCCAGACCACAGCGGCGGCGCCGTCGCCGGAGGCGATCCGGCCGATTCCGGCAGCAAGCAGCGCCGCCTGCGGGATCCAGACGAGCGGCGCGAGGACGACCATCAGCGTCCCCGTGGCCGTCCGGCTCCCTGCAGGCGCGCCGGAGGTCACGGTCGCGAGGTCCGCATGCCCAGCAGCGAATAGAGCGGGCAGAAGCGCATCCCGGCGGTCACCAGCATCACGACGCCGATGACGAGCGCCGCCCACCAGAGCCAGCCGCTCCCGGAGGCGAACCCGGTAAGAAGCGTGAGCGCCAAGAGCACCAGGCCCACGGCGAAACGGATCAGGCGGTCTGCGGTGCCGACATTGCAGGTCATGGGAGAATCTCCGATTCGAACTGTTCCTTGGTGGCGCCGCCGGCGGGGCAAAGTCAGTAACTAAGTCACCGATCGCTGGCGAGGCGCCGCAACGCATCCGGATCGAGGAGCCGGACCAGCCCGCGCCCGAGCTCGACCCAGCCGCGACGCTGGAACTCCTGCAAGGTGCGCGAGACCACCTCGCGGACGCTGCCGAGTTCCTGCGCCAGCGACTGGTGCGTCGCCTGAAGCGTGCCGCTGTCACTGGCGAGCCGCAGCAGGCGCTCGGCGAGGCGCACGTCGACGCGGCGGAAGGCGACCTCCTCGATCACGTGGAAGAGGTCGGTGATGCGCCGGGAATAGGCGGTGAAGACGAAGCGGCGGAACTCGGGCGAGCGAGCGATGAGGTCGGTGATCCGTCGGGAATAGGCGGTGAACACGAAGCGCCGGAACTCCGGCGAGCGGGCGATGAGCTCGTCGAAGGTCAGGCGCGGCACCAGCACCGCCTCCAGGTCGGTCTCGGCGATGCCTTCGGCCGTATAGTCCTCGTAGGCGAGCAGGCAGGCGGTGGTGAGGACGCAGCTCTCGCCGGCCGCCACGCGGTAGAGAAAGACCTCGCGCCCGCTCTCGCTCGTCTGCTGGACACGCACGGTGCCGTCGAGCAGCAGGAGCAGGTTCTCCGGCGCCTTGCCCGGACCGAAGATCACCGTGTCCCTCGGGACCTTCGCGACGCGGCTCTCGGCGAGGAGCTTTGCCTTGGTCTCGGGCGCAAGCCCGTGCAGCCCGGCGAAGCGGGCTGTCCAGTCCGGTACGGCGCCGCCCTCGTCCATGACCCCTCGTCGCGCAACTGGCCCACCCTGCCCATTGCGAGGGCCGGAGGGCAAGGGAAAGGGGCGAACCGCGCGGCCAACACGACCTCCCGGTGACCCGCCAGCGCGCGTTCGATGCAGATTTTTCCGCCGATGCGCCAGCATCGGCAGCGCCTGCCTGCCCCCCTGGCAGGCGCGCCGATGCCCTATCGAATTGTCGCGGGAGCCGGGTGCAGCTGCCGACGCCGGAGGGCAGCGGCGCGTCAGCTCCGGAGGCCGCCGCCGGAGCGCCTACCAGCTCAGCAGCGGACGCAGCTGCGGGGTCTTCTTGTGGATATGGCCGCTCATCCGGCCGAGCAGCCGGTCGAGTTCCTCGATCGCGTGGAAAAGGTACGGGCCCTTGTTCAGCATCACGCACTCCGCCCGCGCCGCCATCGCCGCGTCGGTCATCTCGCCGCGCGACGGGACCCCGTTCTTGACGAAGCTCTCCAGAACCTGCGTCGCCCAGATGACCGGCACCTGTGCCGCCTCGCCGAGCCAGAGGATTTCCTCCTGCATCTCGGCGAGCCGGACGAAGCCGATCTCGACGGCGAGGTCGCCGCGGGCGATCATCACGGCGCTCGGCTGCCGCCCGGCGGCGCGGACGAGGATGTCGGGGAGATTGCGCACCGCCCGCTGGGTCTCGATCTTGAGGACAAGGCCGAGCTGTTGCCAGTCGTCCCGCACGTGACGAAGCGCCTCCTGCAGCGCCGCGACGTCGTCGTCCGACTGCACGAAGGAGAACTCGACCGCGTCGGCATGGCGGGCGACGAAGCCCAGGGCCTCGCGGTCGTCATCGGTCAGCGCGGGGACGCTGAAGTCGGTGTCCGGGAAGTTGACGCCCTTCTCGGGCTTCAGCTTGTAGCCCTTCTCGTCGGGACCGGCGACGATCCGCACCACGGCGCCCCACGGCTCGCACCGCTCCACGCTGGTCACGAGCTTGCCGTCGTCGACGAGAATGCGGTGGCCGGGCCGTACGGCAGCGAGCGCCGCGGCGAGCGTGCACTCGATGGCCGGCAGCGCGTCGGGCACATGCCGGAGCTGGCCGGGCAGGACGATCGCGAGGTCGTCGCCGGCCGCGACGCGCTTCAGGCCCTTGGCGTCGTTGAAATCCCCGGTGCGGATCTTCGGCCCGGCGAGGTCCATGAACACCCGCATCCGCCGGCCCACCCGCTCCGCCGCCCGCTCGACCTGGCCGATCATCCGCGCCCAGGCCGCCTCGTCGTCGTGCGCGCAGTTGATGCGGACCGCCTCGACCCCGAGCTCGGCCAGCCGCTCCACGAAGGCGGCGTCATCGGCCGCCTCGGAGGGCATCGTCACCATGAGCCGGACCGGGCTGTGCGAGGTGAGCGGCCCGAGCAGCTCCTCCGTCGCAGCGGCGTTGCGCGCCTCGCCGGCGAAGAAATCGTCCGCGGGCACCGGCTCGAAGGCGCCGCCCGTCGCCGCCCTGAGCGTCGCGCGCACGGCGTCGAGGGTCGGCACCACCCGGCTCTCGGCGCGGCCCATCGAGGAGAGGCCGAACTGCATCAGCCGGTGCTGCAGCGGACGGATGTCGCGCCGCCGGACGGCGAGATATTCGGCAAAGTTCCGGGCGCTGGGCCGGAAGGCGTCGCGTTCGATCCAGCCTTCCCAGCGCGCGGCAATCGCGTCGGCCTCGCGGCCGACCGCCGTCCGGAGTGCCTCGACCTCGCCGAGCAGCGACCCCAGCGTCGGTTCCGTGATGGAATCCATGGTGAGCGTCATGGCCGTTTCCCCCCGCGGTACGGCGACTTCGATTCGCCGAGGGTTTCCGGCAATCCTGCTCCGGAGTCGATGACGAATTGAGCACCTTCTGGTGAAGGTCTCCGGACAATCAAGGTCCGTGCCCGCGCGCAGCGCGCCCGTCGGGCAGGAGGGTCTCCGGGCAGGCGGACCGGCCCGGAGACGAGAGGGGCTCAGCTCCGGTGATGCACCTCCTGCAACCCGTAGACGGGTGTCGGCAGGCCCTCCATCCGCGCCTTCAGCTGCAGCGCGAGGTACTGCGAGTAGTGCCGGCTCTGGTGCAGGTTGCCGCCGTGGAACCACAGCGCCGCGACCTGGGTCGGCTTCCACATGTTGCGCTGCTCGCCTTCCCACGGCCCCGGATCCTTCGGCGTGTCCGAGCCGAGGCCCCAGACCTTGCCAACGCGGTCCGCGACCTCCTGGCTGATGAGATCCGCCGCCCAGCCGTTCATCGAGCCGTAGCCGGTCGCGTAGACGACGAGATCCGCCGGCAGCTCCGTCCCGTCGTCAAGGACCACGCCGGTCTCGGAGAGCCGCTCGATCTGGCGGCCCGAGACGAGCTTGATCGAGCCGTCGATGACGAGGTCGCAGGCGCCGACGTCGATGTAGTAGCCCGAGCCGCGGCGGAGGTACTTCATGAACAGCCCGGAGCCGTCAGCGCCCCAGTCGAGCATGAAGCCGCGGTCCTCCAGGGCCCGGTAGAACCCTGCGTCACGCTCCTTCATCTGCTCGTAGAGCGGGATCTGCCACTCGTGCATGATCCGGTAGGGCAGCGAGGCGAAGATGAGGTCCGCCTTGCGCGTCGTCACGCCGTTCGCCACCGCCTGCTCTGAATAGAGCCCGCCGAGGCCGATCTCCATCAGGCTGTCCGAGCGGACGATGTGGGTGGACGACCGCTGCAGCATCGTCACGTCGGCCCCGGCCTCCCAGAGCGCGGCGCAGATGTCGTGCGCAGAATTGTTCGAGCCGATGACGACCACCCGCTTGCCCTTGTAGGCGTCCGGCCCGGGATGCTGGCTCGAGTGCTGCTGCTCGCCCTTGAAGACGTCCTGGCCGGGGATCGCCGGCACGTTCGCCTTGCCCGACATGCCGGTGGCGAAGACGAGCTGCTTCGGACGGACGACCACCTCCTCGCCGTTCCGGTCGAGCGTGACGACCCACTCCTTCGCCACGTCGTCCCAGACCGCCTTCTTCGCGGTGGTCGAGCTCCAGTAGTTGAGCTCCATCACCTTCGTGTACATCTCCAGCCAGTCGCCGATCTTGTCCTTCGGCGTGAAGACCGGCCAGTTGTCCGGGAAGGGGATGTACGGCAGGTGGTCGTACCAGACCGGGTCGTGCAGGCAGAGCGACTTGTAGCGCTTGCGCCACTGGTCACCGGGCCGCTCGTGCCGGTCGACGATGATCGTCGGCACGCCGAGCTGGCGCAGCCGCGCGCCAAGCCCGATGCCGCCCTGGCCGCCGCCGATGACGAGAACGTAGGGCTGCGTCTCGTAGCCGAGCTCGGCCGCCTCCTGCTCGCGCTTCTCCTTCCAGGTCCTGCGGTTGCGGTCGTGGCCGTGCTCCGCCCCCATCGGGCGACGGACGCCCCTCGGCTCCTCGAAGCCCTTCAGCTCCTCCAGCGCCGTCAGCAGGGTCCAGATCCTGCCGTTCTTCAGGCGGATCTGGCCGCACCCGCGGCTGCTGGGCAAAGTCGCGGGGCCGCATGGCGGCAAGCTGCGCGGTCAGCATGTCGCGGACCTGCGCCTTGCCCTCCACGGTCTTGAGGTTCCAGGTGATGGACGCAAGGTCGCGCCAGTAGCAGTCGTCCTGGAACAGGCTGACCGCCGCCTCGATGTCTCCGGCGGCCAGCGCGACGTTCAGGTCGCCGAGCACCGTGTCGAGCGTAACGTTTGCGCTTTCGTCGAGCATGGATCTTCCTCCATTGGTTTTGTTTGTCTTTGTCGGGTGCGCGCCGCCCCGGCGCGCACCCGCCGGGCGGGCCTCAGCCGAGGTCGATCAGGATCTTCAGCTGGGTGCCCGCCGGATCGAGCAGGGCGTCGAAGCCCTCCGCCACGGCGTTCTCGAGGCGGATGCGCTTCGTCACCACCTTCGAGGCGGGCAGGAGGCCGGTCGCGATCATGCGGATCACCCGCGGCCAGTAGTGGGTCGGGTAGGCCCAGGAGCCGCGGATATCGACGTCCTTGAAGGTCACGCTGAACCAGTCGAGCGGGTTGTCGTGCGGATGCAGGCCGGTCTGCACCACCGTCCCCTGCTTCCGCACCGCGTCGAGGCAGGCCTTCAGGGCATGCTCGTTGCCGACGCACTCGATCGCCACGTCGCAGCCGACGTTGCCCTCGGTCCGCGCCCGGATCGCGTCGCCGACATTGTCCCGCTTGGGGTTCAGCGTCGTGACCTCGGGCAGCATCTCCTTCATGAAGCCGAGGCGGGTGTCGTTGAGGTCCGAGACGAAGAGCTGCGCCGCCCCGGCCGCCTTCGCGGCAAGCAGCGTCAGCGCCCCGATCGGCCCCGCCCCGGTCACGAGCACGCTCGATCCGGCGGTCACCCCGCCCCGGTCGCAGGCGTAGACCGCGACCGCCGTGGGCTCGACGAGCGCCGCCTCCTCGTCCGAAAGCTCGGCCGGCACGGGCGCGACGTTGTAGTCGTTGACGAGCGCCCATTCG
This sequence comes from Amaricoccus sp., assembly GCA_044223585.1. GTDB lineage: Bacteria > Pseudomonadota > Alphaproteobacteria > Rhodobacterales > Rhodobacteraceae > Amaricoccus. Next base: position 6,364 of record JBGALW010000033.1, read on the forward strand.
GCCATGCCGCCCGAGTGCCAGGAGAGCCCGACGAGCGCGAGATCCGGCGACAGGTGGAACAGCCCGCGGTCGGCGAAATAGTCACCCGAGCGCGGCATGAGGAGCGGCTGGATCGAGACCCGGTCCCCCGGCCTGACGCTGGTCACGCCCTCCCCGACCGCCTCGACGACGCCCCCGAACTCGTGGCCGAGGATCTGCGTGCCATGCGCGCCGGTGAAGGGATGCGGCTCCTTCGGGATGAAGATCGGGCCGTAGGAATACTCGTGCAGGTCGGTGCCGCAGATGCCGACGAAGCGGTTCCTCACCAGCACCTGGCCGGGACCGGGCTCGCCCGGCCTCGCCACGTCCTCGACCCGCAGATCCTTCGCCGCATGGAAGCGCAGCGCCTTCATCGTTCCGCTCGCCGCGCCCGCATCGCGAATGAGCTCGGTCGTCGTTGTCATCTTCGGTTCCTCCCGGTCCGGTTCGTCTGGTCGGGACACGAGCAAGGCGCGTGCCACGCTGGGAGGTATTGATCCGGCTGGATAAATCCCTGCGTGCGGGGGATCGGCGGTGTGGCGCCGCCACAGGTGTGGCGCCACACCCCGCGACGCTTTACGGGGCAGCGCCCCGCCGTGCTATGATCGCCGAAAGAGGCGGCCGGGAGGAGCGCATGGCTGCGGCGGTCGAACATGTCCGCGAGGTGGAGAATGTCGCGATGGGGCGTGCCTCGTCGCGCGATCCCTTCGTCGTGCAGTCGTGGCTCCGGTGCATCAACGAGCACCGGCTCGATCCGATGCGGGCCTGCGAGGCGTTCATCCTGCCGGAGAGCGAGCTGCGCTCCCACCGCCAGCAGTCGGAAGAGCTGATCAGCATCGCCCGATCCGGACTGGAATCGCTCTATGCACAGATGGCCGGGCAGAACTATGTCCTGCTGCTCGGCGACCGGTCCGGCGTCGCGGTCGAATTCCTCGGCGATCCGAATTTCGACCACAGGCTCCGCAAGGCCGGCCTCTACCTCGGGGCGGAATGGTCCGAGCCGCGCGCCGGGACCTGCGCCATCGGGGCCTGCATCGCCACGGGCTCGGCGCTGACCATCCACCAGACCGACCATTTCGACGTGACCCACACGCCGCTCTCCTGCACGGCGGCGCCGATCTACGACACGCGCGGCGACCTCGCGGCGGTGCTCGACATCTCGCTCCTCGCCTCGCCGATCGCCAAGGCGAGCCAGAGTCTTGCGCTGCACATGGTGGCGGCGACCGTGCGGCGGATCGAGCTCGCGAACCTGATGGCGCAGACCCGGCACGAGTGGGTCCTGCGCTTCTCGCGCTCGCCCGACTTCCTCGACGTCGACCCGGAGGCGGCGATCTCGCTCGACGGCTCCGGCCGGGTGATCGGGATGACGCACGGCGGCGCGCAGATCCTCGCGCGGGCGGCGGGGCTGAGCTGGCGCCAGCCGGAGCGGCTCATCGGCCAGCCGCTCGGCCGCTTCCTCGACCTCGGCGTCGACGACCTTGGCGAGCTGACGCGCCAGAGGCCGACCCGCGACCGGCTGGTCGTCGCCCGCGACGGCAACCGGCTGTTCGCGCACGCCATCGAGCCGCAGCTCCGCCGCACCCGCCGCCAGCCGGCGCCCGCCCACCGGGTGGCGGGCGCCCTTGCGGGGCTCGGCGGCGGCGACCCGCAGGTGGCGGCGCTGCAGGCCAAGGCGGCGAAGCTGGCCCCGACGCCGCTGCCGATCCTGATCCAGGGCGAGACGGGCACCGGCAAGGAATTCCTCGCCCGCGCGCTGCACGAGGCGAGCGGACGCCGCGGCGCCTTCGTCGCGGTCAACTGCGCGGCAATCCCCGAGGGCCTCATCGAGTCCGAGCTCTTCGGCCACACCGCCGGCGCCTTCACGGGCGCCGCCCCGCGCGGGCGCAAGGGGCTGATCGAGGAGGCCGAAGGCGGCACGCTGTTCCTCGACGAGATCGGGGACATGCCGCTGGCGCTGCAGGCCCGGCTCCTCCGCGCGCTCTCCGAGGGCGAGGTGATGCCGGTCGGCGCCGTGCGGCCGCGGCGGATCGACGTGCGGGTGATCTCCGCCACCCACCGCGACCTGCCCGCGCGGGTGGCCGCAGGCGAACTGCGCGAGGATCTCTACTACCGGCTGTCCGCGGCGGTCCTGACGCTGCCGCCGCTCCGCGAACGGCTGGATTTCGACTGGCTCGTCGATCGCCTGCTTCAGGGCCGGTCCCGGCTGTCCCCGCCGGCACGGGCCGCGCTGCTCGCCCGGCGGTGGCAGGGCAACGTCCGCGAACTCGCCAACGCGCTGGCAGTGGCGGCGGCGCTGAGCGACGGCGACACCATCGAAGCGCCGGACCTGCCGGACGAGCCGGGCCGCCCGCGCGCCGACAGCGGCGAGGCCGAAGCCATGCGCGCGGTTCTCGCGCGCTGCCGCGGCAATGTCTCGGAGGCGGCGCGGCAGCTCCGGATCGACCGGACCACCATGCACCGGCGCATGCGCCGGCTCGGCCTGGCCGCGCACTGACGGGCAGCCCTCGGCGTCCCGCCGTCACTCGCCTCCGGTCGAGGCCGAACTGGCGAGCTCGATGATCTCGGAGGTGATCTCCTCCTGCCGGACCTGCCGCTGCTCGGCGACCAGCGCGTCGAGCCGGCGCTCGATCTGGCCGCGGGCGGCCGCCATCGCGGTGAGGCGGGCCTCGTTCTCGGCGGCGAAGGCGTTGAGCGCCGCGGCGCAGAGCTGGGCGTGGACATAGTCGGCGGCGAGTTCGGAGAGCAGCCTCTCGGGATCGAGGTTCAGGATCGGGTCATCCGCCACCGCGCGCGCGGCGAGGTCGAGCGGAAACACCCGGCGGCGCTCGATTGCCGGGGTTGGCTGGCCGGGCGTGCCGTCGCACCAGACCATGTCGAGCGCGCCGATGGCCCCGGCGGCGACCCGCGCGAACAGCGCCGCGGTGATCCGGTCGGCGAGGCGGGGAATGCCTGCCGGATGCAGCGGCATCGGCGCGGTCCAGTCCGGCGCGAGGCCGCGCTCCGCGGCGATGGCCGCCGCGCGGGTCCCGACGAGGAAGGTCTCGGCCGCCGCCGGACCGGCCGCGACCGCGTCGAGGATCCGCTCGGTGAAGGCCCCGGCAAAGCCCTGCTCGGCGCCGAAGACGACGAGCGCCGCCCGGGGCGCCACGCGGGGCGCGGCGGCAGCAGGACGGGGCGCGGACCGGGTCAGGGCGAGCAGCCGGCGGATGGCGTCGGCGATCATCGCCGCGTGGGCGTCGACGGCGGCGAGATTGCCGCGTGCCTGGGCAGCGCGGGCGGCGGCGATGCCGCGCATGGCGGTGACGACGGTATGGAGCTGGTCGACGGCGCCGATGCGGGCGGTGATCTCCGCGTAGCGCGCGGTCATCCTGCCCCCTGCGACTGGACAAGTCCGGCGAGGGCCGCGCGGATCGCGGCCTTGCCGGCCTCGTCCAGCGTTCCATGGCCCTCGATCTGCTTCACCGCATCGGGCGCGTCGCGGTCGAGGGCCGGGCCGACCAGGGCGCGCAGTCGGTCGATCGCCTCGAGCGGCAGGGGATCGAGCAGCCCGGACTGCAGCGCGATTACGATGGCGACCTCGTCGGCGAGGCGGAGCGGCGCGTGCTGCGGCTGGGCCAGCACCGCGCGGATCCGCTCGCCGCGCGCCAGCTGCGCCTTGACCCGCGCGTCCGAGATCCCGCCGTAGCGGGTGAAGCTCTCCAGTTCGAGGAACTGGGCGTAGTCGAGGCGCAGGCTCTCCGCTGCGTCGCGGAGCGCCCGCGCCTGGGTCTTGCCGCCCACGCGGCTGACGCTGGTGCCGACGTCCACCGCCGGCTTCTGCCCGCGATAGAACAGCCGCGAGTCGAGGACGATCTGCCCGTCGGTGATCGAGATGAGGTTGGTCGGAATGTAGGCGCTGAGGTTGCCCGCCTCGGTCGCGGCCACCGGAAGCGCCGTCAGCGAGCCGCCGCCGCGCGCCGGCCCGAGCTTTGCCGCCCGCTCCAGCAGGCGCGCGTGCAGGTAGAAGACATCGCCCGGATAGGCCTCGCGCCCCGGCGACTGGCGGGTGAGGAGCGCAATCTCCCGGTGGGTCGCGGCATGCTTGGAGAGATCGTCGAGGACGATCAGCGCGTGCTGGCCCCTGTCGCGGAAATACTCCGCCATCGTGGTGCCGGCGAACGGAGCGATCCACTGCAGGCCGGGGGCACTGGCGGCGGTGGCGACGACGAAGATGCAGCGCTCCGGCGCGCCGTAGGCGGTGATCGCATCGACGACCCGGCGGGCGGCGATGGTGGTCTGGCCGATCGCGACGTAGACGCAGACGATGTCCGACGCCTTCTGGCTGATGATCGCGTCGATCGCGAGGGTGGTCTTGCCCGTCGAGCGGTCGCCGATGATGAGCTCGCGCTGCCCGCGCCCGAGGGCGAAGAGCGTGTCGATCACGAGCGTGCCGGTCTGTACCGGCTCCGTCACGAGGTCGCGCTCGATGATCGAGGGCGCCGGCCGCTCGACCGGCAGACGGTCGGCGGCGGCTGGCGGCGGGCCGCCGTCGAGCGGGCGCCCGAGCGGGTCGACGATGCGGCCGAGCAGCCCCTCCCCCACCGGCACGCGCACCACGTCCCCGGTGCCGCGCACCAGCTGCCCCGCCTCCACCTTTCCGGCGTCGAGCAGGACGCAGCCGATCCGGTCGGGGTCGAGGGAGTGGGCGTAGCCGAAGCCGCCGGTCTCGAACCGCAGAAGCTCGTCGAGCCTGGCGCGCGGTAGGCCGGAGAGCATGGCGACACCGTCGGCGACCTCCTCGACCCGGCCGGTCGCCTCGGTGACGGGTCCGGGCTCGGCGGCCGCGACCTTCTCCCGCGCCGCGGCGAGCCAGCTCTCCGCGCGCGCGTCCTCAGCCGGCATGGGCGAGCTCCTGCCGGATACGGTCGAGGTCGGCCCGCCAGCTGTTCCGCACGGAAAAGCCCGGTCCCGCCAGCTCCAGCCCGGCCAGAAGCGACTGGTCGGAGGCGAAGGCGATCTCGGGCGTTCCGCCCAGCGCCTCCGCGATCCGCCGTTCCGCCGCAGCCTGCTCGGCGGCGTCGAGGGGGGCGGCCGTGGTTGCCGTCAGCTGTGCGTCGGGCGCGGTCGCGGCGCTGCGCTCGGCGGCGGGCAGGGCACGCAGCGCGGCGAGGAGGCCATCGAGAAAGCGCGCGCGCACGGCCGCGTCGTCCTGCCCGACGAGGAGCCGGCCGGCAATGGTGACGGCAAGGTCGGACGCCCGGGCCGTCCACGCCTTCTCGGCCTCGTCGGCGCGGGCGGCAGGTCGGCGGCGGCATCCGCGCGGATCTTGTCGGCCTCGGCCTCCGCCTCCTGCTTCAGCCTCGCGCGCAGCGCGTCCGCCTCGGCGCGGGCGTCGGCCAGCACCCTGTCATGCTCGGCGGCGAAGCCCGCACGGGTGGCGGCGATCTCGGCCTCGGCCTTGGTCACCGCGTCCCGCGACGCCTCGGCGTCGGCGATGATCTTCGCGGCTGCGGCGCGGCGCGCCTCGATCATCGCGGCGACCGGCTTCCAGAAGAAGTGCCCCAGCAGCCAGATCAGGATGGCGACGTTGACGACCTCGAAGCCGAGCGTCCACCAGTCGATCGTCATCCCTCAGCCGACCATCGGGTTGGCGAAGAGCAGCAGGAGCGCGATGACGAGACAGTAGATCGCGGTGGTCTCGATCATCGCGAGGCCGACGAACAGCGTCCGCGAGATGGTGTTCGCGGCCTCCGGCTGCCGGGCGATCGCGTCCATCGCCGCGGCGACGGCGCGTCCCTCGCCCATCGCCGGGCCGATCGCCCCGAAAGACACGGCGAACGCCGCCCCGAGGATGCTTGCGAGCCTGAGCCAGTCCATGCGTTATTCCCTGTCCTTCGATGTCTCGTGCGTCGGCGCCTCGGGCCGCGCCGCGTCGGCGATGAACACCGCGGCGAGGATGGCGAAGATATAGGCCTGGATCGCGCCGGTCAGCAGGTCGAGGGCCATGAGCGGGATCGGCACGAAGAGCCGCGCCAGCGAGCCCACGACCCCGATCAGCACGACGCCGCTCATCACGTTGCCGAACAGGCGCACCAGCATCGAGAAGGTGCGCGTGATCGACTCGACGAAGTTGAGGGGGATCATGAAGACGCTGGGCGAGGCGAAATGCCGCAGATAGCCGCCCACCCCGCCGGCCCGGACGCCAAAGACCACGATGGCGACGAAGACGAGAAGGGCGAGCGCGGCGTCGGTCTCAAGATGCGAGGTCGGCGGCGCGACACCCGGGATCAGCGAGCACCAGTTGGCGAGCAGGATGAAGGTGAACAGCGTGCCGATGAACCCGCGGTAGGGCGCCGGATCGCCCTGGACGATGCCGCGCAGCTGCGAGTCGACGGCGGCGACGAGGGCCTCGATGGTCGCCTGCGTCGCCGAGGGGAAGAGGGTGAGGCGGCGGGTGAGCAGGATGGCGCCCACCACCATCACCAGCATGATGCCCCAGGTCGTGACCACCGGCTGGGTGACCGGCACCGGGCCGACGTGAAAGACGACGGGGTTTTCGAGCGGGTTCACGGCGCCGGCCTCCCGAGGCGCCGCATCACCGCGAAGCGTGCAAGGAGGATGCCGAGCGCGGCGGCGAGGAGCGGCCCGGCGCCGCCGCGTGCCGCGAGGACGAGGAACCCGGCGAGGAGCGCGAGACGGACCAGCGTGAAGCCGATCGCCCGGCCGCGCCCCCCGCCCCCGGCCAGCAGGCGTGCGGTGGCCCAGACCGCCCGGAAGTAGACGACGCCGACCACCGCGCCGGCGAGCGCCCAGGCAAGGAGCGGGAGGAGCGCGGTCATCGGCCGTGCATCCAGCGCCAGGCCGACCACGAGCCGATCCCGAGGCCCAGGAACAGCAGCGCCCCGGTCCACGTAAGGCCCCCGTGGAAGCGGCCGTCGAGCCAGCGTCCGGCGAAGATGCCGACGAGCATCGGCGTCACGATCATCCAGCCGAGGACGCCGATCTGGGCGAGCCGGCGCGCGACGCTGTCCTCGCCTTCCTCGGTCCAGCGGCGGTGGCGCTCGGCCCGCTTCTCGGTCTCGGTGACGAGCTCGTCCTTGCCGGGGTCGTTTTCGGTCATCAGGGCGCCCCCGCCATGCCGCCGCGCTTCAGCTGCTCGACGATCCGCCGGATCGCCGCGAGGTGCAACCGCGTGCTCTCGACGCGCTCGTTGCGCTCCGCGTCGAGGTCGCTCTCGAAGCGCGCCACCACCTCGCGGTCCAGCGTGTCGAGGTCGGTGCCGACCACTGCCTCGCGCGTCGCCACCGCCACGTCCGACCCCCGGCTGACGGTGAAGAGGCCGCCCCGGACGGCGCAGTGCCGCCGCGCGCCGTCGCGGCCGGTCCAGCTCACCACCGAGACGGTGAGCCGGGTCAGGAAGTCGGCGTGGCCGGCCAGCACCCGAAGCTGCCGCTCTCGTCCTCGGCGCGCACGCGGTCACGCCATCCTCGTCCACGGCGACGGCGAGCGGGGTGACGACACGCAGCCTCATGCCGCCCGGCCCGCCGCGGCGGCCTCCTTGGCGCGGGCGTCCTCGATGGTGCCCACCATGTAGAGCGAGCTTTCCGCCCAGCCGTCCGCCTCGCCGTCGAGGATCGCCCGCACGCCGGCGAGGGTGTCCTCGCGCCGGACGCTGACGCCCGGCGTGCCCGTGAACGCCTCGGTCACCGCGAAGGGCTGCGCGAGGAACCGCTGCAGGCGCCGGGCGCGGGCGACGATCTGGCGGTCCGCGGTGCCCAGTTCCTCGACCCCGAGGAGCGCGATGATGTCCTGCAGCTCGCGGAACCGCGCCAGCACCTCGCGCGCCCGCCCGGCGAGGGCGTAGTGCCCGGCCCCCACCACCTCCGGCTGGAGGAGCGCCGACGAGGAGGCGAGCGGATCGACCGCCGGGTAGAAGCCCTGCGCCGCGAGATCCCGCGACAGGACGATCAGGCTCTCCATGTGCGATGAGATGGTGGTGACGGCCGGGTCGGTGAAGTCGTCGGCCGGCACGTAGACCGCCTGGATCGAGGTGACGGCGGCGCCCGAGACCGAGGCGATCCGCTCCTGCAGCGCGGCAACCTCGGTCGCGAGCGTCGGCTGGTAGCCGACCCGGCTCGGCAGGCGGCCGAGCAGCGACGAGATCTCCGCCCCCGCCTGGACGAAGCGGAAGACGTTGTCCATGAGGAGCAGGACGTTGCGGTGCTGCCGGTCGCGGAAATCCTCGGCGATGGTGAGCGCGGTCAGCGGGACGCGCCAGCGCGCGCCCGGTGGCTCGGCCATCTGGCCGTAGACGAGCACCGTCCGCTCCAGCACGCCCGAGCCCTGCATCTCGGTGCGCAGCTCATGCCCCTCGCGCGAGCGCTCGCCCACGCCGGCGAAGACCGACGTCCCCTGATACTTCTCCACCATGGCGTGGATCAGCTCCATGACGAGGACTGTCTTCCCGACGCCCGCCCCGCCGAACATCGCCGCCTTGCCGCCCTGGGCGAGCGGGCTGAGGAGGTCGATGACCTTGATGCCGGTCTCGAACCCCGCCGTCGCCGACGTCTCCTCGGCGAGCGTCGGCGGCGGATGATGGATGCCGCGCCGCGGCACGTCGCCGGGAAGCGCCGGCCCGTCGTCGCGCACCGCCCCGGTCACGTCGGAGCAGCCGCCCGAGCACGGCCTCGCCGACCGGCACCTCGACCGGGCGGCCCGTGGCCCGCACCGCGGTCCTGCGCGCCAGCCCGGCCGTCGAGACGAGGGCGACGCAGCGCACCGTCCGCTCGTCGACATGCGCGTGCACCTCGACGATGACCGGCGGATCGGCCTCGATGACGAGCGCGCTGTCGAGCGGCGGAAGCCCGGCCGCCTCGAAGCGGACGTCGATCACGGCCCCGTGCACCGACCAGACGCTGCCGGCGTCGGCGCCGGTCACCATGGCGGCCGCATCGTCTGACGCGTATCCGGAGATCTCGCTCGGCTCCTCGAACGGCCGGCGCCCCTGTGCGCCGCGGCCATACGACCGCCCGGCCCGGGCCGAGTCAACGCAGGGCAGTTGCGTACCCGCGCGATCGTGACCGACGTTCCGCACGGTGCAGGGCCCGCGGGCGGAACGGGGAAGGCGGCGGGACGCGGCCGTTGCCGCGAAGTCGGGCGCGCAGGTGCGCGCATTGTATCCTTTTCTGTTTTCCGCCTGTTGGCGGAAAACGACTGCTCTCCAGGTTTCAAGGCCGTATGAAAGCCTGGGCGGTGCACCTCGCGCGGGGCGGGGGGGCGCCGCCTCAGGCGATCCCGCCGAGGCAGACATACTTGATCTCGAGGAAATCCTCGAGGCCGTGGCGGGAGCCCTCGCGGCCGAGCCCGGAGGCCTTCACCCCGCCGAAGGGCGCCTCGGCGGTGGAGACGAGGCCGGTGTTCACCCCCACCATGCCGTATTCGAGCGCCTCGGAAACCCGGAACACCCGCGCGACGTCGCGGCTGTAGAGGTAGGAGGCGAGGCCGAACTCGGTGTCGTTGGCGGCGGCGACGGCCTCCGCCTCGGTCTCGAACCGGAACAGCGGCGCGACCGGGCCGAAGGTCTCCTCCCGAGCAACCGCCATGTCGGAGGTGACGCCGGTGATGACCGTCGGCTCCCAGAAGGTGCCGCCGAGGGCGTGCGGATGGCCGCCGAGGATCACCTTTGCCCCCTTCTCCTCCGCGTCGGCGACATGCTCGGCGACCTTCGCGGCCGCCGCCGTGTCGATGAGCGGACCGAAGGCCGTGCCCTCCTCGAATCCGTCGCCGGTCTTCATCGTGGCAAGGCGCTCAGCGAGGCGCCCGGCGAAGCTGTCGTAGATGCCGGACTGGACGTAGATCCGGTTGGCGCAGACGCAGGTCTGGCCGTTGTTGCGGAACTTGGCGATCAGGCAGCCCTCGACGGCCGCCTCGACGTCGGCGTCGTCGAAGACGATGAACGGGGCGTTGCCGCCAAGCTCAAGCCCGAGCTTCTTGATGGTCGGGGCGCACTGGGCATAGAGCTCGGCGCCCACCTCGGTCGAACCGGTGAAGGTGAGCTTGCGCACCACCGGGCTCGCGGTCATCACCCCGCCGATGACGCGGGAGGAGCCGGTTTCAGCACCATCGCGCAGCCGGCGGCGAGCGCCGGGCCGGCCTTGCGGGTGATCATCGCGTTCGGGAAGTTCCAGGGCGTGATCGCGGCGACGACGCCGACCGGCATCCGGGTGACGAGGATGCGCTTGTCGGTCGCGTGGCCGGGCACGATCTCGCCATAGGCGCGGCGCGCCTCCTCGGCAAACCACTCGATGAAGCTGGCGCCGTAGGCGATCTCGCCCTTGGCCTCGGCAAGCGGCTTGCCCTGCTCGGCGGTGAGGATGCGGCCGAGGTCGTCCTGCGCCGCCATCATCAGCTCGAACCAGCGCCGGAGGATGCCCGCGCGCTCCTTGGCCGTGCGGGTGGCCCAGCCCTTCTGCGCGGCCTCGGCGGCGGCGATCGCCTCGCCGGTCTCGGCGGCGCCGAGGTTCGGGACATGGCCGACGAGGGCGCCGGTCGAGGGGTTCTTCACCGCGATGCCGTCGGCCCCCGCCTCGATCCAGCGGCCACCGACGAAGGCGGCCTCGCGGAGCAGACCCTGGTCCTTGAGGCCGAGGTCGGTCGTCTTGATCCTGTCCATGATTGTCATCCCCGCATCGTCGCCGTCGCCGGCCCCTGTGCCTCATGTAGCGCGCCGGACGCCCGGACGAAATGACCCGGCTGGCGTTCCTCGCCGCGAAAGTCGGCCCGATCGCCGGCGCCTCCCGCGTCCGACGGGCTTGCCCCGACACGCGCAACGGCGCAGGGTCCGCGTTATGTGATTCAATCTCACAACGGTACAACGGTTGCCCCATGCCCCTCCAGGCCGAAGTCTCGCTCTCCGGACCCAACGCCGCCTCCCTCGGGGCGCAGCGGGTGGCGCTGCTGGAGGCGGTGGGCCGGGAGGGCAGCATCTCCGGGGCGGCCCGCGCCCTCGGCCTCAGCTACCGCGGCGCCTGGGACGCGATCTGCGCCATGAACAATCTCGTCGGCCGGCCGCTCGTGGAGGGCCAGACCGGCGGCCGCCGCGGCGGCGGCGCCCGCCTGACCGAAGAGGGCGTGCGGCTCGTCGCGGGATTTCGCCGGCTGGAGGCCGAGATGGCCCGCGCCTTCAACACCCTCGCCCCCGAGTTCGCGGGGGAGGCCGCGCGGCTGATGTTCGGCGGCTTCCTCCAGACCAGCGCCCGCAACGCGCTGCGCGGGACCGTCGCCGGGACCACCGTCGGCCCGGTCAGCGCCAGCGTCTCGCTTCGCATCTCCGAAGGCGCGGTCCTCAGGGCGACGCTGACGAGCCGCAGCCTGCGCACGCTCGGCCTCTTCCCCGGGCGGCCGGCGATCGCGCTCGTCAAGGCGCCGATGATCCGCCTCATCCCCCCGGGGCGGCCCGAAGGACAGACCGCCGCGGACGCGCCCCCTGCCCCGAACCGCATCGAGGGCGTCGTTCTGGACGTGAGCCGCGACGACACGTCGACCGAGGTCAATCTCGATATCGGCGAGGGCAAGACACTCTGCGCCATCCTTCCCGAGGGGACCGGCGGCGCCCCCGCCTTCGCCCCGGGTGATCGGGCCACCGCCCTCATCGACCCGGCCCATGTCATCCTTGCCGTGGAATAGGACCGCAGATGAAGCGCACCGCCGCCCTCCTCCTGCTCTGGACCGCCTCCGCCGTACATGCCGGCGAGACGCAGGTCGCCGTTGCCGCCAACTTCACCGAGCCCGCAGCGGAGATCGCAAGGCTCTTTGCAGAGGAGACCGGCCATACCGCAAAGCTCAGCTTCGGGTCGAGCGGGCAGTTCCTGACCCAGATCACCCAGGGCGCGCCCTTCGAGGTGTTCCTCTCCGCCGACGCGGCGCGGCCCGCCAGGGCCATCGCGGACGGGCTTGCCGTCCCCGGCACGGACTTCACCTATGCGGTCGGCACGCTGGTGCTCTGGAGCACGGAGGCGGGCCGCGTGACGGGACCCGAGACGCTCAAGGCCGGCGATTTCCGGCATCTCGCGATCGCCGATCCGAAATCCGCGCCCTATGGTCAGGCGGCGGTCGAGACGCTCCAGGCCCTCAGGCTCTACGACACGCTCGCGCCGAAGATCGTGCAGGGCACGAGCATTGCCCAGGCGCAGCAGTTCGTCGCCACCGGCAATGCCGAGCTCGGCTTCGTCGCGCTGGCGCAGGTGGTCGGGACCGAGGGCGGCTCGCGGTGGGAGGTGCCGGACGATCTGCACCAGCCGATCCTGCAGGACGCCGTCCTGCTCAAGGTCGGGGCGGACAACGAGGCGGCGAAGGCCTTCCTCGACTTCCTGAAGGGCACGGAGGCGCGGGCGGTCATCCGGTCCTTCGGCTACGCCCTTCCTCCCGAACCGGCGGCCGGGGGCTAGCCGTCATGGGCATCGACTGGCAGACGGTTCGACTGACCCTCGAGCTCGCCACCGTCACCACCGCGATCCTGCTCGTCGTCGGGACGCCGCTGGCCTGGTGGCTCGCCCGGTCCGGGGCGCGGTGGAAGGAGGTCGTCGCGGCCCTCGTCGCCGTGCCGCTGGTGCTGCCGCCGACCGTGCTCGGCTTCTACCTCCTCGTCCTGCTCGGACCGGAGGGCCCCGGCGGCTGGATCGCCGGCCTCTGGGGCGGGCGCACGCTCGCCTTCACCTTCGAGGCGCTGGTGATCGCGTCGGTCGTTGCCTCGCTTCCCTTCGTCGTCCAGCCGATCCGCAATGCCTTCGAAGCGATCGGCGAACGGCCGTTCGAGGTGACGGCGACGCTTCGCGCCTCGCCGTTCGACGCCTTCTGGACCGTCGCCCTGCCGCTCGCCCGCCCCGGCCTCCTGACGGCGGCGGTGCTCGGCTTCGCCCACACGGTCGGCGAGTTCGGCGTCGTGCTGATGATCGGCGGCGCAATTCCCGGCCAGACCAAGGTGATGTCGATCGCGGTCTTCGAGCTCGTGGAGACGATGCAGTGGCGGGCCGCGCACCTGATGGCGGCGGCCATGCTGCTTTTCTCCTTCCTCGTCATCCTCGCGATGATGGTTCTGGAGAAGCGCATGCGGCGGATCGGGCGGTGAGCGGGCCGGGCCCGAAGGATGGCGCGCGGTGAGGGACGTCGCGGCGCCCGTCGCGGCCGCCATGACCGCCCGGTTCCGCGGCCGGCTCGGCGCCTTCGCCCTCGACGCGGCCTTCGAGGCGCCGGCGCGCGGCGTCACCGGGATCTTCGGCCCCTCGGGCTCCGGCAAGACCACGCTCCTGCGTGCGATCGCCGGGCTCAACCGCTTCGGGGACGGCCATTTCGGGCTCGGCGTCGAGGTCTGGCAGGACGGAGCCAGTTTCCGCCCGGCGCACCGCCGCCCGATCGGCTACGTCTTCCAGGAGCCGAGCCTGTTCCCGCATCTCGATGTACGCCGCAACCTCGACTACGGCCGCCGGCGGGCGCTGAAGGCGGGGGACACGGAGCTGATCCGCTTCGACGACGTCGTCGACCTGCTCGGCCTCGGCGGCCTGCTGGGCCGCGCGCCCGCCACCCTTTCGGGCGGCGAACGGCAGCGCGTGGCGCTCGGCCGCGCGCTCCTCAGCCAGCCGCGGCTCCTGCTGATGGACGAGCCGCTGTCCGCGCTCGACCGGCTCGCGAAGGAGGAAATCCTGCCCTATCTCGAGCGCCTGCGCGACACGATCGGCCCGCCGACGCTCTACGTCAGCCACGACATCTCCGAAGTGGAGCGGCTGGCCGACCACCTCGTCCTGATGGCCGGGGGCCGGGTCGTCGCGTGCGGCCCGCTGACCGAACTGCAGTCGCGGCCCGACCTGCCGCTCGCACGGATGCCCGACGCCTCGGTGACGCTCGCCGCCGAGGTGCTGGGCCATGATCCGGGCTATGATCTCACCACGCTCGCGGTCCCCGGCGCGCACCTCGTCGCGCCCGGACGGTTCGGGCCGCCCGGCAGCCCCCGGCGGCTGCGGATTGCCGCGGCGGACGTGTCCCTGGTCCTCGACCCGCCGCGATCGAGCAGCATCCTCAATTGCGTCGCCGCGCGGGTGCTGGAGGGGACGCCGCTCGGGCGCGGCATGATGACCGTCGTGCTGGCACTGGGGCCGGAGGGGCATGGCGCGCGGATCCTCGCGCGCGTCACCCGCCGCTCCTGGGACGAGCTGCGGCTCGCCCCCGGCCAGCCGGTCTTCGCCCAGATCAAGGGGGTGGCGCTGCTTTCCCCGCCCCGTTCGGGCGAGGCGGGCTGAGCGCACCCGCCGGGTCATCCGAAGTGCGCGCGGGGCCCCGCCCTGCGCGCCGTGGCCCTGCCGGCTCAGGTGTGGGTTCGCCGTCGTCGTGGCCACCACGCCCCTTGCCGCCCCGGCCCCGGCGGTGGTGGTCGTCGCCCGGGCGGTCGTCGGCACCGCGGCGCGCGACGACGATCGGCGCGGCCGGCGCGAGCGTCGTTGCGCTCTCGACGGGCCCGGCCGGCACCGGCCGTGCGATGGCGGAAACCGGTGCGGCAAGGCCAAGGGCCAGCGCCGCGGCGAGGGTCAGGCGAACCTGGTTGCGGATCATGGGACTCCTCCTGTCATTTTCCCAACGGGAACAGGCCATCCCAAGCAAATCGCGCGCCAACCACGCGCCGCAGATATTATCGTTGAGAATAAGAGCCATCTGACCACAGCACCGCAGCGCGATCCCGGGAAAAGCCCCACCCGGTGGGGCATATCACCCAGCCGCGCCACCGCGCGAGCCGCCGGCAGGCAGGCCGAACTTGTCGATCCGGTAGCGCAGCGTATCGCGGCTGAGGCCGAGGAGGCGCGCGGCCGCGGTGACGTTGTCGCCGGAGCGGGCGAGCGCCTGCTCGATCAGGCTGCGTTCCAGCGCCTCGAGGCTGATGCCGCCGTCCGGCAGGCGGCCGACGTCGCCGCCCGGCGCGTCGGCGACGACGCCGGAAAGCCGCAGGTCGGACGGCTGCAGCACGTCGGTCGGTGCGGTGGCGACCGCCTGCTCGATGGCGTTCTTCAGCTCGCGCACGTTCCCCGGCCAGGGATGGGTCGCCATCGCCCGCCGCGCCGCCGGTCCGAGCACCAGCCCCGCGCGGCGATAGCGCGCGGCCGCCGTGGCGAGGAAATGCTCGGCAAGCGGCAGGACGTCCTCGGGCCGGGCGCGGAGCGGCGGGATCTCGACCTGGACGATGCGCAGGCGGAAATAGAGGTCGGCCCGGAAGCGCCCGGCCCGGACCATCTCCTCCAGCGACTGGTTGGTCGCCGCGACGATGCGGACGTCGACCTCGCGGTCGCGGTTGCCGCCGATGCGCCGAACCCGCCGGTCCTCGAGGAACTTCAGCAGCTTGACCTGCACCTCCGGGGCAATCTCCCCCACCTCGTCGAGGAAGAGCGTGCCACCCTCCGCCGCCTCGACGAGGCCGAGCCGCCGTTCGCGGGCGTCGGTGAAGGCGCCGCGCTCGTGACCGAAGAGTTCGGCCTCGATGAGCTGGCCGGGAAGCGCCGCACAATTGAGCTCGACGAACGGCTTCGCCCGCCGCGGCGTCGCCGAGCCGCGCGTCGCTCGCCGCGAGCCGCGCCAGCCCGTCCCGCACGCGCGCGATCGCGGGCGACGTCCCGAGGATCGCGTCCAGCCCGCCGCGCCCCGCCTCGCGGCGGTCGAAATAGCTCAGACGTTCGTCCCGTCGCTCGGCCTCCAGCGTGCGGCGGACCAGCCGCTCCACGTCGCGCAGAACCACCGGCTTGACGAGATAGTCGACGGCCCCGAGACGCACCGCCTCGACGGCGCTGTCCATGTCGCCGTGCGCGGTCATGATCGCCGCCGGCGTGTCCGGCCAGCGGGCGCGGAACGCCCGCAGCACCTCAAGGCCGCTCGCGTCCGGCAGCCGGAGGTCGGTCAGGAGGAAGTCCGGCTGCATCGCCTCGATCTGCGCCATCGCCTCCGCCGCGGTCCCGGCGGCGCGGGCGTCGAAGCCCTCGCGCTCCAGAAAGCGCACGAGGTTGCGCGCGAGGCTCGCCTCGTCCTCGACGATGAGCACGGCCGCGCGCACCGGTCAGGCCCGCGGCAGGCGCAGCCGCGCCCCGGTGCTCTGCCCCGGCGCGCTCGCGAGCGTCAGCGTGCCGCCCTGCCGCTCGACGATCTGCCGGGCGAGCGGCAGGCCCATGCCGAGCCCGTTCCGCTTGGTGGTGGCGAACGGCGCGAAGGCGCGGTCGATCTCGGCCGGCGTCATGCCCGGCCCGCTGTCGCGCAGCGTCAGCACCGCGTCGCCGCCGGCCTCCGCGACGTCGATGGCGATCTCGCCGCCGTCCGGCATCGCCTCGATGGCGTTCGACAGCAGCGTGTGCAGGACCTGCTCCAGCAGAAGCGGACCGATCGCCACTTCCGGCCCGGGTCCGCCGGTTCGGCGAACGGCGATGCCGGCCCGCCGCACCTGCCGCTCCAGCGCCGCCACGCCCCGGTCGGCGGCGGCCGCGAGATCGGCACTCGCCTCGCCGTCGATCGCCGCGCGGCCGTGGCTGAGATACTGCCCGATCGAGACGGTCATCCGGTCGACGTGGGCGAGGACGTCGGTCATCAGCTCACGCCGCTCGGCGTCGTCCGGCTCATCGAGCGCAAGCTCGGCCGACGATCGGATCGCGGCGAGCGGGTTGCGCAGCCCGTGCGCCACCGCCGCCGCCATCTCGCCCAGCGCGGCCATCGTCTGGCTCTGTCCGAGCGCCAGGGTCTGCCGGCGGATCACCCGGTCCGCGTGGAGGACGAAACCGAACAGCGTCATGTAGAGCAGCGCCGCCGCCACCGCCGCGCCGATCCAGATGTCGCGCCGGCCACGCTCGATCGCCGCGAGCAGCTCCGCGGGCGTGCGGTAGAACTCGACGACGCCGACCACCCGCGTGTGACTGTCGTCCGCCCAGATCGGCAGGTAGTTCTCGACGAAGAACGCGCTCGGCAGCGCCTCGTGCTCGGGCTTTCCGGTGTCGCCCTCCATCCCGCTGTCGACCGGCCGCGCCCCGCGGAAGGCTTCCTCCAGTTCGTCGTTGTCGAGGAAGCGCTGACCCACAAGGCCGGGGTCGGTCGACCAGATCACCGTCCGGTCGAGCCCGTAGGCGTTGGCGCGGATCATGCTCGGGATGTTGCCGAAGTGCTGGAAAAGCTCTGGCAGGTCGCTGTTGCCGGGGTCGCGCCCACTCGTCTCGAAGAACCCCTCCGCATTCTCGACCCGGACCGTGCCGTTGACGACGCTGAGCAGCACCTCGCTGTCGCGCCCGAGGAGGTGCGCGGTCAGGAAGCGCTCCATGAACACCGCCGAGATCAGCGCAATCGCGACGATGACCGCGGCGCTGACCACCGCGAACCAGCGCACCAGGCTGAACGTTCCCGCGCGCCGGGGCCGGCCGGGGAGCAGCCGCCCCGCGCCCTCACCACGCCCGATCGCGCGCTCGTGCGCCACCGCCGCCATGTCCGTCTCCCCAGCAGGTCCGGTAGGGGGGACGATACATCAGACTGACGCCAAAGCCATATGTCCGGCGCGAGCCCCTCAGACGGCAGCCGTCACGCACGCGGGCCGAGCACGCTGGCGAGGTCCGCGCGGGTGATCGGCTTGGCGATGAAGGCGGCGGCGCCGGCTCTGAGGCAGGCCTCGCGCGACTCCGGGCGGTCGAGGCCGGTCATCACCACGATGCGGGTGACGAAGCCGCGCTCCCAGACGACGGCGAGCAGGTCCGGGGCGCGGAGGCCCGGCAGATGCAGGTCGAGAAGGACGTCGTCGGGCGGCCGCGCCTCCAGCCCGGACAGCAGGTCCTCGCCGGACGCGTATACATCCGCCGCCAGCCCCAGCGAGCGCACCAGCCGGGCCAGGGCGCGGCAGACGCCCGGGTCGTCGTCGACGATCGCAACAAGGCGCTGTTCGGTGGACATTCCGGCAGCCTACGCGGGCGGCCGGGGACCGGATAGTTGGCCTCGGGGCCAATGCCCGTGCTCAGCGGCGGTGCCCGACCATGAGGCGCACGAGGTCGGCGATCGTCCGCACGCCGAGCTTTTCCATCACGCGCGAGCGGTGCACCTTCACGGTCTTCTCGGCGATGCCGAGGTCGCCGGCGATCTGCTTGTTGATCCGCCCCTCGACGACGCCATCAAGAACCTCCCGCTCGCGCGGCGTCAGGAGGCCGAGGCGCCGGTCAAGCCCCGCCTCCGCCTCGTGCGCGGCGGTGAGCGTCCGCGCCCGCTCGAGCGCCGCCTCCACCGCGGCAAGCAGCGGCTTCGCCTCCACCGGCTTGGTCAGGAAGTCGACGGCGCCGCCCTTCATCGCCCTGACGGACGTCGGGATGTCGCCCCGGCCGGTCAGGAAGACGAGCGGCAGCGTCGCCTCCAGCCGCTCCAGCCGGTCCTGCAGGTCGAGCCCGCTGGCGCCGGGGAGGTGGATGTCGACGATCGCGCAGCCGGCGAGCGCGTCGGCCGGCACGGCCAGCAGGGCCTCGGCGCTGGCGTAGGTTTCGCAGCGGTAGCCGGCGGTCGCGAGCAGCCGCTCGAGCGCGCGGCGCACCCGCGGGTCGTCGTCGACGATGTGAACGTGCGCGGCCATCGCGGTCATGGCGGCGGCAGCGCCAGCACGATCCGGGCGCCCGGCTCGACGCCCGCGTCGAAGGCGAGGGTGCCGCCGTGTGCGCCGGCGATCGTGCGGCAAATCGAGAGGCCGAGCCCGAGCCCGGTGGGCTTCGTCGTCACGAACGCCCGGAACGGGTCGCCGGCGACCTCCGGCGCGAGGCCGGTGCCCTGGTCGCGCACCGCGAGCTCACGCCAGCCGTCAGGGCGGAGGCCGGTCGTCACGGTCACGGTCCGCGACCCCGGCGGCCGGCCGCACATGGCGTCCGCGGCGTTGAACAGCAGGTTCAGGACGACCTGCTTCAGCTGGGCGCTGTTGCCGCGGACCGGCAGGGCCTCCCGGCGGAGATTGGTCTCGACCGCCACCTCGCGGACGTGCAGCTCGCCCAGCGCAAGACGGACCACCGAAAGCACGATGTCGTTGAGGTCGACGACGGCGGCCGCCGTTTCCTCCTTCGCCATCAGCCGGCGCAGCTCGACGATGATCTCCGCCGCGCGGCGGTCGTCCGCGGCGATGTCGGCGAGGATCGCCCTGATCTCGTCCAGATCCGCCGGGTCGCGGGCGGCGAGCGCCGTACCCGCCTCGGCGTTCGCGAGGATCGAGGTCAGGGGCTGGTTGAGCTCGTGCGCGATGGCCCGGCGCCTCGCCGGCGGCGATCCTGAACGAAAAGCGCGGCGATCGTCGCCGACTGGGCGAGCATGACGGCGGCGATGGCGAGGATCTGCCAGCGATACCGTTCCCAGGCGGGCGGCTCGTAGAATTCCACAAGGGTCCCGGGCGGCAGCCGGTCGCGGTCCAGCCCGAAGCGCTGCAGCTGGCGCCAGTCCACGATCGGGGTCGTCGGCGCCTCGCCCAGCACCGGGACGTCGCCCCTACCGCCCAGCAGGCGCAGCGCTTCGCGGCCCATCTCCGCGCCGATGTCGCGGAACCGCTGCATGTCCCCCCCGACGATGCCGCGGCCGATATAGGTGTCGTAGATCGAATAGGTCGGGGCGCCGGAGACTTCCGCGATCTGCTGCGCGGCGTTCAGCGGCGTGAGCTGCTGGCCGGCGGCGTCCTCGTGGATCGTCAGGACGAGAAGGATCGTGTCGCTGCCCAGTCCCCCCGCCACCTCGCGGAACCCGTCGAGCGTCAGGCCCGAGACGAAGTCGACCTCGATGTCCGTCACGCCGGCCATGTCGTTCGCGACGCGCTGCTTCCAGAGGCGATCGAACGGCGCCGATCCCGCCATTACGACGACCCGGCGGGCCTTCGGCTGGAGCGCGCGGGCAAGGGCGACGGTTCCCGAGATCGCGTCGCTGCTGAGCACGCCGTGGACGTCCGCCGGCAGCGCGACCCCATCGAGCGAGCTGCCGGACACGCCTCCGAAAACGATGGGTGCGGCAACCCCGAGATCGCCAAGGTCGGCGACCGCGTAGTCGAGCGCCCAGCGACCGAACGTGAGGACCGCGTCGAAACGCTGGCCGCGGTACTTCCGCGCCATCTCTTCGCGAAAGACCCGGTCGGCTTCCGGGCCCGGGAACCGCTGGCCGTCGCGGTATTCCGCATAGATCTCGTAACCGGCCTTGAGGGCCGCGTCGAACACCGCGGTGACGCCCGCCGTGGTCTCGGCGTTCGCGACAAGCGTGTTGTGCCCCGAATAGACGAGGAGAAAGCGCCGCTGGGCCTCGTCGGCCCGGCCGCAGGGCGCGATGGCGAGCAGGACAAGCACCGCGGCACCCCAGGCCGCCCGTCGCTGTCTCGATACGCGGTGCCCCGATACCCTCATGGCGCGAACAGATACCCTAGCCTCGCGCCGGATCCCATGCGAAAACTCCCGCATCCGGCCGAGCCGGCCGGCGGCATAGGCCCTTGGTCCAACTACCGGCCGCAGCAGGCGGGGGGGATACTGCCGGCGTTGAACAGAGCCTGCGGAAGGGTCATTTCATGCGCCACGCCATCGTTCTGCCGCTGTGCCTCGCCTTTCCGCTCGCTGCCGCGGCCGACCCGCTGCCATCGTGGAACCCCACGCCGACAGAGGCTGCGATTGTCGATTTCGTGAGCCGCGTGACCGACCCCGCCTCGCCCGATTTCGTCCCGCAGGAGGCGCGGATCGCGGTCTTCGACAATGACGGCACGCTCTGGAGCGAGCAGCCGATGTATTTCCAGGGCATCTACGCGCTCCAGAGGCTGCAGGAGAAGGCCAAGGCCGACCCGTCGATCCTGAGCGACGACGTGCTGAAGGCGGCCGCGGCCGGAGACATGAAGGGCGTCATGGCCGGCGGCGAGAAGGGTCTCGTCGAGATCCTCAATGTCAGCCACGCCGGCATGAGCGTCGACGCGTTCAAGGCTGATGCCCACGAATGGCTGACGACCTCCAAGCACCCGACGAGCGGCCTCACCTATGCCGAGATGACCTACCAGCCAATGCTGGAGCTCCTCGTCTACCTGCGCGACAACGGCTTCACGACCTACATCGTCTCCGGCGGCGGCATCGACTTCATGCGCTCGATCACCAGGGAGGCGTACGGCATCCCGACCTGGCAGGTGGTCGGCTCGGAAGGCTCGACGAAATACGAGATGGAAACGGACGGCGGCCCGACGCTGATGAAGGAGGGCGGCATCACCTTCATCGACGACAAGGTGGGCAAGCCGGTCGGCATCGAGAGCCACATCGGCCAGCGCCCGATCTTCGCAGCCGGAAACTCGGACGGGGATTTCCAGATGCTGCAATGGACGACGACCGGCGAGGGACCGCGCTTCGGGATGATCGTTCACCACACCGACGCGGAACGCGAATTCGCCTACGACCGCGACAGCCACTTCGGCAAGCTCGACAAGGCGCTCGACGAGGCGCCCGCCGCCGGCTGGCACGTCATCGACATGAAGAACGACTGGGCCCGGATCTGGTCCGGAACGAAATGACCGGGAGCACCCGGTCGGAGCCGGCGCGGAGGGCGCCCGCCCAATACTGGAGGCAAGATTGAGACGCAGCATTCTCATGGCGACCATCTGCGCGACCGCGGTCGGGACCGCGGCGATGGCGCAGGCCCAGACGCCCGAAAAGCCCAACATCCTGCTCATCGTCTCGGACGATACCGGCTACGGCGACCTCGGCGCCTACCTTGGCGGCGAGGCGCGCGGCATGCCGACGCCGAACTTCGACCAGCTGGCCAAGGACGGGATGATGTTCACGTCCTTCTACGCCCAGCCGAGCTGCACGCCCGGCCGCGCCGCGATGCAGACCGGCCGCATCCCGAACCGCTCGGGCATGACCACCGTCGCCTTCCAGGGTCAGGGCGGCGGCCTGCCGGCGGCGGAGTGGACACTCGGCTCGGTGCTGAAGACCGCAGGCTACGACACCTACTTCACCGGCAAGTGGCACCTCGGCGAGGCGGACTACGCGCTGCCGAACGCCCAGGGGTACGACGTGATGGAGGCGGTCGGCCTCTACCACCTCAACGCCTATACCTACGGCGATCCGACCTGGTTCCCGCAGATGCCCGAGGATCTGCGCGACATGTTCCAGAAGGTGACCAAGGGCATCCTCTCCGGCAAGGCCGGCGAGCCGGCGGTCGAGGACTTCAAGGTCAACGGACAGTATGTCGACACGCCGGTGGTCGACGGCAAGGAAGGCGTGGTCGGCATCCCCTTCCTCGACGACTACATCACGAAGGCGGCGCTCGGCTTCCTCGACGAGGTGGCGAAGAAGCCCGACACCCCGTGGTTCATCAACGTCAACTTCATGAAGAACCACCAGCCGAACCTGCCGGCGCCCGAGTTCGAGGGCAAGTCGATCTCCAAGTCGAAGTACGCCGACTCGATGGTGGAGCTCGACACCCACGTCGGCGACATCCTGAAGAAGCTCGACGAGATCGGCGAGCGCGACAACACGCTGGTCTTCTGGACCACCGACAACGGCGCCTGGCAGGACGTCTACCCGGACGCCGGCTACACGCCGTTCCGCGGCACCAAGGGCACGGTCCGCGAGGGCGGCAACCGGGTGCCGGCGATGGCGCGCTGGCCGGGCAAGATCGCGCCTGACAGCAAGAGCGCGGCGATCGTCGGCGGCCTCGACCTGATGGCGACCTTCGCCTCCGTTGCCGGGGTCGACCTTCCGAAGGAGGATCGCGAGGGCAAGCCGATCATCTTCGACAGCTTCGACATCACCCCGGTCCTGGAGGGTACGGGCCCCGACCCGCGCGACAGCTGGTTCTACTTCACCGAGAACGAGCTCTCCCCCGGTGCGGCGCGGGTCGGCAGCTACAAGGCCGTCTTCAACCTCCGCGGCGACGACGGCGCCCAGACCGGTGGCCTTGCCGTCGACTCGAACAAGGGCTGGAAGGGTCCGGAGAGCTATGTCGCCACCGTGCCGCAGCTCTTCGACATCCTCGCCGACCCGCAGGAGCGCTACGACATCTTCATGAACAACTTCACCGAG
>JBGALW010000276.1:0-3627 GCA_044223585.1 Amaricoccus sp.
GGTCACGTCCGTCAAGGTGGTGGAGATTCCGGTGTCGCCACCTGAGAGCATCGGTCAGGCGGCCTGCGTTGTAGTGCTGAGAAGTGGGTCGCTCTCAGCGGCGTCGATCTGGGCGAAGGCCTCGACCCGCATGTGGCGGTGCTGGCTCTGCCACTTGATGGCATGGACCGCCTCCGCTGCGACGTTGCTTGAAGGGCGGTCTTGCCATCAGCACGAGGAGCCCACCATGACCATCACCACCATCGGCCTCGATCTCGCCAAGTCCGCCTTTCAGATTCACGGCGTCGACGCCGATGGCCGGACGGTGCTGAAGCGCCGGCCGCGGCGACAGGATCCGCTCTCTTTCTTCGAGCGGCTGGCGCCCTGCGTCGTCGCGATGGAGGCCTGCTCGAGCGCGCATCATTGGGCGCGGGAGCTGGTCGCCCTCGGCCATGACGTCCGGTTGATCCCCGCGCAGTATGCAAAGCCTTACGTCAAGCGGAACAAGACGGACGCCGAGGCGATCTGCGAGGCTGCCGGTCGACCGACCATGCGCTTCGTGCCGATCAAGACGAGGGAGAGCCGGGCGGTGCTGGCGCTTCACCGAGTGCGGTCGCTCCTGGTGCGGCAACGCACCGCCAGCGTCAACTCGGCGCGCGGGCTGCTCGGTGAGTTCGGGCTCGTGGCGCCGAAGGGCATCGGGCGTGTCGGCGAGCTCAGGCGCGGCATGGAAGAGGCGAGCCCAAGCGTCCTGCCCGACGAGGCGCGTTCGGCTCTGACGGCCCTGTTCGATCACCTCGACGCTCTGACGGTGAAGATCAAGGCGGTCGAGGACGAGATCCTTGCCTGGCACAGGACCAGCAGGGAGAGCCAGCGCCTCGCGACCGCGCCGGGCGTGGGGCCGCTGACGGCGACGGCCCTGGTCGCTGCGATCGGCGACGGCGCCCAGTTCCAGTCGGCGCGTCACTTCGCAGCGTGGCTCGGATTGACGCCACGCATCTCCGCGAGTGGCGGCAAGGAGCGCATCGGCCGGATCAGCAGGGGCGGAGACCGGTATCTCAGGACGCTCCTGATCCATGGTGCGCGAGCGCTGGTCGGCACCACCTTCCGCCAGAAGGTCAAGCCGCGCCCCTGGCTTCTGGCGCTGATGGCGCGGCGTCCGATAAACGTCGCCGCTGTCGCCGTCGCGCACAAGACAGCGCGCGCGCTCCGGGCGATGCTTCGGCGAGGTGAGGCGTATCGGCATCCGACCAAGGCCGCCGCCTAAGAACAGCGCCGCTCGCCGCGGCGTTGGCTTGCGAGGGAAGCGAGCGATGATGGCGGTCCCGGGTCGACCGGGGTTCGGCAAAGGCCCATGAAACGATGCGAGCCTGCTCGAGCTCGCCCATTTGTCAGGCCGCCGAGCGCCAGTCGCCCTCCAGCGGTCGCTTCAGGTGTAGAAGTTTAGACTTGATCTGACATCTGTTGTCCGGATGTCGGTCGGGTTCCGCCTGTCAGCTTCCGATCAGGCGGCGATCATTTTCTCCCTCGCGATCGGGGCGGCGTCGAGGAAGGTGCGCATCGGCGTCTTGCCGAAGCACCACCGCCCCTGATGCTCGCGCTCCTCGTTGTAGGTTCTGATCCAGGCATCGAGATCCGCCTGCAACTCGGCGACGGAGCCATAGACCCTCTTGCGGAACGCGACCCGATAGAACTCGTCGAGCACGGTCTTGTGGAAGCGCTCGACGATGCCGTTGGTCTGAGGGCTCTTGGTCTTCGTCCGCGAATGGTCGATGTCCTCCACCGCCAGGTAGAGCTCGTATTCGTGCCGCTCGGGGTTGCCAAAATATTCCGTGCCCCGATCGGTCAGCACCCGGCAGAGCTTCACCTCCTGAGCGTCGAAGAACGGCACGACGCGGTCGTTCAGCAGATCGGCCGCCGTGATCGGCGTCTTGCGCTCGTAGGCGACGGCGCGCAGGAAGTCGCCGTCATCCTGCTTTCGCGGCAGCTCGATCAGCGGCAAGGTAGGTTCGGTCATCGGGGGCTCCATCGGCCCGTGGTTGAAGTCCGCGAACTCCACCATGGCCGACGCCCTCGATGGCCACCCCGGAACACACCGCCGAAGCGGCGCGAAATTCCACCACAAGCTCGGACGCTAACGATTTTGGTCCGTCCTGTCGTGACCTGGGCGACCGCGACCGGCGCCAGCCGCGATGCGATCTACGAGATCCGGAAGATCCCGGCCCGCCTCGGCATGCACGACGACGACCTCGGCCTCGTGCCGGCGTGCCTCAAGCATTTCGACCATGCAATCGCGCCGTCGGGCTATGGGGTCGTCTTGACGTCGTCCGATCTCGACGCCGCCCGCCGCCGGGGCAACGCTCGGATCCGGTCGCTGCTTACCCGGTATCTTGCCAGCACGGCGCCGGTGATGGCCAGCAACGCCGGGTCGGCGCGGCGCTCTGGGATCCGCTGCTCGACTACGTCGCCGACCGGGAAGGGTTTCCTGTCGAGGGCGCGCCCTGGGCGCATGGAGCCTCACGGTCGCTGACGCTGCTCCGCGCCCGCGCCGCCTGCGGTCCGGCGGCGCTCGACCAGGCGGAAATCGACCGCATCAATCGCGACCTGGACGCCGGGAAGCGCAGGTCGCTCCGCAAGGCCGTGAAACGGTTGGCCGCGCTCGTCGCGGTCGCCCACGGGCACCCGGCGATCGCCGGCATTCTGCCGGTGGCGCCGCTGGGGCGGCCCGCCGCTGCCGATCGGGCGCGACGCATCACGTGGACGTCGCTGCCGGCCGCCTTCCAGGCGTGGGTCGCAGAGCTGCTGGCTCGCGCGACGGAGACCCCGGAGGACCAGGCCGCCGAGGCGCGTCGGCGCATTTCGGCCGGCGAGGATCGGGCTCTGGTGCTCGCCGAGTTCGAAAGCCAGCGGACCCGCGAGATGGGCAACCGCGACGCCGCGCTCGAGGCTCCAGATCGTCCGGTTCTTCGAGTCCGTGACCCGAAGAGCGAGAGGGTCGCGCGTGCGGTTGTCGGCGGCGGCCGCCCGGCGGCGAAACTCGGGCAGCGCCGAGACGAAGTCCGGTCCGTTCCAATTCAGATCGGATTTCGCGGTTCTGGAGATCGATGCGATGCGGGCATGGTGGTGCTCGACTGTGGCATCGGTCAGTCGCCGCGTCAGACGCTTCGCCAATTCCGCGCGCTCGCCGCGCAAGTCAATGTCGGTGCGGCCGCCGACCTCCTCGATGATCTTGCGGTCGTTCGCGTCGGCCTCGGCGGTGACCGCATGCTTGTCAGGCTCGACGCCAACCTTGCTGTACTTGTTCCGGCCATGGTCCTTGCCATGAGGCTTCGGAAGGCGGCGAAGCCAGAGCGGGAAGACGAGCAGGTTCTTCCTCTCGAGAAAGAGCTCGAGGGGCATGTCGCCGCGAAACGCCAGCATGCACCCGCCCGTGCCCTCGATCTTGCGCGCCATATCGATCGAAACCGCGGCGCCATGAGCCGCGGCGATCGCCGCGCTCAGCATCACCGGAGCGGATATCGCGGCGACCGGCTGCTCCGCGAAGAGCCGGCCGCGAATGTCGCGGGTCGCCTGGTCGAGGGTCATGCTGTCCTCGTAGGCGAGCTCGGCGAGCTTGACGTCGAGCAGCGTCCCGAGCGCCTCCCGCTC
>JBGALW010000034.1:0-28165 GCA_044223585.1 Amaricoccus sp.
CCGCGCCACCCCCTCCATCCAGGTCGCCGAGGGCGTGGCTGCCGTCGGCCTCGAGGTGACGGACGGCCGGGTGACGGGGGTGCGCCTCACCCGCTCGGACCGGCCCTCCGGCACGCTCACCCTGCGGGCGCCGGCGGTGCTCCTCGCGGCCGGGGGAGCCGCCGGCCTCTACGCGGTGACGACAAACCCCGCGCGGATCCGCGGCCAGGCCCTCGGCATGGCCGCGCGGGCCGGCGCCATCATCGCCGACGCTGAATTCGTGCAGTTCCACCCGACCGCGATCCTGTCGCCCGAGGATCCGGTGCCCCTCGCCACCGAGGCGCTGCGCGGGGCGGGCGCGGTGCTCGTGAACGCCGACGGCGCCCGCTTCATGTCCGGTCTCCACCCGGATGCGGAACTCGCGCCCCGCGACGTGGTGGCCCGCGCGGTCTATGCCGAGGCCAAGGCCGGGCGGCGGCCAATGCTCGACACCCGCGCCGCGATCGGGGCGGCGATCGCCGGTCGGTTCCCCGGTGTCACCGAGGCCTGCCTTCGGGGCGGCATCGACCCGGTGCGCGAAGCGATCCCGATCGCCGCCGCGGCGCATTACCACATGGGGGGCGTGGCGACCGACCGGCGCGGCCGCTCCTCGTTGCCGGGCCTCTGGGTCTGCGGCGAGGCGGCCTCGACCGGGCTTCACGGCGCGAACCGGCTCGCGTCGAACGGACTGCTCGAGGCGCTGGTCTACGCCCGCCTCGCCGCCGACGACATCGCCGCCTCCGTGCCGGCGGGGGCGCCCGACGCCCCGCCCGGGATGTCCCTCGCCTTTCCCCAAGGCGGCGCGGCGCCCGACGCGGAGGCGGTGGCGCGGCTGCGACGGCTGATGACCGAGCATGTCGGGGTGGTGCGGGACGAGGACGGCCTCCGCGCCGCACTCGGGGGACTCCACGCGCTGGCCGAGGTGCCGGGCGAGGCCTTCGCCAACATGCGTGCCGCCGCGACCCTGATCGCCGCGGCCGCGCTGCGGCGCCGCGAAAGCCGCGGCGGGCACTGGCGGAGCGACTGCCCGGAGGCCGATCCCGGTCAGGAGCGGCGCTCTCAGGTGACGCTCGCCGAGGTCACGGCCGAAACATCGGTCCCGGTGCCGGCATGATCCCCGACCTGGTGCTGGAGCCGCTCCTGCGGGCGGCGCTCCTTGAGGATCTGGGGCCGATGGGCGACGCGACCTCGGCCGCGGTGATCCCCCCGGACCTCCGCTCCGAGGCCCGCCTCGCCGCCCGGCGGCCCGGCCGGGTGTCCGGTCTTCGGCTTGCGGCGATGGCCTTCCGGCTGGTGGACCCCGCGCTCACGGTCACGCCGCTTGCCGCCGATGGCGACGCGGTCGAGGCCGGTCAGGTGCTGCTGACGGTTTCGGGCCGGGCGTCCTCGATCCTGATGGCCGAGCGGGTCGCGCTGAACTTCGCCGGTCGCCTCTCGGGCATCGCGACGCTGACGGCCGCCTATGTCGCCGAAACCCGGGGCACAAGGGCGCGCATCACCTGCACCCGCAAGACGACGCCCGGGCTCCGGGCGGTCGAGAAGGCGGCAGTCGGGCATGGCGGCGGAGCCCTCCACCGCTTCGGCCTCTCGGACGCGATCCTCATCAAGGACAACCACATCGCCGCGGCAGGCGGCATCGCCCCGGCGCTGCGGGCGGCAGTCGCGGCGCGCGGGCATATGCAGCGCATCGAGATCGAGGTCGACCGGCTGGACCAGCTCCGCGAGGTGCTGGCGGTGGGCGGGGCGGATGTCGTGATGCTCGACAACATGGAGGCGCCGGAGACGGCCGAGGCTGTGGCGCTCGTCGCCGGCCGGCTGGTGGTGGAGGCCTCCGGCACCATGACGCTGCCCCGCGTCGCCGAGGTGGCGGCGACCGGGGTCGACTTCATCTCGGTCGGGGCGCTCACCCACTCGGCCCCGGCGCTCGATCTCGGCCTCGACATGTGAGGTCGGGTTCGGCCGGGCTCGTCTACTCCGCGGCGAGCTGCGCGGTCCGGTCGCGGAACTGTTTCGCGGCGCGGGCGATGACGAGTTCCTCGTCCGTCGGGATGACGAGCACGTGGGTGCGGCTGAAGTCGGAACTGATGGTGCGGGCGTTTGCGGCGTTGCGCTCGTGGTCGAGGCCGATGCCGATCCAGTCGAGGCCCTCGCAGACCCGCGCGCGGATGCCGGTGGCGTTCTCGCCTATGCCGCCGCAGAAGACCAGCGCGTCGAGGCCGCCGAGCGCCGCAGCGAGGCCACCGAGCTCGCGGCGGATCCGGAAGACGAAATAGTCGATGGCCTCGTTCGCCTCCGGGGTGCCGGCGGCCTCCAGGACGCGCATGTCGTTCGAGAGCCCGGAGAGGCCGAGGAGGCCGGACTTGGTGTAGAGGAGGTCGCGAACCTCGTCGATCGTCCGGTGCTCCTGCTGCACCATGTAGAAGATGACGCCCGGGTCGATCTGGCCGCAGCGGGTGCCCATCGGCAGGCCGTCGAGCGCGGTGAAGCCCATCGTCGAGGCAACCGAACGGCCGCCGACCATGCCGCACATCGAGGCGCCGTTGCCGAGGTGGGCGATGATGACGCGGCCGTCATGGAGCAGCGGCGCGATCCGCCGGAGTTCGCCCGACACGTACTCGTAGCTCAGGCCGTGGAAGCCGTAGCGGCGCACGCCCCGGTCGTAGTATTCGCGCGGCAGCGCGAAGGTGTCGTTGACCTTCGGATGCTGCCGGTGGAAGGCCGTGTCGAAGCAGGCGACCTGCAGCGCGTCGGGAAACGCCGCGATCGCCGCCTCGATGCCGGCGATGTTGTGCGGCTGGTGGATCGGTGCGAGCGGCGAAAGGGCGCGCAGCTCCTCGAGGATCTTCGGGGTCACCACCACGGGACCGTCATGGGACGGCCCGCCATGCACGACCCGGTGGCCGACCGCCGCGGCGCGCGCCTCCGGCAGCCGCTCGCGCAGCACCGCGAGGGCGCTGGCGAGCGCGGTCGCGTGGTCCTTCGCCTCCTCGAGGGCGAGCTCGCGCTGCACCGGATCGCTGTCCGGGCCGAACGCCGCCTTGAGGACCGGCCGCTCGCCGATCCGCTCGATCTGGCCCATCGCGCGCTGCCGCGGCGCGCCGTCGATCTCGAAGACGCCGAACTTCAGCGACGAGGATCCGGCGTTGAGGGTGAGGGCGACCGGGGCGGTCATTGCGCGGCGAGCCCCGCCGCCGCCTGCGCCGTCCCGGCAACGGCCCGGTGGAGCGCGGCGATGGCGCAGGACGCGAGCCGCGCCTTCTCGCCGTCGGCACGCGAGTTGAGGATGATCGGCACCGTCGCCCCCATCACGAGGCCCGCGCCCTCGGCCTTGGAGACGTAGGCGAGCTGCTTGGCCAGCATGTTGCCGGCGTCGAGGTCCGGCACCACCAGAACCTCGGCACGGCCGGCGACCGCGCTGCGGATGCCCTTGGTGCGGGCGGCGCCGATGTCGACGGCGTTGTCCATCGCCAGCGGGCCGTCGACGATGCCGCCGGTGATCTGCCCGCGCTCCGCCATCTTGGAGAGGAGAGCCGCGTCGACCGACGACGGGATCGCCGGGTTCACCGTCTCGACCGCCGAAAGCACGCCGACCTTGGGCTCGGCGATGCCGATGGCATGGGCGAGCTCGATGGCGTTCTGCACGATGTCGACCTTGGTCGCGAGGTCGGGCGCGATGTTGATCGCCGCGTCGCTGATCAGCAGCGGGTGGCCGAGGCCGGGGACGTCCATGACGAAGACGTGGGTGAAGCGGCGGCCGGCGCGCAGCCCGTTCTCCTTGCGGAGCGCGGCCTTCAGAAGCTCGTCGGTGTGCAGCGCGCCCTTCATCAGTGCCTGTGCCCGGCCGGAAACCACGAGGTCGACCGCGGCGTTCGCTGCGGCGGGGTGGGCGGCGATGTCGATGATCTCGACCCCGGCGAGGCCTTCGCCGATCTCGCGGGCGGCGGCCTCGATCCTGGCACGCGCCCCGACAAGGATCGGGGTGATGAGGCCGTGATGCCTCGCGAGCAGCGCGCCGCCGAGGGAATTGGGCTCCTCGGGCGCCACCACGGCGACCGGGATCGCCGGCAGCGACTCGGCCCGCTCCAGCAGCGCGTCGAAGTGGCGGTGGCGCTGGACCACGAGGCCCGGCACGTCGTCGTCGTCGAAGCGGAGCTTGACCGTCGGGGCGGCGACCGTCGCCTCGCCGCGGACGAGGATGACCTTGTCGGCGGGCCGCTCGACGGTCGTCGCGAGGCGGACGGTGCCGTCCGGGGCCACCTCGATCACCCGCACCCGTGCGACGAGGTCGTCGCCGGCGTGGGCCCGCTCCAGGAACTCGAAGCTCTGGGTGCGGTAGAGGGTGCCGGCGCCGGGCAGGATGTTGCCGAGCACCGCCGAGATCAGCGAGCCGACCCACATCGCCGGGGCGACCGCCTCCGTCGACGGGTCGTGGTCGCCGTCGCGGTCCGGCAGGTGCATCGGGTTGTGGTTGCCCGAGGCGACCGCGAAGACAAAGAAGTCGTCGGCGGTGCAGACGCGGCTCAGCTCGGCGGTGTCGCCGGGCCGGAGTTCGCTCAGGGTACGGTTCTCGAGGATCATTCGGCCGCCGTCCCCATGGCCGGGGCCTCGGCCGCCAGCGGATCCTCGGTCACGTCCTCGGTGATCGGCGCGACGCCGAGCACGTCGTGCAGATGCTGCAGGAGGTCGAGGGTGTGGGGCGCCATCTCCTCGATTCGTCCCGGGATGTACTGGACGACCTTGAGCGCGAGCTGGCGCTCCTCCTGCGTCGGCAGCAGATCCTTCAGCGCCTCGATCGCCTCCTCGCGCGCGAAGGTCACGATCAGCGTCTGTTCGTTGATGATCCGCCGCCGCTCGTCGACCGGGATCGACCGGAAGGGCTCGTCCCCGGCGAGGACGTGCGCGGACCGCTCCAGGCGGTCGCGGCGGACGCTGCCGCGCGACTCGGCGAGAAGGATCAGCATGCGGATCACCGCGTGCGGGAAGCCGCCGGCGCGGATGTGGCCGAGCGCGATCACCACCTCCGGCAGCGAGCGCAGTTCCGCCGGGTCTTTCAGCGTGCGGTGCAGGTAGTGCGACCGGCCGTAGGCCCGCACCCAGGGCGAGTTCCAGACGCTGAAGAACATCTGTTCGTAGAAAGCGTCGCGCAGGTCGCGGGCGAGGTCCATCGACTGGATGACCATCGACATCGCCGTCGCTTCGGCGGTCGCGAACGGGTTAGAGGCGGCAACCGGGCGGCGGGCTTCGCCGACGACGCCCGCCATCATCCGGAGCGGCCCGGTCAGCGGGTTCTGGCTCGACATCGCCGCGCGCTTCAGCCGCAACGGGTGCAGAACACGGCTCGCCTCGGCCATGGCGGGCGTCACCATCGCCTGAACCAGCGGCCGCAGCGTCACGTCGTAGGCTTCGGCCTGCGCTTCCGAGAAGCGGTCGACGGCACCGAAGGCCACCTCGTCGGTCCGGTCGTCGTCGACGGCGCGGACGTCGCCGAGCGTGCGTTCGTAGAAGGCGACGGTGAACTGCCGGTCCATGCCCTCGCCGTCGGCGCTCTCGATCTTCATCTCGTAGAGGCCGGGGGCGAGGCTCTCGATCGTCTTCATGACCGAGCTCACCTGGGTGTGCTCCTTCCGCGCGACGCTGGCCGAGACGAAGATGCCGAGGTGGCCGACCTCCTCGTGCAGCATGTAGATGATGCGTTGGCCGCGGATGCGGATCTCGTCGACGTCGGCGTAGGTGTCGGGGATCCAGTTGAGCGCCTGCTGCGGCGGGGTGATGTTGTCGCCGCGGCTGGCAAAGACGATGATCGGCGCCCGCACCGCCTTGATGTCGAGGCCGCGTCCCGGCTCGAGCTGGGCGGTGTTGCGCACGAGGCGGTTGCCGACGAAGAGCTGCTCGACGATCCAGCGGATCTCGGCCTCGTTGAGCCGGAAGAAGCCGCCCCACCAGCGCTCGAAGTCGAGGAAGCGCTGGCGGCCTTCGTCGACGTCGGCGAACAGCTCGTAATACTTGCCGACG
Organism: Amaricoccus sp.; assembly: GCA_044223585.1. GTDB lineage: Bacteria > Pseudomonadota > Alphaproteobacteria > Rhodobacterales > Rhodobacteraceae > Amaricoccus. The sequence continues at coordinate 6,031 of JBGALW010000034.1, forward strand.
TAGTTGCGGCTCGGGTTGAGGTTCTCGAAGTTCGAGACGAGATGGGCGCCGTCGAAGACGCCGCCGCCGATGTCGGACAGGAACATCGGCTGCCAGGTGCCGCCGAAGAGGCCGGCGTTGTAGCGCATCGGGTCGGCGCCGACCTCGCCCGACCAGGGCTCGACGGGGGCGCCGTTCAGCACGATCGGCCCGGTCAGGTCGGGGTTGCTGATCGCAAGGAGCAGCGTCGCCCAGCCGCCCTGGCAGTTGCCGATCACCACCGGCTTGTTGCTGTCGGGATGGCGGCGCATGACCTCGCGGACGAATTCCGCCTCGGCCCGGGTCACGTCCGCCAGCGTCTGGCCGGGCTCGGGGTCGCGGCGGAAGCCGACGAAATAGACCGGGTTGCCGCGCGACAGGGCGACGCCGACCTGGCTGTCGAACTTGAAGCCACCGATGCCGGCGCCATGCCCGGCGCGCGGGTCGATGACGATGTAGGGCCGCTTCCTGTCGATCACCGTGACGCCCTCGGGCGGGGTGATCTTCAGCAGCTGGTAGTTGCAGGGCCGCGGCAGCGTGCGGCCGTCCATCACCACCTCGTAGTCGTAGACCAGCACCGGCGGGCAGCCGTCGGCCTCGTGGGCGATGAAGATGTCGCCGCGCTCGCGCAGGGTGTCGAGGGTCAGGATCATGCGCTGCGCCCGGTCGACGAGATAGTCGGCCCAGTCCTGCAGCAGCCCACCCTGCGCCATCCGGTCGGCCGCCACCTCGATGTCGGCGGCGATGCTCTCGAAGGCGGCGCGGCTCCGGGCCTTGTGGGTGTGCGCGATCGTCGTTGCGTGACGCGCGGCCGAGCGCTGGAGCAGCTCGACCGCCGAGGCGCCCGCGGCCGCCTCGCCCATCGCGCCCCGCAGCCGCGCCGCAGGCGTGCGCAGGGCATCGTCGAAGGTGCCGCGGAACTTGTCCAGCGCTGCGGTGATCTGGGTATCCATCCTGGCGGTCTCCGTCATGCGGTGATGCTGTAGCCGCCGTCGATCGGGTGGACACCGCCGGTCACGTTCGCGGCCTCCCGGCTGGCGAGGAAGGCCGCGTAGGCCCCGACGTCCTCGATGCTGGCGAGCATGTGGGTGGGCGCGCGCCGGGCGGCCTCGTCGAGCAGCTCGTCGAAGGCGTCGATGCCCGAGGCCGCGCGGGTCCGGAGCGGCCCCGGCGACAGCGCGTGCACCGAGATGCCCCTCGGGCCGAGCTCCGCCGCGACGTAGCGCACCACCGACTCCAGCGCTGCCTTGACCGGCCCCATGACGTTGTAGTGCTCGACGACCTTCTCGGCGCCGTAGAAGCTCACCGCCATGCAGGTGCCGCCCTGCGGCATCAGCGGCTCGGCGAGGCGGATCATCCGCAGGAAGGAATGCACCGAGACGTCCATCGCCGTGGCGAAACCCTGCGCCGAACAGTCGACGACCCGGCCGTGCAGGTCGTCGCGCGGGCAGAAGGCGATTGAGTGCAGCAGCGTGTCGAGCCGGCCCCAGCGCGTCTCGATCTCTGCGAACACCGCCTCCAGCTCGCCCTGCTTCGTGACGTCGAGGGGCATGATGATCTCGGCGCCGAGTTCCTCGGCGAGCGGACGCACGTGGGGCTCGGCCTTTTCGTTCAGGTAGGTGATCGCGAGGTCGGCCCCCTGCCCGCGCAGCGCCTGCGCGCATCCCCAGGCGATCGACTGCTCGTTTGCAATGCCGACAACCAGGGCCTTCTGGCCTGACAGCGAAAACATGCGCATTCCCCTAAATGCTCTGGTCCACGCTATGCTGCGTTGCGGCACGCATCCCGACAAGTTTTTGCGACAGAATAAGCCCTAGGCGACGTGCGATTTTTGCAATGCACCTAAAAATTGGGCGATCCGCGGACGACCGCGCGCTCCGGGTGAGTCGGGCGCCGGCCGAAAACGTCCGGCGGTTCGTGCCCGTCGATTCGACGGGGGACCGGATCGGCGCCGGGCCGTCGGCGACGTCGAGCAGCCGGATCACGTCGCCGTCCCCTGCCAGGGTCAGCTTCCATCCCGACCCGGTCTCGGTCTCTCCGACGATCGACGCCGCGCCGCCCGCGATCTTCAGGACGTCGAGGTCGTCGGCGCTGTAGTCGGTGATGGTGTCGGTCTCCGCCAGTCCATCGTTCAGTTCGCGGAAGACGAAGGTGTCGCCGTCCGCCCCGCCCCACAGCTGATCGTTGCCGCCGCCGCCCCGCAGCACGTCGAAGCCGGAGCCGCCGCGCAGCTCGTCGTCGCCGGCATTGCCCGAAACTGTGTCGTTGCCCCCGCCGCCCCGCACCAGGTCGTCGCCGCCAAGGCCGCGCATGGTGTCGCCACCGGCATAGCCGACGAGCCGGTCGTCGCCGGCCCCGCCCCTGACCTCGATGCGCACCAGCGCCTCGCGGCCGCCGTCCCGGTCGGTGGCAAGCACGTTCCCCACGCCCTCTGCGTAGAACTTGATCTCCCGCGAAGGGTCCAGCGGGTTCACGTCGAGGGTCTTCAGCACCCCGTCGAAGCTGCCATAGGGCACGTGGCTCTGCGCATCGAGCGATTTGACCTCCGCCCAGTCCTCGGCCTCGCCCTCGTAGTACTCCTGCCGGTAGCGGATCCCGACCTCCGGGTCGGCCAGCATCACCACGCCCGGCTCCGCCCCGTCGACGCCGGCCGTCCACGAACCCTCCGTGCTGACCGGATCGGGATCGCCGGGCTCGTACTCGGCCGTCCGCTCCCCGAAGTACCAGACGTTTCCGTCCGCGTCCTGGGCGTACCAGTCGTGCGTGTCCTCGATCACGAGGCCGTTGACCCGCGCGACGTCGTGCACCACCACGCAGGTCACCCCGTCGACGACCTTGGTCCGGTCGGTGACGGTCACCCGGATTTCCTCGCCGTCCCCGGCGTTCTCGTAGACGAAGGTCGTGCCTGGCCGGAGCGGCATCAGCGGGTTGTCGATGTCGGTCGTGAACTGCGACGCATCGGGTCGTGGAATGTTGGTGAACATCGGTCGGGCTCCCGTGTCAGGCCGGAGGCTCCGCCGCCCCCGGCGCGCGCCCCAGTGCTGGCTGGGTCGCCCCGATCACGCGCCTCCCCTTCCGAGTGGTCCATCCGCCATCCGCCGGATCGGCAGGTTTACGGCCGCAGACACCGCTATCCCGCAAATGATGGATGGGACGACCGGAGCCGCGGGCGTAGACTTGCGGATCGGGAAGGGCTGGCCGGGAAGGGATCATGCCGAAGCCACTTTTCTGGGCGGCGGGCGCGCTCGGCATCGTGCTTGTCGCGCTTTCCCTCACGCTGCTCGACACGCTGGCGGAGGAAAGCGCGGTCTGGCTGCCCGACCTCGCGCTCGATTTTCTCGACCGGCTCCTGCTGATCGGCGCGGCCGTCGGTGCGACGCTCGGGATCCTGCGCCTCTCCCGGCTGCAGGCGCGGACCGACGACATGGCGCTCGCGCTCGAACGTGCGGCGCGGGAGGGACAGGCCTGGCGGGCGCAGAGCCGCCGGTTCATCGCGGGACTCGGAGAGGCGATCGAAAGCCAGTTCGATGCCTGGGCACTCACCCCGGCGGAGGCCGATGTCGCGGGACTTCTGCTGAAGGGCGCCACGCTGCGGGAGATCGCCGTTCTGCGGCGGACGTCGGAGGCGACGATCCGGCAGCAGGCGCAGAGCGTCTACCGCAAGTCAGGACTCGCCAGCCGGGCCGAGCTCTCGGCCTATTTCCTGGAGGATCTCTTCTCGCTCGGCGAGGTGGCGATGGCGTCGCGTTCCGGCCCGCCGGGCGCCCGCCTCGACGCCTGAAGCGCGCTCCGGCCCCGGCGCCGCGGCGAACACCCAAGGGGCGCCGTCACCCCGTCACCTGCATCACGGCCTCGACCACCCGCTGCGTGGCGACCTGATGCACCATGTGTCCGATCCCCGGCAGCCGGGTCAGGCCGGCATGCGGGACCTGCCGCACGAACACCGCCGAGTGGATTTCGAGGCCGACGGTCCGGTCCGCCTCGCCGTGCAGAAGCTGGATCGGCATTGGCAGCGCCGGATAGGCCGGGATCATCGGCCGCAGTTCGTCCTTAAGCGCGACGAGCTGCCGGGCATTCTCGCGCAGGCTCGACGGCTGGAGCACGAGGCCGAGGTCGAGGTGCCCGAGGTAGCCGTCCGGCGCCTCCTGCGGCTCGAAGACGCCGTCGAGGGTCCGGTCGGCAAATCCCCGGGTCACGACGTGCGGGATCGTGTGCGCCAGCGGCGGGCCGGTGACCGGGCTCGCCAGCAGGTCGTTGGCAAGCCCGAGCCCACCCTCCCAGAGCTGCGACGGCGCGGCGAGCAGCACGAGGCCGGACATCGTCTCGGGCGCGTCGACCGCCCAGGCGAGCGCGACGGCGCCGCCGTAGCTGTGCCCGACGACCACCGGGCGCTCGATCCCGAGCTGGCCGAGCGCGCCGCGGATGAGCGCCGCCTGGGCATTGATCGAAACCCCGCCACCGGCCGGAAGTCCGCTCAGCCCGTGGCCGGGCCGGTCCACCGCGACGACGTGATGGCGGTCCGCAAGCGCCGGCCCGAGGCGGAAGGTCATGTCGTTGAGATTGCCGCTCGCGCCGTGGATCAGGCAGACCGGTCGCCCGCGCCCCGTCCGGACGAGGTGGATCGGAACGCCGTCCACGGTGACGCTTGTTCCCGCCGCCGGTTGTCCCCCTGAAGCGGCGCTCATCGGCCGGTCGGGCCGGCAGGCCGCAAGCGCCGCACCGCCGGCAAGAAAGGCGCGTCGCGACAGGTGCATCTCATTCCCCGGCCGGGCGGATCGACCCGACGAGCTCGCCCACGAGGATGCCGAAGCGGCGGAACTCCGACCGGTTCAGGATCACGCCGTCCGCGCCGAGATAGAGCCAGTCGGTCACGTCCACCTGCCAGCCTCCGGCATCCTCGGGCAGCCGCAGACGATAGCGCAGCCGGGCGGTCGCCCCCGCCACCTCGAGCTCGCCGGTGCCGACCACGTCCGGCGCCGTCGCGGCAAACCGACCTTCCCCGTCCGGTACGATGCGCCAGGCGCGCTGTTGCGTCCGGCCGGTGTCGTAGCGGAAATCCTCGGACAGGATGCCGCCCTCGTTGTCCCACCGCCCCTCCATGTCGGCGACGAAGCGCGTGGCGACCCGGCCCGCCGGCCCGTAGATCACCCCGCTCGCGACCAGCGGCCCGCTGAACGCACGGCGGAGGTCAAGCGCCGGCCCGGTTGCGGCGTAGTCGGACGGGCGCTGCGCCATGAAGTCGAAGAAGAACCGCTGCGCGGCCACGAGGCCGAGCGCCAGCAGGGTGAGGATCAGGAGCAGCTTCACGGCCATGCCGGACACCTCGTCAGGCATGGGACAGTTCGACCTGCACGACGTCCGTGCGGCCGACGGCGAAGGTGGCCGCACAGGCCTCCAGGTAATAGCGCCAGTGCCGGAGCGTCGGGCCACCGTAGCCGAGCGCCGTCAGCCGCCCGCTCCGGGCGACGAGGCGGGACGCCCATTGCCGGCACGTCTCCGCATAGTCGCGGCCGAACGCGAAGGGCGTCCCGGCGCGCAGGCCGGCCCGCGCCGCCTCTCCGGCGATGGCGCGGTTGCAGAGGAGCATGCCACCGGGAAAGGTCGAGTGCCGGATATAGTCGGTGCAGCGGCGGTACTCGGGAAAATAGTCGTCCGAGACGGTGATCGCCTGAAGCACGGCCGTTCCGCCCTCGGCGAGGCGCTCCTTCAGCGTCGCGAAGTAGGTCGGCCAGTACCGCTCGCCGACCGCCTCGATCATCTCGATCGAGACGATGCCGTCATAGCGGCCGCCGGTCCGTCGATAGTCGCGGAGCTGAACCTCGGCGCGGCCGTCGAGCCGGGCGTCGGCGTAGGCCTTCTGCGCCGGCGACACGGTGATCGCCGTCACATCGTGGCCGCGGCCCGCGGCGCGCTCCGCGAAACCGCCCCAGCCGCAGCCGATCTCCAGGATGCGTTCGCGGCCGCCGATCCGGTCGAGGATACGGTCGTACTTGCGCGCCTGCCCCCGCTCGAGGTCGTCGTCCCCATCGGCGAACAGCGCCGAGGAATAGGTAAAGCCCGGATCGAGCCACTCGCCATAGAACTCGTTGCCGACGTCGTAGTGGGCGCGGATGTTCCGGCTGGAGCCCGCGACCGAGTTCCGCCGGACGATCCGGTCGATGACCCGGAACACAAGGCCGTTCCAGCGGCTCGGGAAGACGTAGCGGCGGACCGACTGCTGGTTGATAAGGGCTAGCTCGACGAGAGGCTCGATCGCCGGCGTGTCCCACAGCCCGGCGACATAGCCCTCGCCGAAGCCGACGTCGCCGCGGGCGAGGAGCGCGGTGACAGCCGACCAGTCGTTGATCCGGAACTCGGCCTCGGTGCCCGCGCCGCCGAAGTCGTGGACGTGGCCCTCGGGGGTGCGCACGCGCAGGCGGCCGGTCTCGATGCGCTCGCAGGCCGAGAGGAAGTCCGTGGCGACGCGGCGGGTCAGGGAAGCGTTCATGCGGTGATGTCCTCGGCGGGTGGCAGGGGCCGCGGGCGGAAGGGCGCGCCCTTCCGCCAGAGACGCAGCGCCTGCCAGTGGATGAGCGCAATGGCCCGGAGGCCCGCGAAGGGGAAGCGAAAGGCGCCGCGCAGCACGCGGGCCGCCGTCAGGGGAAGCCGCGCACCTTCGAGGGTCGCGACCAGCCCCTCGGCGCCGTTCCGGTGGGCGATCCGGATGGCGATCGCCTCGTCCCGGATGTCGAAGCTGAAGCCATAGCGCCCGGCGATCTCCTGGAACGGCGAGACGTGAAAGACCTTGCCCGCGGTGATGACGTCGCCCGGCGCGATCGGCGTGAAGCCGGGCCTGGCGCAGAGATAGCTGTGTCGGTCGCCGTAGGTGTTGGTGACCTCGGCAATGACCGCCACCAGCGCGGCGCCATCGAGGGCGAGCCAGAAGCTCACCGGGTTGAAGACGGTGCCGAACCAGCGCGGCTGCGTCAGGAGCAGCAGGCGATAGCCGCCCGCAAGCCCCGCCGCCGCGAACGCGCTCCGCGCCCAGGGCGCGCCCGCGCCGTTCCGCACCGGGCCGCCGTGGTCGCGGTCGTGGACGCTGGCCACCGCCCGGCGGTTGCGGCCGAACAGCGGCGCATCGGCCGGCGCCTCCGGGTCGAGCAGCACGAAGTCGACCCGGTAGCGGAAGGCGTGGCGCACCGCACCCGTGCGCATCGCGCTCGCAAGCCCGTCCTCGTGGAAGCCGTTGCGGAGCCAGGCGCCGGCATACCAGGTCCGGTTCCCGCCCTGGATCGCGGCAATGCCCGCCTGCGCCCGGATCGCCTCCAGGTCGAAGACCGGGTGCCAGAACTCGGTCTCGTCGTAGATGCGGTCCTCCCGGATCGGCGTCACCGGGTTCAGGGTCACGAACAGCGGGTCGTCCTCCGGCAGGTTCTGCAGGCGGTTCATCCAGTAGGTGACGCCCACGCCACCATGCGACCCGGAGCGGTGGTTCCAGCTCGACCAGCAGACGCGGCGGCGCGGCATCTGCGCCGGATCGGCGTGCAGCACCGCCCGGTTGGGACGATAGCGGATGGCCGCGAGCAGCCGCGCCTCGGCGTCGCCCGGCTTCGGCAGCAGGCGCAGCGCCTGGTCGGCATGGCAGGCGAGCACGACCTTGTCGAAACGCTCCGGCTCCGACCCGGCCGCGACGACCTCGACGCCGGTGGCATCGCGGTGGATCGCCCGGACCGGCGTGCCGGTCCTGAGCGCGACGCCTCCGGCTTCGAGGCGCCGCGCGAGGCGGTCCACATACGTCCGGCTGCCGCCGCGCACGGTCCACCACTGGTGCTGGCCGGCGAGCCCGAGCAGGCCATGGTTGCGGAAGAAGCGCACCAGCAGCGCCGCGGGAAAGTCATCGACCTCCGCATCGGGCGTCGACCAGATCGCGCCGCAGAACGGCCGCAGGTAGAGGCGGCGAAACCCCGCGCCGAGTCCCAGCGTGGCGACGAGATCGCCGACCGACTGGCCCTCGGTAACCGCCGCCTCGGCCCCCCGGTTGAAGCGGACGACGTCGCGCAGCATCCCGAGAAAGTCGGGCGACAGCGCGTTGCGCGGCTGGGCGAACAGCGAGCGGACATCGCGGAGGGCGTACTCGATCCGCCCGCCGTCGAGGCTCGCGCCGAAGCTCATGTCGCTCCGCTCGACCGGCACCTCCAGGTCCCGGAACAGGCGGCCGAGATGCGGATAGGTGGCGTAGTTGAAGACGATGAACCCGGTGTCGACCGGCAGCCCGCGCCGCCCGGCCTCGACCGTGCGGGCATGGCCGCCGAGGCGCGGCTCCGCCTCGTACACCGTCACCTGCGCCTCGCCGTGGAGGGCGAGCGCGGCGGAGAGGCCGGAGATGCCGGCGCCGACGATGGCGATGCGCTGGGTCCTCGGGCGGGCGTCGAAGGGCATGGACCGTCTCCTTGCTTCGGTGAGGGGCTACGGGGCGCGGCGGGAGGCGGATCAAAAATAGATCCGGCCCGCGCCCCCGCCCGTAGAGCCGCACATGACAATGAACGCCTGCCTTGCTGACGGACCGACGCCGCGATCACCCCGATTGCGCCGGACGCGGTTAGGTGGACTGATGGGGCCTATGGAACCGAATGAGGATGCGCCCTCCGGTCTCTCGGACCAGACGCGCTGGATGCTTGCCGTCCGCGACGACGGCGACCGTGCGGCCTTTGCCCGCCTGTTCGACTTCTATGCGCCGCGGGTGAAGGCGATGGCGATGCGGAGCGGGACGCCGGCAGCGGTGGCCGAGGACATTGCACAGGACGTGATGCTCCGGGTCTGGCGGGCCCGCGCGCAGTTCGATCCATCGCGTGCCCAGGTCTCGGGCTGGATCTACCAGATCGCGCGCAACCGGCGCGTCGACCTCGCCCGCCGCGAGGCGCCGCCGCTGCCGGAGGACATCGCCGCCCAGCCCGGCCCGAACGAAACCGACGATGCGCTGGCGCTGGAGCAGGAGGTCGGGCGGCTGCGCACGGCGCTCGCGGCGCTCCCGGCGGCGCAGCGCGACATGGTCGAGCGCGCCTATCTCGGCGACCTGACCCATCAGGAGATCAGCCGGCAGACCAGCCTGCCGCTCGGGACGGTCAAGTCGCGGCTGCGCCTCGCGATCGACCGCCTGCGGTACGAGCTTCGGGGATTGAGACAATGACCGAGCCCGCGCACCACGCGCCCGATCCGATGCTTGCCGCCTATGCGGCCGGGTCGCTGCCCTACCCGTTCGCGGTGATCCTGGCGGCCCATGTGTCGCTCTGCGACGAATGCCGCGCGCGCCTCGGCGCCCACCAGCTCGTCGGCGGCCTCGTGCTCGACGGTCTCGGCCCCGAGGGCCTCTCGCCCGGCGCGCGGGATCGTGCGCTGGCCGCGCTCGGGACCGCGCCCGCCGACCCGGTCCGCCGCGAGGCAGCTTCGGTCTACCCCGCGCCGATCGCCGACCTTGTCGGGACGACCGGTCCCCGCTGGCGGTCGCTCGGCTTCGGGGCGAAGCAGGCGATCCTCTGGTCCGGCGCGGCCGGCAGCCTGCGCCTCCTGTCGATCCCCGCGGCACAGGCGGTGCCCGAGCACGGGCACCGGGGGCTGGAACTGACGCTGGTGCTCTCCGGCGCCTTCGCCGACGAGACCGGGCTGTTCGGGGCCGGAGATCTCGAGGTCGCCGACGAGGATCTCGGCCATACCCCCCGCGCGACCGAGGACGGCCCCTGCCTCTGCGTCGCCGCGACCGACGCGCCGCTCCGCTTCCGGTCCCTCGTGCCCCGCCTGCTGCAGCCGGTCTTCAGGATCTAGTCTGGGCGGACTGCCCGCGACCGCCGCGCCCGGCTGGCAGTGGATGTGGGCGCACGCGGCTGCGCGCGCCCGACCGGGGTGTCAGTTCGACGCCGCCGCCTCGGCCGCGGCGACCCAGCCGTCGACCTCGGCCTGGTGCGCGGCGATCCACTCGTCAGCGTGGCGCTCGAGGTCAGCGGGCTTGCTCTCGCCCTGATACATCCGGGCGTTCTGCGCGAAGATGTCGGCGAGCGGAATGCTCATCACCTCGAAGAGCTTCGCGGCCGCCGGGTTCTCGGCGAGGAACGCGTCATTCGCGACGACACGGATGTCGTTCGCCGGCCAGCCCATGTTGCAGGGATTGGCGGCGCAGCCGGTCACGTCGGCCACGGTGGTGAACTCGGCCATGTCCTGCTGGTCGTCCGGCAGCTTGACGTCGTGGACCTGGAGCCAGACGACGTCCTCATCGGGCTTCAGCAGGCCGACGGTCCAGTTCGGGGTCCAGGTGTAGAAGAGGATCGGCTGGCCCTGCTCGTAGCGGCTGATCGCGTCGGCCATCGATGCGGAATAGGACGCCTGGATCTGGTGCACGGTGTCGCCGAGGCCATAGGCTTCGATCTGGTGGGTGATCGTCAGCTCGCAGCCCCAGCCCGGCGGGCAGGCCACGAGGTCGGCCGTGCCGTCGCCGTCGGCGTCGAAGAGCTTGGCCTTCTCCGGGTCCTTCAGGTCCTCGAGGTAACGGATGCCATTTGCCTCCGCGGTCTTCTTGTCGACGAGGTAGCCCTGCAGCGCGCCGCCCTTCGCCACGTAGCCGACCGGCTTCGCCTTGCCCTCGATCTCGGGCAGGTAGCTGTTGTGCAGCGGGAACCAGCCGCTGGCCCAGAAGTCGACGTCGCCCTGCGCGACCGCCTGATAGAAGGGCGGGTTGTCGAGTGCCATCGGCTGCTCGACCTCGTAGCCGAGCCGTTCGAGCACCTTGCGGTAGACCTGGGCCTGGAACCATTCGGTGTCCCAGGTCGGCTGGGCCATCCGCACGGTCTTGCCCTCGCCGGGCAGATCCGCGGCGGAGCCCGGCGCGGCGGCCGCGAGCGCCACCGCTGACGCAAGACCGATCGTAAGGAACAGGCGTTTCATGGGTCATCCCCCTCTGCTGGAAGCTTCGTTCGCGTTCGGCGTTCAGTGGCTGGCGGCCGCGCGCCGGCGGCGCGGCCGGGAGTCGTCGGCCATCGCCTGGGTGATGCGGTCGAGAATGATCGCCATCAGCACGATCCCGAGCCCGCCGATGCTGGCGTAGCCGATGTCGAGCCGCCCGAGGCCGGTGTAGACGGTGAGCCCGAGCCCCCCTGCCCCGATCAGCGCGCCGATGACGACCATCGAGAGCGCGAGCATCAGCGTCTGGTTCACACCGGTCATGATGGTGCGGAGCGCGAGCGGCAGCTGGATCTCCCAGAGGATCTGGCGGCGCGTCGAGCCGAAGGCCTCGCCCGCCTCGACGAGCTCGGACTGGACCTGACGGATGCCGAGGTTGGTCAGGCGCACCAGCGGCGGCAGGGCGAAGATGATCGTCGCGATCACCGCCGGGACGATGCCGACGCCGAAGAGCATGACGATCGGCACCAGATAGACGAAGGAGGGGATCGTCTGCATGATGTCGAGGATCGGCCGCAGGATCGCTGCCCAGCGGTTGCTTCGCGCGGCGAGAATGCCGAGCGGGATGCCGATCAGCACGCAGAAGACGACCGCTGTCACGACCATGGCGAGCGTCACCATCGTCTCCGACCAGAGGTTGAGCCAGTCGAGCAGGAGCAGCGACGCCGCCGTGAACAGCGCGAGCCCGCGGCCGCCGGCACGCCAGGCACCCCAGACCGCAAGCGCGAGGATGACGGCGAAGGGAACCGCGAGCAGCAGCCCCTGCAAAGCGTCGAGCACCGTCGCGATCGGCCATTGCAGGAGGCGGAAGGTCGGACGCAGCGCCGGTATCATCCAGTCCCGCACGCCGGACTGGATCCACTTGTCGAGCGGGAGCGTGCCGAAGGTCGAGGGGCGCAGCAGGTCGGCCGCGGATTGAATCGAGTCCCAGATTGCCATGGCGGACTATCCTTCCTGCGGTTGCGAGATGAGCGCGGCGATGTCCGCCGCTTCGACCACCCCCTCGGGAGTGCCGTCGGCCGCGGTCACGAGGACCGGTCCGCGGCACGCGAGCGGCAGGACATCGACGAGCTTCCTGCTGCCCTCGACGCGCGGCAGTGCGTCGGAGCCTGCCGGCAGCCCGCCTGCGCGGATCGCCGCGCGTACCGGCAGGACGCGCCCGCGGTCGATGTCCCGGATGAAGGCGGAGACGTAGCCGTCCGCCGGCGTCAGCACGATCGCGGTTGCGCTGGAGTTCCAGCAGCTCGCGCTGCATTTCCTGCCGGATCAGCGGATCGAGCGCGCCGAAGGGCTCGTCCATCAGCAGGATCTCGGGATCGAGCGCCAGGGCGCGGGCGATGCCGACGCGCTGCCGCATGCCACCGCTGAGCTCGCCGGGAAGGTGGTTCGCCCACGCCGCGAGCCCGACGCTCTCAAGGGTCTTCAGCGCCTTGTCCCGGCGGGCGGCGGGCGCGAGGTTGCGCATCTTGAGGCCGTATTCGACGTTCTCGACGACGCTGCGGTGCGGCAGGAGCGCAAAATGCTGGAAGACCATCGTGATCTTCTCGAGCCGCAGCGCCCGCAGCCGTTCCTCCGAGGCGGTGCAGATGTCCTCGCCGTCGATCATGACCTCGCCGGCTGACGGAGGCTGCAGGCGGTTCAGGCAGCGCACGAGCGTCGACTTGCCCGAGCCGGAAAGACCGACGACGACGAAGATCTCGCCGGGGCCGACGCTGAAGGAGACGTCGTTCACCGCGATCACGCAGCTGCTGCGCTTGAGGATCTCCTCCTTGCTGAAACCCTCCCGCAGCAGCCGGAGCGCCATATCGACGTCGCCCCCGAAGATCTTGCTGACGCCGCGCACCGCGATACGCTCGCCGTGTTCCGCCTGGACCGCCTCCACGTCCATTCCACCTCTCCCTGTTGCTGGTCAGTCTCTCCCATCGGCCCGGCCCGTGTGGGCCGGCGCCTGCGGTTCATCCCCCTTCGGGCGGGTCAGAGCGCGTTCACGAGGCGCAGGGCGTCGTAGATCGCGGCGTGGGTGTTGCGGGCCGAAACGGCGTCGCCGATGCGGAACAGCTGGAAGTGCCCCTCCGGGTTGCGGTCCGCGGACTGCGGCCGGCCGGCGATGAGCTCGGTGTACGAGACCGACCCGAGGTTGCGCGACATCGGCTTCAGCGCGAAATAGAGATCGTCGAGCGGCACGGTTCCATGGTTGACCACGATCTGGTCGACCTCGCGCTCCTTCGCGACGCCGCCATAGTCGCTGCCGACATGGGCGATGAGCCGGTTGCCGCGCTTCTCGGCCGCCATCAGCCGGAAGGTGACGGTGAAAATGGTGTCGAGCTTCTGCAGGCTGCGCATGTAGGGCACGAGGTTCATCGCCATGACCTCGGGTGCGAAGGCGCGGTCCGGCGTCATGATCTCGACCCTCGCGCCGGTCGCGGCGATGATCTCGGCGGCCTGGAGCCCGGCATGATCGCCCGCGTCGTCGTAGACGAGGACGTTCGTTCCGGGCTTCGCGTCGCCCGAAAGGATGTCCCACGACGAGACGACGAGCTCGTTGCCGCGGGTCAGGACCTCGGTGTGCGGCATGCCGCCGGTCGCGACGATCACGACGTCCGGATCCTCGGCGAGCACGTCCTCGGCCTCGGCCCAGGCGTTAAAGCGGAAAGCGACGCCAAGGCGCTCGCATTCGGCCATGCGCCAGTCGATGATCGAGATCATCTCGCGCCGGCGGGGGCTCTGCGCGGTCAGCCGGATCTGCCCGCCGGCGTCGTCCGCGGCCTCGAAGACGACGACCGCGTGGCCGCGCTCGCCGGCGACCCGCGCCGCCTCCATGCCCGCGGGGCCGGCGCCGACGATCACCACCTTGCGTTTCGCCTCCGCCCTGGCGATCACGTGCGGCATCGTCAGCTCGCGGCCGGTGGCCGCGTTGTGGATGCAGTAGGCCGCACCGCCCTGATAGATCCGGTCGAGGCAGTAGTTGGCGCCGACGCAGGGCCGGATCCGGTCCTCCTCGCCCGCGATGATCTTGCGCACGATGTGCGGGTCGGTCATGTGCGCGCGGGTCATCCCGACCATGTCGAGCTTGCCGCTGGCGATCGCGTGCCGCGCCGTCGCGACGTCGGGGATCTTCGCCGCATGGAACACCGGGAAGCCGGTCGCCGCGCGGACCTCGCCGGCGAAGTCGAGATGCGGCGCGTTCGCCATCCCCTGGATCGGGATGACGTCGGTGAGGCCGGCGTCGGTGTCGATGTGGCCGCGCACGACGTTGAGGAAGTCGACGAGTCCGCTGTCGCGGAGCCGCCGCGAGATCTCCAGCCCCTCCTCGGCCCGGAAGCCGCCCTCGACCATCTCGTCGCCGGTGTAGCGCAGGCCGACGATGAAGTCCGGCCCGACGCGGCGGCGGATCTCGCCGAGCACCGTCAGGGTAAAGCGCATGCGGTTCTCGAGCGACCCGCCGAACGGCGCCCCGAGGTCGTTGGTCAGCGGCGAGACGAACTGGTCGAGCAGGTGGCCGTAGGATTCGAGCTCGATCCCGTCCATCCCGCCTTCCTTCATCCGCTCGGCGGCGTCGCCGAACTCGCGGACGATACGGTCGATGTCCCAGTCCTCGATGCGCTTCGGGAAGGCGCGGTGCGCCGCCTCGCGGGCATGGCTCGGCGCGACCACCGGCAGCCAGTCGCCCTTGTCCCAGCGGGTGCGGCGCCCGAGGTGCGTGAGCTGGATCATCACCGCGGCGCCCGCCTCGTGCACCGCGTCGGTCAGCTCGCGCACCCACGGCACGACCTCGTCCTTGTAGGCGAGGATGTTGTTGAACACCGGCGGGCTGTCCGGCGACACCGCCGCCGAGCCCGCGGTCATCGTCAGCGCGACCCCGCCCCTCGCCCGCTCGACGGTGTAGGCGCGATAGCGCTCCTTCGGCATCCCGTCCTCGGGATAGGCCGGCTCGTGCGCGGTGACGATGATCCGGTTCCGGAGCGTCAGGTGCTTCAGCTGGAACGGCTGGAGAAGCGGATCGGCTGGCACGGGCTGGCTCCCCTCGACGACTGACGACTCCCCGATACGGCAGAGTGTACATAGGTGTCAATTAAAATGTTCTGTAGTGTACGGGCCATGCGGCACGATTGAACATTCCGGTTGTGGAACGGGCCGCGTCTGCTATGACGTCGGACATGGAACAGGTGGCGAGCGAGAGCGGCTGGCGTGGCTCCCCGGAGGTCTGGCTTCAGGCCGCCTACGAGCTCCTGCTGGAGTCGGGCGTCGACGGGGTGAAGATCCTTCCGCTCGCGAAACGCCTGAAGCTTTCGCGGACGAGCTTCTACTGGTTCTTCACCGACCGCGAGGAGCTGCTCGCGGCGCTCGTCGCCCGATGGCGCGAGAAGAATACCGGCAGCATCGTGGCCCAGGCCGAGGCCTACGCCGACACGATGACCGAGGCGATGCTGAACGTCTTCGACTGCTGGCTGGACAGCAGCCTCTTCGACTCGCGTTTCGAGTTCGCGGTCCGCAGCTGGGCGCTGCAGTCGGACGCGATCCTCGCGGAGGTCCGCGAGGCCGACCGGATCCGCATCGAGGCACTGACCCGGATGCTCATGCGCTTCGGCCACGACGAGACGGCCGCGGACGTCCGGGCCCGCACGATCTATCTCGTCCAGATCGGCTACATCTCGATGCAGTCGGAGGAGCCGGTCGCCCTGCGGCTGCGACGGATCCCGGAATACGTCTCGATCTTCACCGGAGAGCTTCCCCAGCGCCGGGAAATGGACCGGTTCATCGCCCGCAACAAGCTCCAGCTCCCGGCGGACGGCGCCTAGCTGCCCACGTCCATGCTGATCGTCTTCGCATGGGCTGCCCGCAGTCCCGCGCTCACCACGCGGTCGAACCCCTCCGCCCGCATCGCTTCGATCGCCGCCGCCGTGACGCCGCGATAGGCGAGAAACGCGGTGACGGTCGCGGCGGGGTCTGCCCCGTCCTTCTCGAACAGCCGTCCGGTTCCGATCAGCATGTCCACCGCGGCGCGGCGCGCCACGTCCCGCGGGATGCCATGCGCCACGGCGTCCTCGATCATCGCCGCCGCGAGCAGCGCCGGGTAGGCCGGCCCGGTGCCCGAAAGCCCGGTCAGATAACTGATCGCCGCCTCGCTGGCGACTTCGTCCTGGGTTCCGCAGGCGTCGAAGATCCGGCCGACAATGCGGCGGTCCTCGTCGGTTGTCCCGGGGGACGCGACCCACGGCGTGTAGGACCTGCCGACCTCGGCCGCCGCATTCGGCAGGGCGCGCACGACCCGCTGCGTACCGGTGCCGGCCGACAGGGCGGCGAGCGGCACGCCGGCCATGACCGACACGACGAGCCCGCCGGCCGCCGAGATCCGGACGTCCGGCCAGTTCTCGGGGCGGGCCGACAGGATGATGACGTCCACCGCATCAGCCAGCGCCTGGTTGTCGCGCGTCCACTCGGCCCCGGGAAGCCAGTCCGGAGGCGCGCTCCGGCAGGAGAGCGTCAGGCTCGAGGGCGGCAGGAGCCCGCTCGCCACGAGGGCGCGGGCCAGCGCTCCACCAAGCCAGCCGTTGCCCCCGACGATGCCGATCCGGATGCCCAGGCCCTCGCCGCCCTCCCCCCGACTCCCGAGGGTCACACGCCCACCTCGACATGCCCGATCGGCCGCGAGCAGCAGGCAAGAATCCAGCCGTCGTCGATGTCCTCGGCAGAGATGCCGCCGTTGTGGACCATGTGAACCTCGCCGGACAGCTTGCGGACCTTGCAGGTGCCGCAGACCCCGAAGTTGCAGCCGTTCGGGATGTTGAGGCCCGCCGCCTTGGCCGCCACGAGCACGGTGTCGGTCTCGTCGCAGGTCGCGGTCACGCCGGACTCCACGAAGACGATCTCGGCCGCCCTTGCCTCGTCGGGGACGAAGTCGTCGAGAACCGGTGCGTCCGCCGGTGTCTCGACGGCGATCACGAAGCTCTCCTGGTGATAGTTCTCCATGTCGAAGCCCAGCGCGATCAGCATGTCGCGCACCGCCTGCATGAACGGCTCCGGACCGCAGCAGTAGACCTGCCGCTCGAGATAGTCGCTGGCGATCAGCCCGAGCATGATCTGGTTCAGCCGGCCGCGGTAGCCGGTCCAGACGTCGTAGGGATCCTCCTGCTCGACGATGAAGTGCAGCTTGATCGCAGGGACGCGCGTGACCATCAGCTCCAGCCGCCTGCGGCAGATGATCTCGGCAGGACGGCGGGCGCAGTTGATCAGCACGACGTCGGTGCCGAGCCCCCGATCGTAGAGGTAGTTGGTCATCGACAGCGACGGCGTGATGCCGGTACCTGCCGATATGAACAGGTACTTGCCGTCGCCGCGCGTCGGGATCGTGAAGATCCCCGCCGGTCCCCGGGCGCGGATCTTCATCCCGACCTTGAGGTGGTCGAGCATCCAGCGGGTGCCGACGCTGTCCGGTCCGGCCTTGACGGTGATCCCGAGGGTCAGCGGCCGCGACGGGGACGACGAGATGGTGTAGGTCCGCCAGATCGGGCCGCCGGGCACCGGCAGCTCCAGCGTCACGAACTGGCCGGGTTTGTAGCGGAACCAGGCCCCGCTCGGCGAAACGAAGCTCACCGTCGCGACATCCGGCGCCTCGGGGACGATGGCGCAGCATTCGAGCGGCTCGTGGTCGGTCCAGATCGTGTCTTCCTCCGGGCCGGGCGCGGCGACGACCATCCCCGTCACTCCGCCGCGGCCAGGGCGGGCTTCCCGAGGGAGCCGCCGAGGACGTCCGCATACCAGTCGACGAACTGGATCACCCCGCCCTCCTGAAGGGACGAGTAAGGCCCCGGCCGGTAGGCCGGCGACAGGATGCCCTGCTGGTTGTTCTCGACCACCACGCGGTCCTCGTCGTTGGTCGCGACCCAGACCTCGGTCAGCCGCTTCAGGTCGTAGTCGACGCCCTCCCGCGCATCCTTGTGCACGAGCCAGCGGGTCGAAACCTCCGTCTCCGTCGCGCTGAGCGGGGTCACGCGGAACACGATCGAGTGGTCGGAGAGAAAGTGGTTCCAGCTCGACGGGTAGTTGAAGAGCAGCAGCGCGCCGGCGTCCCTGAACGGGATCGAGGAGTTCGGCCTCTCCACCGCGACCCTGCCGTCCATCGTATAGCTCTCGGCCTTGCCGAGCAGCGGCATGCGGACGAAGCGCCAGCGGCCCATCGGGTCCATCTGGAACGCCGAGGGCGCGCCGGCGAGCTCGCACCGCTCGACATGCCGGTCAAGCACCGGCGACAGGCCCTTTCCGCCCTCGGCCCCGAAGAGCTTCGGATCCTCGGGGAAGGTGCGCGTGAGCGCCGGGTGGTTGCCCGCGCAATGATAGCACTCCCGATTGTTCTCCCAGACGAGCTTCCAGTTGCCCTTCTCGACGATGGTGCTCTCGAAGGCGACCCTGGAATTCGCGAGGTCGTGCGGGGCGAGATAGCGCGCGGCCTGCTCGGCGAATGCGTCGATCGGCGGGGCGTCGTCGGCGAGGCAGATATAGACGAGGCCGTTCAGGTCGCGGCAATGCACCGGCCTCAGCCCGTGGCTTGAGGCGTCGAAGTCGGCGTCCATGTCGCGGGCCCACAGCAGGCGCCCGTCAAGCTCGTAGGTCCACTGGTGATACGGGCAGACGATCTTCGGGTTCGATCCCTTCGCCGTCCGGCAGAGCGCCGAGCCGCGGTGGCGACAGCTGTTGTGAAAGGCGCGGATCACCCCGTCGGCGCCGCGGACGACGATGACCGAATGGAGGCCGACCCGGTGGGTGACGTAGTTGCCGGGCCTCGCGATCTCGCAGGCCGGGATGGCGAAGAGCCAGCTCCGGTACCAGATGCGCTCCAGATCGAGACGGAAGATGTCGGGGTCGGTGTAGAACGCCCGCGGCAGCGAGTGGTTCGGCCGGCGCTCCGCCAGCAGTGCGAGCACGTCGGAATCCTCGAGCATCTCTCTCTTTCTTTCCCGGAAGGTGTGGCGATGACCGCGAGCGCCGCCGGAATCCCACGCGCGACTCGCAACGCCGCGTATATCAGGCGACCGGCTGCGATCGATCCGAGAAAAAATCCGCGCCCACCTGCAAAAAACTCAAGGGCCACGGCCGGTTGCGGCGCTTCAGTCCGCTTCGGCCTGCGCGGTGGCAAGGAGCCAGTCGCGAAGCGCCCCGACGGCGGCGCCCGGCGGCTGCCTGTCGTTCCAGGTCAGGTAGTAGGAACCCGGCGACGGAACGCGCAGCTCGGTGAACCGCACGAGCCGGCCTTCTTCCACGAGGGAGCGCACGAGGCGGTGCCAGCCGATCGCCACACCCTGGTCCTCCTGACAGGCCTGCAGCACCACGGCGAGCGTTCCGAAGCGCCGGCCGGAAAGGGGCCCATGCGGAATGCCGGCCCGGCGCAGAAGCTCGTCCCAGCCGGTCCATTCCGGGTCCGTCCAGTCCATGTGCAGAAGCGGGAGGCCCGCGATGTCGGCCGCGGTCGCCCCGGCGCGCTGGCGCGCAAAGCCCGGACCGGCGACGGGATAGATCGTCTCGGTCATCAGGAGCGTCGAGGCCTCGTCGGGCCAGGCGCCGAACCCGTAGCGGATCCGGAGATCGACCTCAGCCCGCCGGAAGTCCCTCGCGTCGTCGGAGATGAGGTGGTCGACGACCAGATCGGGGAAGCGCCGCCAGAAGTCGCCCATCCGCGGCATCAGCCAGTGCGTTGCGACGGCGTGGGTGCATGCAAGGGTGACCCGCCGGATCCGGTTTCCGCTGCGGATGACCTGCACCGTCTCCGCCGTTCGGCTGAACGCCTGGGAAAGCACGGCATAGAGCGCCTCCGCGTCGGCGGTCAGCGCGAGGCCCTTCGGCGTGCGCGCGAAAAGCGCGACGCCGAGTTCCTCCTCCAGCGCCTTGACCTGACGGCTGACCGCGCCGGCCGTGACGTTGAGCTCGTCGGCCGCACGCTGGATGCTCCTGTGCCGGGCGGAGGCCTCGAACGCCGCGAGCGACGTCAGCGATGGCAGGCGATAGTGCCGATAGACCATCGCTGCTCTCAGACGGTCGTGCGATCTTCAGAACGTCGGGGTGTCCGGCACATCTCTCCCGTCCGCCGCGCCTCGCCCCCGCCTCGCTACCACTCCCGGCGCCGCACGGCCAGTCACCGTGAAGTGGCCCCCCCGGCCTCCTCGAGCGGCATGGTGTAGACGGTCGCGGTGCCGGTCAGGCAGTCCTCGCCGGCGGCGTTGCGGACCGTGGTCGCGATCCGGCAGATCGGCTTGTCGTCGCGGACCTCCAGCACCTCGACGCGGCCGGTGATCGTCTCGTCGATGCCGACCGCCTTGACGAAGCGCCACTCGACCGCGAGAAAGACCGACCCCGGACCGGGCAGATCCTCGGCGACCAGCGCGTTGAGGATGCCGGAGGTGACGCCCCCCTGCACGATCAGCCGGCCGAAGGGCGAGCGCTCGGCAAGGGCCCGGTCATAGTGCAGCGGGTTGCGGTCGCCGGTCATCTCGGTGAAGGCCTCGACGTCGGCCATCCGCGTCGTGCGGCTGCGCTCGGCGCTCTGGCCGACGCGGGGCTTGCCTCCGGTGACGCCGGCCCAGCCGTCCTTTTCCATCACTTCCTCCCCTCTCGTTCATCCGGTCGGGGCGAGGCGCGGCGCCATCGCGGCGTGCTCGTCCCGGATGCAGGCATTCAGGCGGTCGTGCAGCGGGCGGAGTTCGTCGAGGCTCCAGTCGAGGCTGGCGATCCGCTGGGTGACGTCGAACAGCCGCAGTGACGCGGCATGCCGGGCATGGGCATAGGCGCCGGGATGCCCGCACGCAAGGCTCGCCGCCAGCGCGTCGGCGTCGAGCAGCGCGTCGGTGATGCCATGGGCGGTGGCCGGGTCCTTGAAGAACGCCGCGTCCCCGACCAGCGCCCAGCCCGCGCCGGCGCGGGCGCGCAGGTGGCCGGGAGCGCCGGGAAAGCGGCGGATGCGCCCGACGTCTCCGGATGCGGGTCCGGACGTGAGGGCGTCGGCGAGGACGGGATCGAAGCCGGCGAGGATCGACGCCATGCCGGCGCGCGGGTCGGCGAAGCGCGCGGCGTATTCGCCGGGCCGGCAGGCGGCAAAGAGGCAGTGGAGTCCGTCGTTGGTGGGGATGGCGCCGCCGGTGACGCCGTCGCCAAAGTACCAGCGATAGCCCTCGTTCGGCACGCCCGGGGCATAGGTGAAGACCGTCGCCGTGCGGTGCGGCGAAGTGGCGAGCGTCCCGGCGCCGACGGCGGCCGCGACCGGCGAGGTCCGGCCGTCCGCGCCGATGACGATGCCCGCGCGCACCGGACGGACCTTGCCGCCCTGGCGGAGCAGGACGCCCGTCACCCGTCCCGTGTCGTCGCGGAGGCAGCCCTCGGCGGCCGTGCCGAGCGCGACCTCGGCCCCGGCCGCCGCGGCGGCCTCGACGAGGAGGGCGTCGAGCACGAAGCGGCGCGGGGCGAGAAGGCCCGGCGCGGCGTCGGTCGGCCGGATCGCCACCAGCGTGGCGTCGGCGCCGTACTGGAAGCGGGCGTGCCGCACCCACGGGGTGCCCGCGGCGACCAGCGCGTCGAGGAGGCCCCAGCCGGCGAGAAGGTCGACCGCGGGTCGCATCAGCGCGTGGGTCGAGAGCGTGTCGCCGATCTCCGGCGCCCGGTCGACCAGCAGCACGCGCGCACCGGCGCGGGCAAGGCACAGCGCGGTCGCGGCACCGGCGACGCGGGCGCCGACGATCACGGCATCATGGCTGGGGCACGGCATGACGATCATCCTTCAGGCGGCGGCCGGCCGGGCGAGGCCGGCGGCAAGGTGGGTCGCGATCGCCTCGGCGTCGGGGCCGGCGCCGGCGATGTGCGAGGAGCGCGCGGTACGCAGGTACCGCAGGCCCAGGACGTAGATCCCGCCGCCGACCACGCCGCCGTCGTGGCGGATCCGGCCCTTGGCGTCGAAGACCGGCAGGTTCACCCACCCGTGGTCCGGCTCGTAGCCGGTCGCCCAGATCACCGCACGGATCCCCCCCGCCCCGAACCCGCCCGACAGGCGGGGCGCGTCGGGGACGCGGGTGTCGGGCAGGCGGTACGGCCCGCCGGCGTCGAGGCCCGCCGCGGCGGCGTCCGCGTCGATGCGGTCGAGCAGGCGGCGCAGCTTCAGGTCCGCGCTGGCGCAGGCATTGGCGAGCGCGCCGGAGAACCGGGCGACGCC
>JBGALW010000035.1:0-28165 GCA_044223585.1 Amaricoccus sp.
GACGGTCAAAATCGTGAAGTGAGGACGTGGGATGTGAAAGCGAGCCGCGCGCTGACACCAGAGTGAGGCCTAACCGGCCACCGTTTGATCGCTTCGGCCAATGCGACTCCGGCACAGGCATCCCCGCCGGGGCGCCAGCGCCGGCAGCGCCTGCTCGTCCGAAGACATCAAACGGATTGCACTTCACCCCAGCATCTCCCGCACCTTCTGCACCAGATCGCGCGTCGAGAAGGGCTTCGTCACATAGGCGTCCGCCCCGGCGCCAACCCCGCGGGCGACGTCGGTCTCCCGCCCCTTGGCCGTCAGCATCAGGATCACGGTGTGCCGGAGGCCGGCGTCGCCGCGCACCGCCTCGCAGACGTCGAACCCGGTCATCCCCGGCATCATTGCGTCGAGCAGCACGAGGTCCGGCCGCTCCGCCCGGATCGTCGCCAGCGCGGCGGCCCCGTCGCGGGCGACGAGCACCTCGTACCCCTCGCGCTTCATCATGAACTCCAGACTGACGACGATGTTCGGCTCGTCGTCAGCGATCAGCACCTTCGCCATCGGCCCTTCCTCCCGGCTGGAGGGGCAGTCTGAACGCGAAGCACGCGCCGCCACCCGGTTCTGATTCCAGCCACATCGTTCCCCCGAGATGTTCCACGATCTGCCGGCTGATCGGAAGCCCGAGGCCGGTCCCGGCCGGCCGGGCCTGCGCGTCGCCGCCCTGGCGGAACTTCTCGAAGATCGCCGCGCGGTCCGCCTCCGGCACGCCCGGCCCGTTGTCCCGCACCGCGACGGTCAGCGCCCCCGGCTCCTCGGCGAGCCGCACCCCGACCCGCCCGGCCCCCTCCGGCACGAACTTCGCGGCGTTCGACAGCAGGTTCACCAGGACCTGCGTCAGCCGGTCGGGATCGGCCCGGAGCAGCGGCACCGCGTCCGGCGCCTCCAGCGTCACCACCGCGCCGCGCGTGCGGAACAATTCCGCCGTCGCCTTCACCACCGCCGCCACCAGCGCGCGCAGGTCGACGTCCTCGCTGTGCCACTCGGCCATCCCGGACTCGATCTTTGCCATGTCGAGCACCTGGTTGACGAGCCGCCCCAGCCGCTCGCTCTCGCCGACGATGATCCCGAGGAACTCCGCCCGCTGCGCCTCGTCCATGTCCGGCGTGTCGAGCATCAGCTCCGACAGCGCCCGGATCGAGGTGAGCGGCGTGCGGAGCTCGTGCGTGACCGAGGACATGAAGTCGTCCTTCATCTCGTCGAGGCTCTTCAGCGCCTCGTTGGCCGCCCGGAGCTCCTCCGAGGTCGTCTCCAGCGCCCGGGCATAGGCGCGGACCTGGCTCGCCTCGTCGAGGATCTCCAGCACGTCCTCGACGCCGAGCCGCTCCTCCTGCGCCACCGAGGCGACCATCACCCGGGCGCTGGCGCTGCCGATCGCACCGGCGAGCTGCCGCTCCACCCGGTCCACGAGCCGCGCGTCGGCGAGCCCGCGCGCCGCGTCGCCGCCTTCCGCGGGGCCGCCCCTCGCGTGGGCCGCTGCGAACAGCGCCTCCGCCCGCGGCTCGCCGAGCAGCCGCCCGGCCAGCCGCCGCAGGTCGTCGCGCCGAACCCGGCCGCGCCAGAAGACCGGCGCCTCCGTGCCGCTGCGCTCGAAGACGTCGACGAAGAGCAGCGCCTGGCTCGCGCCCCGGCCCGAGGGCGCCCGCCACAGCGACAGCCCGACATAGAGGCAGAGGTTGAGCGACAGGCTCCAGAACAGCGCGTGGGTCAGCGGGTCGAGCCCGCCGAGCCCGAACAGCCGCTCCGGCGCCAGCGCCGCGATCCCGAACGGCCCCTCGGTCAGGAATCCCGCGTCCATCCAGCCCGACTTCGCCACCGACGGCAGCATCAGCGTCCAGATCCAGACCGCAAAGCCGGCGGCGAGGCCGCCCGTGGCGCCGAGCAGCGTGCCGCCCCTCCAGAAGATGCCGCCGATCAGCGCCGGCGCGAACTGCGCCACCGCGGCGAAGCTGATGAGCCCGATCGACACCAGCGCATAGGCGTCGCCGGCAATCTGGAAATAGACATAGCCGAGCAGGAGGACGCCGACGATCGCCGCGCGGCGGATCCCGAGCAGCAGCCGGGTCAGGTCGCCGCCGGCCCGCGCCCCGAAGCCCGGCCCGAACCGCGGCAGGCGGAGCAGGGCGGGCATGACGAGGTCGTTGCAGACCATGGTGGAGACCGCCACCGTCTCGACGATCAGCATCCCGGTGGCGGCCGAGAGCCCGCCGACATAGGCAAAGAGCGCGAGCGCCGTCGCCCCGTGCGCCAGCGGCAGCGACAGCACGAAGGTTTCCGGGTCGCCCGCCGGCCCGAGCAGCATCAGGCCGCCGAGGGCGAGCGGCAGCACGAAGACGTTGATCGCCAGCAGGTAGGCGGGGAAGAGCCACGCCGCCCGCTTCAGGTGCCGCTCGTCGACGCACTCGACGACCATCAGCTGGAACTGCCGCGGCAGCATCAGCACCGACAGCGCGGCGACGAGGGTCAGCGCGAACCAGTCGGCATAGCCGAAGGTCGTGGCCCCCTCCGCGCCGCCGAGCCGCAGCAGCGAGCCGAGCCCGGCGGCGCCGGCCCGCGCCCAGATGTCGGCCATCCCGTCATAGAGGCCCCACGTCACGAAGCCGCCGACCGCGACGAAGGCCGCGAGCTTCACCACAGACTCCGCCGCGATCGCCGCCACCATCCCCTCGTGCCGCTCGCCCGAATCGAGGTGGCGGGTGCCGAAGGCGACGGTGAAGCCGGCGAGCGCCAGGGTGACGAACAGCGCCGCGTCCTCCCACCAGTCCGGCGCCGCGGAACCGGCGCCGGGCGCGCCGGTCAGCAGGCGATAGCCGGCGGACACCGCCTTGATCTGGAGCGCGATGTACGGGACGATCCCGACCACGGTGATGAGCGTGACGAGCGCCGCGAGGCCGGGGCTCTTGCCATAGCGGCTGGCGATGAAGTCGGCGATCGAGGTGATCCGGTAGGCCTGCGCGATCCGCACCATCCGCCGCACCACCACCCAGGCCAGCAGCATGACGAGCGTCGGCCCGAGATAGATCGGCAGGAACCAGATGCCCCCGGTCGCCGCGCGCCCGACGCTGCCGAAATAGGTCCAGGCGGTGCAGTAGGCCCCGAGCGACAGGCCGTAGACCCAGGGGTTGCCGATCACCGACCGCCCGACCGCCGCCCGCCGCTCCGCGAAGGCGGCCAGCGCGAAGAGCAGCGCGAGGTAACCGGCCGAGACGGCGAGGACGACCGGGGCCGGGATCATGCGAGCGCCGTCCGGCAGCCGCCCCAGAGCCATCGGCAGCGCCTGCCTGGGCTGGCGCGAAGCGCCTGCCGGGGGGCGGGCAGGCGCTGCCGATGCTGGCGCATCGGCGCGCAGATCTCGCGCGAAGGCGCCACAGGCGCCCTCCCGGTCACCCCATGGATCGCAGGAACGCCGCGATCCCGCCGTGCGTGACGATGCCTGCGTGAACTCCGACCCGGCACCCGCCGCGCGATCTCCGGAATGCCGGCGCCACCCCGTCTCATTCCCCGCGCTCCGACACCCAGGCGAGCGCCGCGATCAGCCCGGCCCACACCGCGAACAGCGCCACCGGCAGCGCCGGCAGCCCGAGCACCGTGCCGCCGCTGTCCCACACCGCCAGCATCGGAAAGTTCCAGAGGCCGGTGCCGAGCGCCGCCAGCGCCAGCAGCACCGGCGCCCTCGGCCCGTCCCTCCCGCCGCGCGGCCTCACAGCGCGTCGAACCGGTAGTGCCGGCCCAGCCATTCCTTGAAGCCGCGCACGATGGCGATCGAATCCTTCAGCGCCTGCCGGTCGAGCGTCCCGAGATCGGCCAGCAGCAGGCTGTTGCCCGGCGCCCGCCCGGCTTCGATCTGCCGGAGGTTGTTGTCGAGCTTCAGCCCCATCAGGAAATGCAGCGCGTCGGCCAGGTCGCGCGCCTGCGCCCGGTCGATCCGCCCGGCCGCCTCCAGCGCCTGCAGCCGCTCGACCGTGCCGAGTGCCCGCACCCGGTTCTCCAGCGCCAGTGCCCGCACCCCGTGCACCACCGGAAACAGCCCGAGCTTCTTGAGGTCGATCTCCGCCGCCGCGCGCCCGCGCAGCCCGGGCAGCCGCGACCACCAGCCGCCGGCGTCTCCGAACTGCTCCACGGCGCGGGCGAACCGCCCGAACCACGGCGCATTGTCGACCAGCATCCGGTCGACATGGTCCCGCGCCTGCGCGAGAAGGCCCGCGTCCCCGTCCACCACCGCGGCGTCGATGAAGATCGCGAGGTTCATCGCCCCCTCGGGATCCGCGCCGTGCACCCAGTCGCGGATCGCCTCGCGGAACCCGGCCAGCGGCTGGCACCAGAGCGGCCGGCTCAGCATGATGCCGCCGGGGCAGGGCGGATAGCCGAAATCGATCAGTGCCGCGGTGAACGCCTCCGTCACCGCCGCGAGGCCGTCGAAGGCAAACCCGTCGCGCAGGATCAGCGCGTTGTCCTGGTCGGTGCGGATGATCTGCTCGCCCCGGCCCTCGCTGCCCATCACCACAAGGCAGCTGTTGGCCCGCAGCTCGTCCGGCGCCAGCAGCGCCCAGAGCCGGGCAAAGACCTGCCGGTTCAGCGCGCCGACGAGGCCGGCGATCACCGCGATCCGCACCCCGTCGCGGCGCAGCACCCGGATCAGCCCCTCGATCTGCCCGGCCGCCGCCTTCAGCGACGCGACGTCGCCGGCCGTCTCGATCTCGCGCGCGATCAGGTGCGAATGGTTGGTGACGAAGGCCATCAGGTCGAGCTGGGTCAGCACCCCGACCACCGCGCCGGTCCCGTCGCGCACGATCACCCGGTGGATCCGGTGGCGCAGCATCAGGATCAGCGCGGCATAGAGCTCGTCATCGACCGAGACCGACAGCGGCGCAAAGACCGTCATCTCGCGCACCGCCAGCGCCGAGGGCGGCTCGGGGCGCAGCAACGCGTCCCGGAGGTCGGTCGTCGTGAAAACACCCAGCCGGTCGCCGTCGCGGACGAGGCATCCGGTACGGCCCTGCTCGGACAGGAACCGGCAGACGCTGACGAGGTCCATCCCCCCGTCGACATAGACCGGCGTCCGCAGATAGGCGTCGCCAACCCGCGCGGTCATCAGCGAGACGACCTCGCGCCGCTCGCGGGCGCTGTCGTCGGCCTGCCCGTGCGAAGTCAGGACGGCATCGCCCCGGCCGTCTCCGGCCGGGGCGAAGGTCTGGGGCGCGCCACGATCCTTTGGCAGGTCCGTCGCCATGGCGCGCCGCCTGTCAGTGGGCCGAGGCTTCGGCCGCGCCGATCCCGGTTTCCGAGCGCACCTGCTGCGCGGGGAACCCGGCCCGGTCGATCTTCGCCCGCGGGCTGTTGTCCATCTTCGACACCAGCCAGATGCCGAGGAAGGCGAGGGTCATCGAGAACAGCGCCGGCGAGGTGTAGGGGAACGGCGCCGACCCCTTCGGATAGCCGAGCGTGGCTTCCCAGACCGACGGCGACAGAACCGTCAGCACCACCGAGGAGATGAGGCCGAGGAACCCGCCGACGACCGCACCCTTCGTCGTGCAGTCCTTCCAGAGGACCGACATGAAGAGGACGGGGAAGTTCGCCGAAGCCGCGACCGCGAAGGCGAGCGAGACCATGAAGGCGATGTTCTGCTTCTGGAAGGCGATGCCGAGGACCACCGCGATGATGCCGAGGCAGATCGTGGTGATGCGCGAGATCCGCAGCTCGCTCGCGCTGTCGGCATTCCCCTTCTTGATCACCGTCGCATAGAGGTCATGGCTGACCGCCGAGGCGCCGGAGAGGGTTAGGCCCGCGACCACCGCGAGGATCGTCGCGAAGGCGACCGCCGAGATGAAGCCGAGGAAGACGTTGCCCCCGACCGCGTGGGCGAGATGCACGGCGGCCATGTTGTTACCACCGACGAGCTTGCCGTCCGGGGTCAGGAAGTCCGGATTGGTCAGCACGAAGGTGATGGCGCCGAAGCCGATGATGAAGGTCAGCAGGTAGAAGTAGCCGATCCAGGTGGTCGCCCACATCACCGACTTCCGCGCTTCCTTGGCGCTCGGCACGGTGAAGAAGCGCATCAGGATGTGCGGCAGGCCGGCGGTGCCGAACATCAGCGCCATGCCGAAGCTGATCGCCGAGATCGGGTCCTTGATGAAGTTGCCGGGGCCCATGATCGACTGGCCGGCTGCCGCCGCCGCTTCGGGCGTGGTGTCCGGGGTCGCCGCCGCAATTCCGGCCTTGATCTGCACGGCGTCGGCGAACATCGCTTCCGGGCTGAACCCGTAGTGGGCCAGCACCATCACGCCCATGAAGGTCGCGCCGGCGAGCAGCAGGCAGGCCTTGATGATCTGCACCCAGGTGGTGGCGGTCATGCCGCCGAAGAGCACGTAGACCATCATCAGGATGCCGACGACCACGACCGCGATCCAGTAGTCGAGGCCGAACAGCAGCTCGATCAGCGAACCCGCACCCACCATCTGCGCGATGAGGTAGAAGGCGACGACGATCAGCGTGCCGGAGGCCGCGAAGATGCGCACCGGGGTCTGGGCGAAGCGGAAGGCGGCGACGTCGGCGAAGGTGAACTTGCCGAGGTTGCGGAGCCGCTCCGCCATCAGGAAGGTGAGGATCGGCCAGCCGACGAGGAAGCCGATCGAGTAGATGAGGCCGTCGAAGCCGCCGGTCATGACCGCGGCCGAGATGCCGAGGAACGAGGCCGCCGACATGTAGTCGCCGGCGATGGCGAGGCCGTTCTGGAAGCCGGAGATGCCGCCGCCCGCGGTATAGAAGTCGGCCGCCGACTTGGTCTTGGAAGCGGCCCACTTGGTGATGAACAGGGTCATGACGACGAAGGCCGCGAACATCACGATCGCGGTCCAGTTGGTCGCCTGCTTCTCGGCACCCTGGATGACGTCGGCCGCGTGGGCGAGGCCCGGCGCCGCAAGGAGAGTCGCGAGCCCGCCGGCCCGGACAAAGGAACGCGAATTC
Source organism: Amaricoccus sp. (assembly GCA_044223585.1). Classification (GTDB taxonomy): domain Bacteria; phylum Pseudomonadota; class Alphaproteobacteria; order Rhodobacterales; family Rhodobacteraceae; genus Amaricoccus. The sequence continues at coordinate 7,006 of JBGALW010000035.1, forward strand.
ATCACTTCAGCGCCTCCCGCTTGACCTTCTCGGTGAGATCGTCGAACTCGCTGTTCGCCCGCCGGACGTAGATGCCGGTCACGAGGATGGTGAACACGATCACCCCGAAGCCGATCGGGATGCCCCAGGTCATCACGCCGTCGCCGATGCGCGCCGCAAGAAGAGCCTTGTCGAACGCGATCAGCACGATGAAGCCGTAGTAGACGATCAGCATCGCAAAGGTCAGCATCCACCCGAAACTGGATCGCCGCTCCTTCAGCGCCTGATAGTTCGGATCCGCCTGGATCCGATCAATCACTGTCGATTCCATGGAATGCACATTCCCCCTGGTGTTATTTGTTTGCGTTTGTCGGTCCACGGGCGTGCTACGCCCACGATCGCACCATGGCTGACGATGGTTTTTCTTGCCAGTGGAAATGGTGCTGCGCGGCCCCCCCTTTTGGTCGGCGCAGGAAGCTCGCGTCACGAGTAGTGATCGGAGCGCGAGCAGAATGTCCCGCTCGCCCCGGTGTGGAGGCGCCGGCAGGCTGTTCTCAACGAGCGGAAGGGCGAGCCGCGATCAGGGCGCGCCGTTCGCGGCCAGGTAGGCGATGACCGCCTTGCGGTCCGCCTCGGACTTCAGGCCGGCAAAGGCCATCTTGTTGCCCGGCACGTCGCCGCGCGGGTCGGCCAGATAGGTGTCGAGCGTCTCCGGCGACCAGACGAGTCCGCCTTCGCCCGCGGCCAGCATCGCTTCGGAATAGCTGAAGTCCGGGGCGGTGCCCGCCGTCCGGCCGACCACGTTGTCCAGTTCCGGCCCGACGCGGTTCTTCGCGCCCGCGCCGATCATGTGGCAGGCGGCGCACTTGCGAAACACCTTCTTGCCCGCTTCCAGGTCGGGCGCCCCGGCGTCCTGCGCCCGCGCGGCCCCGGTCACCGCGAACGCGGCCAGCATCACCGCCGGCAGGATGGCAAACCTTCTGACCATGGAACCGCACCCTCGAGCTTTCGCCGGACCCCGGCAATGGCGCCGCCACCATAGGGACTGCCGCCCGAAGGGCAAGAGGGCGTGCGGAAGGCACGTTAACCCCGTTAATCCTTCCGGCGCCCCGCCGGATCCGGTGCATGGATTGTGCACGCGATGTGCATGCATTGTACCGCCCCGCACCGGCAGCTTCACCAAGGTTAATCCAGCGATTCCCGCCGGTTGCCGTCCCCCGGCGACAGACCGGCCGCGACCTGATAACCTCCGCCCCCATGTCGATCTGGACCCGCATTTCCGAGGCCATCGCCGCTCTCATCTCGGCGGGCGAGAGCCTCATCGCCTTCTTCGACCGGCCGCGGCCGCCGGAGACGAGCGTCGCCTTCACCATCGCCGTCGTCGCCCTAGGCGCCAAGATGGCCAAGGCCGACGGCCAGGTCCGTCCGGCGGAAGTCACTGCTTTCAGACAGGTTTTCCAGATTGCGCCCCGCGACGAGGCGGCCGCCGCGCGGGTCTTCAACCTCGCCCGGCAGGACGTCGCGGGCTTCGAGGCCTATGCGGGGCAGATCGCCCGGATGTTCCGCCACGACCCGGCAATGCTGGAGGACGTGCTGGAGGGCCTGTTTCACATCGCCATGGCCGACGGTCGCTACCACGACGGTGAGGAGGACTTTCTCCGCCGGGTCGCCGAGATCTTCGCCCTGCCATCCCGGACCTTCGACCTCATCGAAGCCCGGCACCTCAGAGATCGCGCGGAAGACCCATGGCAAGTCCTTGGCATTCCGCGAGATTCAGACCTCGCCACAGCCCGCGCCCGCTGGCGCATGCTGGTGCAGGCGCACCATCCCGACAAGCTGATCGCCCGCGGCCTGCCGCCGGAAACCGTGACGCTGGCCAACGACCGCCTCGCCGCGATCAACGCCGCCTGGGAGGAGATTTCCGCGCGCCTCGCGCCCCAGCGGCCGCTGATCCCCGATCAGCCGGCCTGAGGCCGGCCGGCAAAGGGATCGCCGATCCGCAGCATCCTCAGTGCCGCCCGGTACGGCTCCTTCAGCCGCTCGCCGCGGGCATAGGCCGCCGGGGTCAGCTCCTGGAACGGCCGGACCGCCGTGGGCGCGAGCTGCGGCGCCCCGTCGCGGAGCAGCCCGGACTCGACGCCCGGCACCAGCCACGCCTTGGCGTGGCCGCAGGCATGGAAGCACTTCACCGCCCCCAGCCGCTCCAGCCGCAGCATCGCCGGGCGATCGAAGCCCGCGAACATCGCCAGCCGTTTCGGGAGCGTCCGCTCCCACAGGGCCCATTTCACCGGGTCGAGATAGCCGCCCCCGGTCCGGAGCGCGATCGCCGCCCAGAGGATCGATTCCACATGCGCCTTGCGCGGCAGCGAGGTTCCGCCGAGCGCGGTGATCGTGGCGTCGATCCAGGCCCAGGGCAGGACCGTATGCTGGGCGACGCCGATGTCGGTATGGTGTGCCAGCGGGATGCCCTGCCGGAACGCCTCCGCCACCACCTCCGGCGGCAGGAGGCAATGCCGCCGCTGGCGCATCAGCAGCAGTCGGCCGGGCGGCGTCTCCTCGAAGTGAAACGGATTGGGAAACCAGAGGTCCGGGTCGAGCACGATGATTTCCGATCCCGGCTCCGCGAACAGGGTCGGATCGGTGATCTTGCGCCAGCAGGGATGTCCCTTGCGGAACGCCTGCACTGCGGGGAAGGCGGCAAAGATCCGCGCGGCGCGGGCGTCGCATTCGGCCTCGTCGACGACGCGCACCTGCCGCCGCTCCGGGATCCGCCGCAGCATGGCCTCGTAGCGGCCGCGGTCCTCGGCGCTGTCGGTGATGATGGTGAGGGCGACGAGATCGCGGCAGTTGCGCATCAGCGAAGCGACGGCGATTTCGGCATAGCCGATCGCGTCGATTCCCGCGACCATGAACACCGTCCGTCTCGCCATGCCGTCCTCCGGGCTGTTTGCCCAGACAACCCATGCGGCGCGTTAAGATGACGCTAACAGGGCGGATTCCTGCGGGTTCAAACCGGTTGCCGATGGCTTTACGCTGCCGCTCGACCCCATTGGGAGCGTCCGTCCGTGCGCCGTGCCGACCGCCTTTTCGAGATCATCCAGCTCCTGCGGCGCCGGCCGACGACCCGCGCTCGCGACCTTGCCGAGGCGCTGGAGGTGAGCGAGCGCACGATCTATCGCGACATCAGCGACCTCATCGCTTCCGGCGTGCCGATCGAGGGCGAGGCAGGCGTCGGCTACGTGCTGCGGGCAGGCTTCGACCTGCCGCCGCTGATGTTCAAGGAGACCGAGATCGAGGCGTTGGTGCTTGGCGCGCGCATCGTCGAATCCTGGGGTGACGACGAACTGGCCGAGGCCGCGACCGACGCGCTGGCCAAGATCGAAGCCGTGCTGCCGGCGGGCCTCCGCGGCTTCATGAGCGCGACCGCGCTCGTCGCGCCGCCGCTGCACTTCGTCGAGCCGATCGGCTTTGACCTCGCCGACCTGCGCCGGGCGGTGCGCGCACAGGTCCGGGTGCGCTTCCGCTATGCCGACGTGCTGGGGCAGGCCAGCGAACGCACGGTTCGGCCGCTGACGCTGGCCTATTTCGGTCCGGTCTGGGTGCTCGGCGCCTGGTGCGAGCTTCGCGAGGACTTCCGCACCTTCCGGCTCGACCGCATGCGCGACTTCACCGTCACGGAGGAGCGGTTCCGGCAGGAGGCCGGCCGGTCGCTGCACGACTTCCTGAAACGCTCGCAGACCTGGACCCGCAGCGCGCTGACCGACGGGTCCGCTGGCGAGGGGCCGGGCCCGGAGGAGGAGCGCGGTCAGCGCGGGCGGTAGACCCGAAGGAACAGCTGCACCGCCTGGCGGGCCTGCGCGGCGATCTCCTCGGCGGTCAGCGGGCCGCGGACGCCGAACAGCCGCTTGAAGAACAGGTCCGCCTTGCAGAGCGCGAGAAACAGCGACGCTGCCGCCTCCGGGTCGTCGACGGAGAGCTCGCCGCGCTGGTCCGCGGCGGCCATCAGCGGTGCCAGGACGGCATGCGCCTTGCGCAACCGGCCCTCATGGAAGGTCCGGGCCACGTCGGGAAAGCGGGCGGACTCCGCGACAGCCGCCCGGAACGCCTCCACCGCGGTGTCGGAGAGGATGAAGGTGAGGTGCCCGGTGGCGAAGTTCATGAGCGTCGTCTCGATCGGGCCGCAGCAGCCGCTCACGTCGACCACCGCGCCGGCCTGACGCTGGCACTCCCGGCTCATCACCGCCTCGAAGAGCGCGGTCTTGTCCGGGAAATACCGGTACATCGTCGCCTTGGAGATGCCGGCCTCGCGGGCGATATCGTCGACGCTCGCCCCTTCGAAGCCCTTGGCGACGATCACCGATCGGGCGCCGTCGATCACCTGCGCCAGCTTGCGCTCGGCACGGGCTGACAGTGGCGCTTCCTCGGCGCCGGCTGCGGGCGGCTCGTTCGTCGGCATCCCTGCGGCTCCTACCTGGGGTCGGCGGCACCTGCCGCTTTCCTGGTCACTTGTTCTCGACGTAGCAAGTCCCGCGCCAGCTGTCCACGGCCGTGCGAAAAAAATTATACGAAACAGTTTCGTTTCGCATTGACGACCCCGGGGTCGGGATCCATAACCAATCACAGAACGAAACGGTTTCGTTCAGATGCACCCAAGGAGGGTTCCATGTCCTACCGGATTCCCGCAGTCGCCCTTGCCGCCGTCGTCGCCGCCTTTGCCACCGGAGCGTCCGCCGAGACGCTCGGCCAGCGCCTCGACCACGGCCAGATCAGCGACGCCGCCGTGAAGCAGCTGATCGTCGGCACCGGCCTCAGCTTCCAGCAGGCGCGCGACCTCACGCTTGACGACGTCGTCGCCATCCGCTGGCAGGACGATTGATTGCGAAGGGGGCGGACCGCTGATGCCGGTCCGCCCCTGCTACCCGCCGGCGAACTGCAGCTGGTAGAGGTCGGCGTATAGCCCGGCGCGCTGCAACAGTTCCTCGTGCCGGCCCTGCTCGACGATGCGGCCGCGGTCCATGACCACGATGAGGTCGGAGTCGAGAACCGTCGCAAGACGATGAGCAATGACGAGCGTCGTGCGGCCGTGCGCCAGCCGGTCCAGCGCCTCCCGGATCAGCGCCTCGCTCTCGGCGTCGAGCGCGGAGGTCGGCTCGTCAAGCAGGAGGATCGGCGCGTCCCGCAGGATCGCCCGCGCGATCGACAGCCTCTGCCTTTCGCCCCCGGAAAACTGGCCCGCGCTCGGCATGACCAACGTGTCATAGCCCTCCGGCAACGCCCGGATGAAGCCGTCGGCGGCAGCGGCCTGCGCGGCCGCCTCGATCTCCTCCCGCCCCGCTCCCTGCCGTCCGAAGCCGATGTTCTGCGCGACGGTACCGCTCAGCAGCACCGATTCCTGGCTCACCACCGCGATCTGGTCGCGCAGCGACGCGAGCGTGAGGGAGCGGATGTCGTGGCCGTCGATCAGGATGCGCCCGGCCGTGGGGTCATAAAGCCGCGGCAGCAGGTTGAAGATCGTCGACTTTCCCGCGCCGGACCGGCCGACGAAGGCGGTGCGGGTGCCGGGCTCGATGGTCAGCGACACGTCTTCCAGCGCGACGTGACCGTCCGGATAGGCGAAATCCACCGCCTCAAGCCGGATCTGTCCGATGGCCCGGCCGATGGTGTCCGGCCCGTCGAGGATGGTGTTTTCCGCGTCGAAGAGCAGGAACACCCGGTCGAGCGCGGCCGCGCCCTGCTGCACCGTGGCGAAGTTGCCGCCGAGCCGTCGTGCCGGGCCCGCGATCACGCCAAGGCCGGTCAGGAGGCCGGTGAAGTCGGCGACGGTGATGGTGCCGGCCTGCATCCGCAGCGCGACGACCAGCAGCAGGACGGCGACGGCGAGGCCGACGAGGATCTCCATCAGTGGCGACACCCGCGCCTGCCAGCGATTCTGGCGGATGCGCAGGCCGAACAGCCGCTCGAAGACGCCCTCGGCGTTGGCGGCCAGCGGCTCCTCCAGACGGTAGGTGCGCGCCATGCGGATCCCGGCGAGGCCCTCGGTCACCTCGGAGGTCATCGCGGCGATTTCGGACTGGGTGTGCCGGGCGAGCTTGCGCAGCCGCCGGCCGATCCGGTTCACCGGGATGAGCGCCAGCGCGAAGATCGCGCAGAGCCCGAGCGTCAGCGGCCAGTCGATGCCCAGCATGACGATGAAGGTGACGAGGATCGTCGCCGCGCCGGTCAGCCCGCCCAGCATCGCCTTCACCGACCCGCCGATGAGGCCGATGTCGGACGAGAACCGCGCGGCGAGGCCGGCCGGCGCCTCGGTCTGCAGGCGGGCGAGGTCGCTCCCGACGAGGCGCGCGAACATGGTCTTGCGCAGCTCGGTTTCCATGCGGACCGTCACGGCGTTGCCGGTGGTCTCGCGGAAATACTGGCCGAGCCCGTTGGCGACGCTGAGCACGACGACCCCGACCGGTCCCCACCAGACGACCTGCGGCGAGCCGTCCTGGAAGGCGGCCATCACCATCTGGATGAGCTTGGAATAGCCGGCCGAGGCGACCGCCACGACTCCCGTCATCGCGAGGGACAGGAGCAGCATCGGCCAGTGCGGCGCAAGGTAGGCCCGCCACAGCCGGAGCCAGGGCGAGGCATTGAAGGCGCGAAGCACGGCAGACCCTCCCGGTTGGCCGGCGCCCGACTATCACGAAGCCGTCATGCGGACCAAGGGGATTGCGCGGCGTCTGGCGGACGATGACGCCGGGGCGTGGCTTCCGGACGACGGGGCGGCGCCGCCGCGGTGAACCCGGGGCGGCCGCGCGCTGTCCGTTTCAGGCGGCCGCCGCCTCCCGCCGCCGCAGCCTCAGGCGCGTGAACATCCCGAACGGCGGCGACGCGCTGTGCTCGACGAGGTCGAGTTCCGGGCAGGCGAGGACCGGGTCCATCCGGAAATCGGAATGCCAGCCGAGGTGGTTGGCGAGCGGTGCCAGCCGCTGCCCGATCGCGCCGAGCGGGCCATCGTCATGCAGGAAGTGGTTGACGATGATGATCTCGCCGCCCGGCCGGCAGACCCGCGCCATCTCAGCCAGCACCTGCTCCGGCTCCGGCACCACGGAGATGACGTGCATCGCCACCACGGTGTCGAAGCTCCCATCCGGGAAGTCGAGGGCGCGCGCGTCCATCTGCCGCAGCGCGACGACGTGCCTCAGCCGCTTCTCGGCGACCTTCGCCTCGGCCTTGGCCAGCATCTCGGCGGAATAGTCGATCCCCGTCACCCGGAGATGCGGCGCATACCAGGGCAGCGCGAGGCCGGTGCCGACGCCGACCTCCAGCACCGTGCCCATCGTCCGGTTCACCCGCTCCACCGCCCGGCGCCGGCCGGGCCGGGTGAAGACGCCGAAGGTGGCGTCGTAGACGGGTGCCCACCGGCGGTAGGACGACGTGACCGCATCAATCTCCATTCATCACTCCTTGACGGGCGGCCGGCGGCGCGACGCGAAGAACGCCCAGGCCAGGCTGCAGAGGTAGACGAGGTCGAACAGCACCGGCAGCAGCCAGAACTGCGAGAAGGTGACACCGACCAGCAGCGCCACCCCGACCAGCAGGAAGCGCGCCTGCCCGCGCTCGATCCGCATCCCCTTGGGTGCAAAGGTCTTCAGCCGGCAGATCATCAGGAAGCCGACGAAGGCGAGCCACGGCGCGACCAGCCAGGGCAGCGCCTTGGCGTCGATGATCCCGGCGAACGTCAGGAAGACCGGCAGCATGCCGAGCAGCGCGCCGGCCGGGGCAGGGACGCCGACGAAGTGCGCCTTGCCCGTCACCGGCACGTCGCGGCTGACGTTGAACCGGGCGAGCCGCAGACAGGCCGAGACCGCGAAGACCAGCGCGGCGGTCCAGCCGACGCCCGGCAGGCCGGTCAGGGCGAAGTGATAGACGAGAAGCGCCGGCACCGCGCCGAAGTTGAAGAAGTCGGCGAGCGAATCGAGCTCCGCCCCGAACGGGCTCGCGGCGTTGAGCTTGCGGGCCAGCAGGCCGTCGAAGCCGTCGATCACCGCGGCGAACACCATCAGCGCGGCGGCCGGCTCGAACTTGCCGGCAAAGGCAAAGCGCAGCGCGGTCAGTCCGGCGCAGAGCCCGAGAATGGTGATGAGGTTCGGCGCGAGATGCAGGAACGGCAGCCGCTCGGCCGGCCGGGGGCGCTCGTCCGGCATCAGCGCACCATGCCAGTCCGCGGCGGTTCCGGCGTCTGGAGGTCGGCGATCACCGTCTCGCCGGCGAGCGTGCCCTGGCCGACGCAGATCAGCGGCGCCACGCCGTCCGGCAGGTAGACGTCGACGCGCGAGCCGAAGCGGATCAGCCCGAACCGTTCGCCGGTGGAGAGCGCCGCGCCCTCCGTGGTGAAGCAGACGATGCGACGGGCGACGAGCCCGGCAATCTGCACCACGCCGAGGGTCCGGCCGTCCGGCAGGTCGAGGACGAGGCCGTTGCGCTCGTTGAGTTCGCTCGCCTTGTCGAGCGAGGCGTTGAGGAACCGGCCGATGGTAAGCGACGCGCGCGACCCGGCCGGCGACCGGGGTGCGGTTCACGTGGCAGTCGAAGACGTTCATGAAGACGGAGATCCGGGTCCGCGGCTCCGCGGGCAGCCCGAGTTCTGCCGGAGGCACCGCCGGTTCGATCATCGACACGACGCCGTCCGCAGGGCTTACGACCAGCCCCTCGCGCGTGGGCGTGACCCGGGGCGGATCGCGAAAGAAGTAGTAGCACCAGACCGTGAGAACCAGGCCGAGCGCGCCGAGAAGGCCGGAGACGAGGAACAGCAGCGCCGTCACCACGGCAAAGGCCGCGATGAACCGATATCCCTCCGGATGCACCGGTTTGACCACCGTCGAAATCAGGCTCAACCCGCCCTCCGCGCCGCGTCGAGCGCGCGGGATGCCATCATTCCGGATCGCGAGCAAGCCTTCAGGTGGCGCGTCCGTCCCGGCTGGCGGCGTGCGCGGTAGTGGACGGCGTCAGGCGCTCCTGCGGCTCCCGGCCTGCGCGGCGTCACTTTCCTGGCGTTCGGCGGCGGCGTCGTCCTCGAACATCTGGACACCGATCAGGCGTCCGGCCGCCGCGGCGTCGAGCGGTTTGCCGAGGTGATAGCCCTGGGCGACGTCGCAGCCGAGCTCGATCAGGCGCTGCAGCTGCTCGGCCGTCTCGACGCCCTCGCCGATCGTCACGATCTGCAGGTCGCGGGCGAGACTCGTCACCGCCCGGATGACGGCGCGCGAGCCGATGTCGTCGTGGGTGGTGTCGACGAAGCTGCGGTCGATCTTGATCCGGTCGAGCTCGAAGTCGCGCAGGTGGGCGAGCGACGAGTAGCCGGTGCCGAAATCGTCCATGGCGATCCGCACGCCGATCCGGCGCAGGCCCTTCAGCACCTCGGACATCTGCTTGCCGTCCTCGACCATCGCCGTCTCGGTCAGCTCGATCTCCAGCTGCCGCGGCTCGACGCCGTGCCGCTCCAATGCCGCCGAGACCTGCCGGACGAATTCAGGGGACCGCAGCTGCACCGCCGAGGCGTTGATCGCGACGTGGAGGTGGCTTGGCCAGCGCGCCAGCTGGCGGCACGCCTCGTCCAGCACCCAAGCGCCGATCTCCATGATCATCCCGTTCGCCTCGGCGATCGGGATGAACTCGGCCGGCGAGACGAGGCCCCGCGTCGGATGGCGCCAGCGGATCAGCGCCTCGAAGCCGATGAGCCGCTGGTCGGGAAGGGTGTGCAGCGGCTGGTAGTGCAGGGCGAACTCCCGCTCGGACATTGCCCGCACGAGGTCGATCTCGATCTGCCGCCGCTCGATGGCCCGCTCCATCATGCCGGCCTCGTAGCTCTCGATGCGGCCGCGGCCGAGCGCCTTGGCGCGATAGAGCGCGAGGTCCGCCTTTTCCACGAGGTTGCGCCGGTCGCCGTCGGCCGAGCAGGCAAAGCCGATGCTGCAGCCGATGGTCACGACATGCCCGTCGATCTGGAACGACTCCTGCAGGCTCGCGGCGAACGCTTCGGCGAGCGTACGGGTGGCCGTCTCGTTGCCGTCCTGCGCGATCACCGCGATCTCGTCGCCGCCAAGCCGGAAGACGAGGTCGTCGGGGCGCGCCGCCTGGCGCAGGCGGTCGGCGGTCTGCGTGAGGAGCGAGTCGCCGACGGCATGGCCAAGGGTGTCATTCACCCACTTGAAGCGGTCGAGGTCGAGCAGCAGGACCGAGACGCCGGTGTCGCGCGCCGAGAGGCGCTGCATCGCCTCGCGAAAGCTGCGGCGGTTCGGCAGGCCGGTCAGCGGATCGTGGTAGGCGAGGTGGATCATCGCGTCCTGCGCCGCGCGATGCTCGGTCACGTCGTCATAGGTGAGCAGCGCGCCGCCCTCGGGCATCTGCCGGCAGACGACCGCGAGCGTGCGGGTATTCTCGAAGCGGCGTTCGACGCGGGTGACGCCGGCGACGTCGAGCCATTGCAGATGCTCGGCGATGAAGGCCCCGACCTCCTCGGGGCTCCAGTCCCGACGTCGCGCCATCGCGCCCAGCATCTCGGCGATGTGCTTGCCGACCGCGACGTCCTCCTCCTCCATGCCGAGGATCTCGACGAGGCGCGGGTTGAACGCGGTGACGCGGCCCTGCGCGTCGACCATCAGCAGGCCGTTCGACATGTTGCGGAGCGCCAGCAGGAACAGCTCGTTCTGCCGTCCCTGGGCCGCGTCCATGTGCCGCCGCTGCCGCTCGAACCGCGCGCCGGTCCAGACCGCCGCGGCCGCGGCGCCGCAGAGGCCGAGCGCGGCGAAGACGACGATGGCCGAGAGGAGCGTCGCATCGATGCCCGGCACGGCGATCGGCGCCTCGCCGGTCAGGGTGACGCCGGAGAGCGCCGTGAAATGCAGCGCGCAGACGCCGAGAACCAGCAGCACCGCCTGCGCCACCAGCCCGCGACGCCGGGCTCCGACGGCCATCGCCGCGGCGATCAGCGTCGCGCCAAGGCCGAGGGCCACGAGGTTCGTCGGGCGGTCGTAGGCGATGACGCAGCCCTCCAGCGCGCGCATGCCGGTGAAATGCATCGCGCCGACGCCAAGGCCGGCCAGTGCACCGAAGGCGGCCCGACCCGCGGGATGGCGGACATGGCAGCTTGCCACCAGCGGTCCGCCCACCAGGAGCACGCCGAGCGCCGCGGACGCCGCGGTGATCCTCGGGTCGAAGGCGACGATCGCGTCCGGCCGGTAGCCGAGGATCGCGACGAAATGGGTGGTCCAGACGCCGATTCCGGCGACGACCGCCAGCAGCAGCGCCCAGGCCGCGCGCGCCGATCCGGCAAGGCTGGCGGCCCGCCGCGCAAGGATCGCGACCGTCATCGCCAAGACGGAGGCAACGGCGAGCGCTGTCAGAATGAAGCCGGCCGTGTTCTCGGCCGCGGTCTGCTGGAGGAAGCTCGCGATCATCTCGATTTCACCTGCCCGGGCCCTGCGGCCGTCGTGCAGCATTTGTTCTTGACGCGAAGCTAAGACTGGCGGCCGCAATCAGGAATTGTTCGGCCGGGCGGTGCTGTTTTTGCGGCAATGGTTGAGAAAGCGTTGCGTCCGCCGGGCTTTCATCCCGCTGCCGGCACGTCGCCTCCGGCGCGCGCGGCCTCGAACTCTGCCACGAAGTCGGCGAGCCGGCCGGCGGCGATAGCCGTGCGCAGCCCGGCCATCAGTTCCTGGTAGTAGTGCAGGTTGTGCCAGGTCAGCAGCATCGCGGCGATGATCTCGCCGGCACGGAAGACGTGGTGCAGATAGGCCCGGCTGTAGCCGCGGCAGGCGGGGCAGGCGCAGGCCTCGTCGAGCGGCCGGGGATCCTCGGCATGGCGGGCGTTCTTGATGTTGACCGGCCCGCGCCGCGTCAGCGCCTGCCCGGTGCGGCCCGAACGGGTCGGCAGCACGCAGTCGAACATGTCGATGCCGCGGACCACCGCGCCGACGATGTCGTCGGGCTTGCCGACGCCCATCAGATAGCGCGGCCGGTCGTCCGGCAGGCATGCGGGCGCATAGTCGAGCACGCCGAACATCGCCTCCTGCCCCTCGCCGACCGCGAGCCCGCCAAGGGCGTAGCCGTCGAAGCCGATGGCCCGGAGCGCCTCGGCCGATTCCTCGCGCAGCGCGCGGGTCACGCCGCCCTGCATGATGCCGAACAGCATGTGCCCGGGCCGGTCGCCGAAGGCGTCGCGGGAGCGTTGTGCCCAGCGCATCGAGAGCCGCATCGAGGTGGCGACCGCCGTCTCGTCCGCCGGCAGGGCGGGGCACTCGTCGAAGGCCATGACGATGTCGGAGCCGAGGAGGCGCTGGATCTCCATGCTGCGCTCGGGGCTCAGATGGTGCGTCGAGCCGTCGATGTGGCTGCGGAACGTAACGCCGTCCTCGGTCAGCCGGCGCAGTTCGGCGAGGCTCATCACCTGGAAGCCGCCCGAGTCGGTCAGGATCGGCCGGTCCCAGTTCATGAAGCGGTGCAGTCCGCCGAGCCGCGCCACGCGCTCGGCCCCCGGCCGCAGCATCAGATGATAGGTGTTGCCGAGCAGGATGTCGGCGCCGGTCGCGCGCACGCTCTCGGGCAGCATCGCCTTGACCGTTGCGGCCGTCCCGACCGGCATGAAGGCCGGCGTGCGGATCTCGCCGCGCGGCAGGGTCAGGGTTCCGGTGCGGGCCCGCCCGTCGCGGGCGGCGATCTCGAAGCGGGTCATGGCGCCCCTGTAGCGCGGCCCGCACGGTTCCACAAACCTTAGCGTAACTGTCGTGCTCCCGTCACGGACGCGGGTTTTCTGAACCGGGGATCGATCCAGAAGGAGACAGACATGCGGGGGATTCTTCTTGCCGGCGCCGCTGTGGCGGCGCTGACCCTGGCCGGTGCCGGGGGTGCGGCGGAACCGGTTGCCGAGGTGGGCGTGCGGCCAGCCTTTCTCATCGACCAGATGCCGGACGGACCGCTGAAGGACAAGCTGGCGTCGTGCGAGGCAGGTCCCTTCCACCGCAGCGATTTCTCCATCTCGCACCGGGGGGCGCCGCTGCAGTTCCCGGAGCATACCGTCTCGTCGCTGAAGGCGGGCATCCGCCAGGGGGCGGGCATCCTCGAATGCGACGTGACCTTCACCAGCGACAAGCAGCTCGTCTGCCGCCACGCGCAGGACGATCTGGCGACCACGACGAACATCCTCGCCACGCCGCTGGCGGCGAACTGCACGAAGCCGTTCGCGCCCGCGAGCGGCGACACCCCGGCTTCGGCCGAGTGCCGGACCTCGGACGTGACGCTCGCCGAGTTCGAGACGTTGCGCGGCAAGATGGACGCGGGCGACAAGAAGGCGACGACGGTCGAGGCCTTCATGGATTCGACCCCGTCCTTCCGCACCGACCTCTATTCCGCCGAGTCCGGCGAGCTCATGACGCTCGACGACTACATCGCCATCGTGAAGGCGGCCGGGGGCAAGTTCACCCCCGAGCTCAAGGCGGCGGTCGTGCCGATGCCCTATGACGGCATGACCCAGGAGCAGTACGCCCAGAAGATGATCGACGCCTTCAAGGCGGCAGGCGTCGCTCCGGAGGACGTCTATGCCCAGTCGTTCAATCTCGACGACATCCTGTACTGGGTGAAGAACGAGCCGGAATTCGCCAAAAACGCTGTCTATCTCGACGGAAGCGACGAGACGGTCGAGGGCTTCGACCCGATGAAGCCGGAGACCTGGGCGCATTCCATGGCCGATCTGAAGGCGATGGGCGTCAACATCATCGCGCCGCCGATGTGGATGCTGCTGACGCTCGCGGACGGCAGGATCGTCCCGTCCGAGTACGCGAAGGAGGCGAAGGACGCCGGCCTCAGGATCATCACCTGGTCGCTGGAGCGGTCGGGTCCGCTCACGGCGGGGGGCGGCTACTACTACCAGTCGATCACGCCGGCGGTGACGTCGGACGCGGTCATGTACGAGGTGGTGGACGTCCTGGCCCAGCAGGTGGGTGTCATCGGCATCTTCTCGGACTGGCCGGCGACCGTCACCTACTACGCCAACTGCATGGGCGAAGTGATGTGATCCGAACGGCGACCCGCCCCCGCGCACCGGGGGGCGGGTCGCACCTTTACGCGGGACCCCTTTTCCCTATATCTTTTATCGGGATTTGTCGGGGCAGGAGCAAAGGCGTCGTGAACATCGAGAGCGATCCGCTGGAGGGGACGCCGCTGATCCGGCCGTCCACCACAGACCACCCGCTCTATGATGCGGTCGTCGAGGCGTGCCGCACGGTGTTCGACCCGGAGATTCCGGTGAACATCCACGACCTCGGCCTCGTCTACACGATCGAGATCAGCGACGAGAACGACGTCGAGGTGGCGATGACGCTGACCGCGCCCGGTTGCCCGGTGGCCGCAGACATGCCGGGCTGGGTCGCGGAGGCGATCACGCCTCTGCCGGGCGTCCGCCACGTCAATGTCAGCCTCGTCTGGGAGCCGCAGTGGGGCATGGACATGATGTCCGACGAGGCGCGGCTCGAGCTCGGCTTCATGTGACGCTTGCCGGCCGGCGCGCGCCCCGGCATCGTCTGGCGATCATGCCGCAATCGCAGTCCCAGTCCCAATCCCAACTCCAGCAGGAGCGGCAGTCCGTCGCCGTCCTGACCGGGGACATCATCCGCTCGTCCCGTCTGTCGCCGGAGTCGCTCGACGCCGCGATGGCGGCGCTCGCCCGCGGTGCCGCGGCGATGTCGCTTTGGGACGGCGCAATGGCTGCGCGCTTCGGCCGCTTTCGCGGTGACGGCTGGCAGTGTCTGGCACCGGCGCCGGCGCAGGCCCTGCGGGCGGCGCTGTTCCTGCGCGCGAACCTGCGGGCGATCGACCGGGACGCGGACACCCGCATCTCGGTCGGGATCGGCCCCGGGCTGGTGCCGGCAGAGAGTCTTTCGGCGGCCAGCGGACCGGCCTTCGAGGTTTCCGGCCGGGGCCTCGACCATATGGGGCGTGCCCAGCAGTTTGCCGTCGCCTGGGCGAAGCCGCCACAGGGCGCAGGCGTGATCGCGGCCGTCTATGCGTTGTCGGACGAGGTTTCCCGGCTCTGGACGCCGAAGCAGGCCGAACTGCTGATCGAGACCCTGTCGCCGGGGGACGAGTCGCAGGAGGCGTTGGCGGCCCAGCGTGGAGTCAGCCAGCAGGCCGTCGCGAAGCATCTCAGCCGTGGCGGCGACTGGGCCCTGCGCCGGGCGATCGCGGCGGTGGAGGCGGAGGGATGATCGGGATACAGCCGAAATCGGTTGTTTTGATGATTACAACCCAAATCAGTTGTTCTGCCGGAAACAGCCTTCAGGGTTTGTGAATGCTGGAGACTGCCGTCGCCCTGCTGCTTGCGCACCTCCTCGCCGACTTCATCCTCCAGACCGACGGGATGGTCGCACGCAAGGACCGGCTGCAGGTCTTTGCCCTGCATGTCGGCATCGTGACGGCCGTCAGCTGGGGGGCGCTCGGCTTTCCCGCCGCGCCGATGCCGCTGCTCGCGGTGGGCGCGAGCCACGCGGCCCTCGATGCGCTGAAGCGGGCCTGGACCCACCGGGAGGCGGGGCAGGGGCATCCCGCCGGCTTCGCCGCCTTCGCCATCGACCAGGCGGGCCATCTCGCGGCCATCGCCCTCATCGCCGGCCTCTGGCCTGGCACCTGGGCCGCCGGGCTCTGGGCGCAGCCGGCGCTCCTCGCGGCGGTTCCCGCCCTCGCGCGGTTGCCGGAGGCGCTGGCGCTGGCGTCCGGGCTGATCGGGACGGTTTGGGCCGGCGGATACGCGGTCGGCGCGCTGATGGCCGGCCTCTCGATGCCGCGCGACCCGGAAACCGACCCGAGCCTGCCGAAGGGCGGGCAGCTGATCGGCCGGCTGGAGCGGCTGATGATCCTGATGCTGCTGCTCGCCAACCAGCCGGACGGCATCGGCCTGCTGATCGCCGCCAAGTCGATCCTGCGCTTCAACGAACTCGCCCGCGACGCCAGCGACCGGCGGGCGAGCGAGTATGTCATCATCGGTACGCTGGCGAGCTTTGCCTGGGCGATCGGCACCGCCTGGGGCACGACCGCGCTGCTTCAGGCACTGGCCCCTTGAGGCAGGGGCCGCGTCGCCCTATTTTTGTCCCGAGAGACACGCAAGGAACGATCCATGTTCGGCATTCCCGGGAAGCCGCCCGTCACCCTGACCCCGGCCGCTGAGGCCCAGGTCGCCCGCCTGATGGCGAAGGGCGACACGAAGGGCCTGCGCATCGGCGTGAAGAAGGGTGGCTGCGCCGGCATGGAATACACCATGGAATATGTCGACGAGATCGCGCCGCACGACGAGGTGGTCGAGAGCAACGGCGCGCGGGTGATGATCGCCCCGATGGCGCAGATGTTCCTGTTCGGCACCGAGATCGACTATGAGAGCGGCCTGATCGAGTCCGGCTTCCGCTTCAACAACCCCAATGTCGTGGACGCCTGCGGCTGCGGCGAGTCGATCAAGTTCGCCGGCCAGTAGCATGGCCGTTTCGGCCGAGGCCCGCGCCTTCGCGCTGGAACTGTTCGACGGCCTTGGCGACCTCTCGGTCCGCGCGATGATGGGCGGGCTCGCGATCTATTGCCGCGGGCAGGTGTTCGCCCTGATGCGCTCCGACGAGCGGCTGTACGTGAAGGCGGAGGGTCCGCTTGCCGCGGCGCTGGCCGCCGAGGGAGCGGAGCAGTTCACGCACCGCCGAAAGGACGGCGTGACCGCGCGCATGGGCTACTGGACCCTGCCGGACGCCGCGGTCGACGACCCCGATCTCGCCTGCGACTGGGGCCGGCGAGCCTTGGCGTCCGCCTATGGCGGCGGACCCTGACGCTTCCGCTCGGCGGCTCCGTCTGCTAGCAGGGCTGCGCCACAGCAGGGGGATGGGGATGCCGCCGAAGAAGCTCGTCGCTGGAAACTGGAAGATGAACGGCCTCGCCGCCGCGGCCTCGATGCTTGAGGACCTGGCGGCCGCGCATCCCGCGCCCGCCTGCGACGTTCTCGTCTGTCCGCCCGCGACCCTTGTCGCCCGCCTCGCCGGAGGGCCGGTGCCGATCGGCGGGCAGGACTGCCACTGGCTCGCCTCGGGCGCCCACACCGGCGACATCGCCGCCGAGATGCTGGCCGACGCCGGTGCCGTCGCGGTCATCGTCGGCCATTCCGAACGCCGCGCCGATCATGGCGAGACGGACGAGATCGTCGCCATGAAGGCCGGCGCCGTCTGGCGTGCCGGCCTCACCGCCATCGTCTGCATCGGCGAGACGGAGGCGGAGCGCGACGCGGGCGACACGCTCTCGGTGGTCGGCACCCAGATCGCCGGCTCGGTCCCGGACGCGGCGACGGCGGAGAACCTCGTCATCGCCTATGAGCCCGTCTGGGCGATCGGCACCGGCCGCACGCCGTCTCTGGAGGACATCGCCGAGGTGCACGACTTCCTGCGGGCCCGCCTCGTCGAGCGCTTCGGCGCGGCCACCGGCAGCGCGGTGCGCCTGCTCTATGGCGGGTCGGTGAAGCCGGGCAATGCCGCGGAGATCTTCGCCGTCTCGAACGTCGACGGCGCGCTGGTCGGGGGCGCCTCGTTGAAGGCGTCGGACTTCGGCCCGATCGTCGCCGCCGCCGGCTGACGGTCAGAGGCGCAGCCGGCCGATCCGTGTCCGCGCCCGGTTTCCGGCCGCGGCGTGGAGCGGCACGCCGACGCAGGGCTCGCCCACCAGCACCGCCACCGCCCCGGCGCCGAACAATGCGCTGACCGGCGGGCTGTCGGCGTCGAGACCGCCGGTGAAGGCGCCAAACGCCGGCAGCAGCAGCCGTCGCCCGTCGGTGACGAAGCAGCGCCGGCTGACCGCCCGGCCGCGCACCGCCAGACGGAGCTTCGGGTGGTAGTGCCCGGAGACTTCGCCCGCCTCCGCCACGGTGCCGGCCGCGTGCCGGAAGGTGAGGGGGCCGACCCCGACCTCGGCGAGTGCGCCGGGATCGTGGTTGCCCGCAACCCAGAGCCAGTCCCGTCCCGCACCCAGTTCGCTGAGCAGCGCCCGCTCGGCCGCGCCGAGTGCCGCGACGGCGGCCCGGTCGTCGAAGCTGTCGCCGAGACAGACGACGGTCCGCGGCCCGAGTGCCGCCACCTCGTCGCCGAGCCGCCCCAGCGTGTCGGCCGTCTCGTAGGGCGGGAGCAGGGTGCCGCCGCGCCGGGCGATCCGCTCCGACTTGCCGAGGTGCAGGTCGGCCACGCAGAGCAGCGCCCGCTCCGGCCACCAGAGCGCGCCCGAGGCCCGCGCCACCAGCCGCTCGCCGGCGACGGTGAGGTCCTGCCCGCCGGTCGGCTCAGTCATCGCCCTGCATCAGCTGCTGGTGCAGCACGAAATTCTCCACCGTCAGCTTCACCACCGTGGCCTGCGCGATCAGCATCTGCCGTTCCGGCGCGATCCCGTCCGTCTCGTAGCGGCCGAAGATCTCGGCGATCTGCGAGGCGATGAGGTCAAAGGTCGCGTCCCGGTCGAGCGCGACCCCGCCCCAGGCAATCGGGTCGCCTTCCTCCACCGCACGGGCCAGTGCCGCCAGGAGCTTCGGATCGGTCACCCGATCTTGCCCGTGATATAGTCTTCGGTCTGCTTCTCGCGCGGGTTCGAGAAGATCGCCGCCGTCTCGCCCTCCTCGATCAGACGGCCGAGATGGAAGAAGGCGGTGCGCTGGCTGACCCGCGCCGCCTGCTGCATCGAATGGGTGACGATGACGATGGTATAGGCGGTGCGCAGCTCGTCGATCAGCTCCTCGATGATCGCCGTCGCGATCGGGTCGAGGGCCGACGCCGGCTCGTCCATCAGCAGCACCTCGGGCCGCGTCGCGATCGCGCGCGCGATGCAGAGCCGCTGCTGCTGGCCGCCCGAAAGGCCGGTGCCCGGCTCCCGCAGCCGGTCCTTCACCTCGTTCCAGAGGCCCGCACGCTTCAGTGCGCTGGTCACGATCGCCTCAAGCTCGGTCTTGCCGGCCGCCATGCCGTGGATGCGCGGGCCATAGGCGACGTTCTCGAAGATCGACTTGGGGAAGGGGTTCGGCTTCTGGAACACCATGCCGATCCGTGCGCGGAGCTCGACCACGTCGATCCGCGGGTCGTGGATGTCGAACTCGTCGAGCCGGATCGAGCCGACGACCCGCGCCGTCGGGATCGTGTCGTTCATCCGGTTGATGCAGCGCAGGAAGGTCGACTTGCCGCAGCCGGAGGGGCCGATCAGCGCCGTCACCTGGTTGGCGGGGATGTCGAGATCGACATTCCAGAGCGCCTGCTTCGCGCCGTAGAAGACGGATACCTTGCGGGCCGAGACCTTGACCGTCCCCGCAGCCGGCCTTTGGCCGGCAAAGCTGTTGTTGCGGGGATCCGTCATCTCCCTGATACGCGCGCTCCTTTTCGTCGGGTCTACCACGTCCGTTCCAGCCTTTGCCGCAGGAAGATCGCAAGTGCATTCATCAGCAGCAGAAAGCCCAGCAGCACGATGATCGCGGCCGAGGTCCGCGACATGAACCCGCGCTCGGGGCTGTCCGCCCAGATATAGATCTGTGTCGGCAGCACCGTCGAGGCGTCGAGAAGTCCGCCGGGCGGACTGGTGATGAAGGCGTTCATCCCGGTGAGGAGCAGCGGCGCCGTCTCGCCGAGCGCGTGCGCGAGCCCGATGATGGTCCCGGTCAGGATGCCCGGCAGGGCGAGCGGCAGGACGTGATGCATCACCACCTGATGCCGCGAGGCCCCCACCGCCAGCGCCGCCTCGCGGATCGACCCCGGCACCGCCTTCATCGCGTTGCGGGTCACGATGATGATGGTCGGCAGCGTCATCAGCGACAGCACCATGCCGCCGACCAGTGGCGCCGACCGCGGCAGTCCGAAGGTCTGGATGAAGACCGCGAGCCCGAGCAGGCCGAAGACGATCGAGGGCACCGCGGCGAGGTTGTTGATGTTGACCTCGATGAGGTCGGTCGCGGGATTTCTCGGCGCGAACTCCTCGAGGTAGATCGCGGCGGCGATGCCGACCGGAAAGCTGATCGCGAAGCAGACCAGCATGGCATAGAACGATCCGACGATCGCGCCGGAAAGCCCGGCAATCTCCGGGAAGCGGCTGTCGGGATTGACGAGGAGGCCGACGTTGAGCGGCCGGGTCACCCGCCCTTCGGCCACCAGCGTGTCGAAGCGGGCGATCGCGGCGTCGTCGACGCGGCGGCGTTCCTCCGGCGTGGCCCGGTCGATCATCCCCTTGTGCAGCTGGTCGAAGGGATCGGCGGCCGGCACCTCCAGCGTGAGGGTGTGGCCGATGACGCCGGGGTCGGCGACCACCGCGCGGCGCACCAGGAACGGGGTGCTGGCCGACAGGATCGCGCCGGCCGCCCGCCGGTCGGCGGGCGTGGTCGCGTCCGGGAACAGCGCCGCGACACCGGCCCGCACCACCGCGCGGTAGTTGCCCTCGGCCGGGGCAGCGGGATCGACGTATTCGGCCGCGACCGGAAAGTCGACGCGCACATGGGTCTGGGTGAAGGCAGGCCACGCGCTGACGAGCAGGGTGGCGACGAGAAGCCCGAGCAGCCCGAGGGCGAGGCCGATCGCCGCCACGCCGAGGAAGCGCAGCCGCCGGTCCGCGGCATGGCGTCGCCGGCGCCGCGCGGCGGCGGCGGGGCTGGAGGCGTGGTGCAAGGAGAGCGCGGCGTCGGTCATCCCGTCACTCGTACTGCTCGCGGTAGCGGCGGACAATGTGCAGGGCGAGGACATTCAGCGCGAGCGTCGCGACGAACAGCACGAGGCCGAGGGCGAAGGCCGCGAGGGTCTTGGGGCTGTCGAATGCGGTGTCGCCGACCAGCAGCGTGACGATCTGCACCGTCACCGTCGTTACCGGCTCGAGCGGGTTGATGGTGAGTGTCGCCATTAGGCCCGCGGCCATCACGACGATCATCGTCTCGCCGATCGCCCGCGACAGGGCGAGCAGGATGCCGCCCGCGATCCCGGGCAGCGCGGCGGGCAGCAGGACGTGGGTCACCGTCTCTCCCCGCGTCGCCCCAAGCGCGAGCGATCCGTCGCGCAGGGCGCGCGGTACCGCCCGGAGCGCGTCGTCGGACAGCGAGGACACGAAGGGGATGATCATGATCCCCATGACCGCCCCCGCGGTCAGCGCGGAATTGGGCGAGGTGGTGATCCCG
>JBGALW010000277.1:0-3552 GCA_044223585.1 Amaricoccus sp.
GCCCGCCGCACCCTCGCCCTGATGCCGAGCCAGCAGGGGGTCATGCCCTGGCCCGCCGCCGGCCCCAACGTCAGCGTGCTCGTCGAGGAGACCCGCTGGCCGATCGAGGCCGGCACCGTCGACCGCCTGATCGCCGTGCATGGGCTGGAGACCTGCGAGAGCCCCGATGCGCTGCTCCGCGAAGTCTGGCGGGTCCTCGCGCCGGGCGGGCGGGTGATCTTCGTCGTCTCCAACCGATCCGGATTCTGGGCTCGCCGGGACGTGACGCCCTTCGGCTTTGGCCGCCCCTACAGTCTCGGCCAGCTCGAAGGCCTGCTGCGCAAGCATCGTCTGGAGCCGGAGCGCCATGCGGCAGCCCTCTACGGCCCGCCCTCGCACCGCCGCTTCTGGATTCAGACGGCGCCTTTCTGGGAACGGCTGGGGCGGCGGTTCGAGCCGCGGCTCATTGCCGGAGCCCTTCTCGTCGAGGCGACGAAGCAGGTCTACGCCCGCCCCCCGGCCAACGGGGCGAAGGTCATGGTCCCGGGTCCGCTCGACGTCCTGGAGGGTCTCGGCGTCCCGAAACCGGAGCCTGCGGGCCGCGGCGGGCGAACCGCCTTCGCCGACGCGCCCTGACGCGCCCCCCTCCCTACCGTTGGGGGGCATCTGCACGCGCCTTCAACGTATTGCCACGATCCCGACTCGCTGCTATCACGACGCCGTTTTCGGGGGGAATGTCGGGGGGACGACCCTATCCGCGAACGAAGAATGCCCGCCCGCGGGGGGGCGGAGCAATAGCAACGGAAGGGTGTCAATGTCAGGCTCGGCTTCATTGACATCGGGTGTTGCGGGTCGCTATGCGACCGCCCTGTTCGAGATCGCCAAGGACTCCAAGGCAATCGACCGGGTTGGTGCCGACCTCGCGGCAGTCGAGGCCGCACTGGCCGAAAGCGCCGATCTTCGCGGAATGATCCAGTCGCCGGTTTTCAGCCGCGAGGATCAGGGCAAGGCGGTCGCCGCCCTTGCGAAGGCAATGAACCTCGGACCCGAGGTTGGCAACACGCTGGGGCTTCTCGCCCAGAACCGCCGCCTCTTCGTGCTGCCGGGCATCATTTCCCAGGTCAAGGCGCTGATCGCCGCCGACAGGGGCGAGGTCACCGCCGAAGTGACGGCGGCGCAGCCGCTGACGCCGGCCCAGACGGACGCGCTTGCATCCGCCCTGCGCAGCAGCATCGGCAAGGACGTGAAGCTCGAGGTCACCGTTGACGAGTCCCTGATCGGCGGGCTCGTGGTCAAGGTCGGGTCGCGCATGATCGACAGTTCGATCCGTGCCAAGCTCGCCCACCTGCAGAATGTCATGAAAGAGGTCGGATAATGGCGATCCAAGCCGCTGAGATTTCCGCGATCCTGAAAGAGCAGATCAGGAACTTCGGTCAGGAGGCTGAGGTCGCAGAGGTGGGTCGCGTCCTCTCGGTGGGCGACGGCATCGCCCGCGTCCACGGGCTGGACAACGTCCAGGCCGGCGAGATGGTCGAGTTCCCGGGCGGCATCCGCGGCATGACGCTGAACCTCGAGGCCGACAACGTCGGCGTCGTGATCTTCGGCTCGGACCGCGACATCGGCGAGGGCGACACGGTCAAGCGCACGCGCTCCATCGTGGACGTGCCGGTAGGCAAGGGCCTGCTCGGTCGCGTGGTGGACGCGCTCGGCGACCCGATCGACGGCAAGGGCCCGATCGACGCGGCCGAACGCCGGGTGGCGGACGTCAAGGCGCCGGGCATCATCCCGCGCAAGTCGGTGCACGAGCCGATGGCGACCGGCCTCAAGGCGATCGACGCCCTGATCCCGATCGGCCGCGGCCAGCGCGAGCTCATCATCGGCGACCGCCAGACCGGCAAGACGGCCGTGGCGCTCGACGCGATCCTGAACCAGAAGGCCTACAACGAGGCTGCAGGCGGCGACGAGAGCAAGAAGCTCTACTGCGTCTACGTCGCGGTCGGCCAGAAGCGCTCCACCGTCGCGCAGCTCGTCCGCAAGCTCGAGGAAACCGGCGCGATGGAATATTCCATCGTCGTCGCCGCGACCGCCTCCGAGCCTGCGCCGATGCAGTATCTCGCGCCCTACTCGGCCTGCGCCATGGCGGAGTATTTCCGCGACAATGGCATGCACGCGCTGATCATCTACGATGACCTCTCTAAGCAGGCCGTCGCCTACCGCCAGATGTCGCTGCTGCTCCGCCGCCCGCCCGGCCGCGAGGCCTATCCCGGCGACGTGTTCTTCCTGCATTCGCGGCTGCTGGAGCGCGCCGCGAAGCTGAACAACGACTTCGGCGCCGGCTCCCTGACCGCTCTTCCCGTCATCGAGACCCAGGCCGGCGACGTGTCGGCCTACATCCCGACCAACGTGATCTCGATCACCGACGGCCAGATCTTCCTCGAGTCCGAGCTCTTCTACCAAGGCATCCGTCCCGCGGTGAACGTCGGCCTGTCGGTTTCCCGCGTCGGTTCGTCGGCGCAGACCAAGGCGATGAAGTCGGTCGCCGGCTCGATCAAGCTCGAGCTCGCCCAGTACCGCGAGATGGCCGCCTTCGCGCAGTTCGGCTCGGACCTCGACGCCGCGACCCAGCGCCTGCTGAACCGCGGCGCGCGCCTGGTCGAGCTGCTGAAGCAGCCGCAGTACTCGCCGCTGACGAACGCCGAGCAGGTGATCGTGATCTTCGCCGGCACCCAGGGCTACCTGGACCGGCTGCCGGTGAACCAGGTGAGCAAGTTCGAGGCCCAGCTGCTCGCGCATCTGCGCAACCAGCAGTCCGGTCTGCTCGAGGAGCTCCGCACCAACGACCAGAAGATCGCCGGGGAGATCGAGAAGAAGATCCGCGCGGTCCTCGACGGGTTCTCCAAGACCTTCGCCTGATCCGATCCGAAGTAAGGGGGAACGCGGCAGATGCCGAGCCTTAAGGACCTCAAGATTCGGATCGAGAGCGTCAAGTCGACGCGCAAGATCACGAAGGCCATGCAGATGGTCGCGGCCGCCAAGCTGCGCCGCGCCCAGGAGGCCGCCGAAGCCGCCCGGCCCTATGCCGAGCGGATGGAGGCGGTGCTCGGCAACCTCGCGTCCGGGGTGGCGTCCAGCCCCTCGGCCCCGCGGCTGCTCGCCGGCACCGGCGCGGAGCAGGTGCACCTCCTGGTGGTTGCGACCTCGGAGCGCGGCCTCTGCGGCGCGTTCAACTCGTCCATCGTCCGGCTCGCCCGGGCGAAGACCGCCCAGCTTGTCGCCCAGGGCAAGACGGTGAAGATCCTCACCGTCGGCAAGAAGGGGCGCGAGCAGCTGCGCCGCGACTACGGTCAGTATCATATCGGTCATGTCGACCTGAGCGAGGTGCGGCGGATCGGTTATGACAATGCGCAGGACATCGCCAAGAACGTCCTTGCGCGCTTCGACGCCGGGGAATTCGACGTCGCGACGATCTTCTTCTCGCGGTTCAGGAGCGTGATCGCCCAGGAACCGACCGCGTTGCAGGTCATCCCGGCGAAGTTCGAGGGCGGCGAGGCTGCGAATACGGTCTACGAGTAC
>JBGALW010000278.1:0-3548 GCA_044223585.1 Amaricoccus sp.
TCCAGGTGGTCTATCACAGCCGGATGGCGGAGGAGGCCGGCGCCTTCGCGCTGCCGGAGGTCATCGCGGCGATCTCGGACAAGATGATCCGCCGCCACCCGCACGTCTTCGGCGACGAGAGCCGGGACAAGAGCGCGGACCAGCAGACGCGCGACTGGGAGCGGCTGAAGGCGGCCGAGCGCGACGAGGGAGCCGCGGCGGCGGTCAGCGCGCTCGACGGCGTCGCGGCCGGACTGCCGGCGCTGACCCGCGCCGTCAAGCTGCAGAACCGCGCCGCCCGCGTCGGCTTCGACTGGCCGGACGCGACCGCCGTACTCGACAAGATCGCCGAGGAGACCGCCGAGCTCGTCGAGGTGCAGGGCGACCCCGACCGCGCCGCGGAGGAATATGGCGACCTGCTGTTCGTCATGGCGAACCTCGCCCGCCACCTCCGGATCGACCCCGAGGCGGCGCTCCGGGCCGCGAACGCCAAGTTCACCCGCCGCTTCCACGCGATCGAGGCAGCGCTGGCGGCCGAGGGGCGCACGCCCTCCGGCTCGACCCTCGCCGAGATGGACGCCCTGTGGGACGCGGCCAAGGCGAGAGGATTGTGACGATGCGCTGGATGCTGCTGCCGCTGGCGCTGGCCGCGGTCCCGGCCGCCGCGGCGGCCGATTGCCCCGACGCCACGACCCAGATGGAGCTGAACCAGTGCGCCGGCGCCGCGGCCGCCGCCGCGGACGCCCAGCTGAACGCTGCCTACAAGGAGATCCGCGCGCGGCTCAAGGGCGACGCCGAGACGACGAACCTGCTCGTCGCCGCGCAGCGGGCGTGGGTTGCCTACCGGGACGCCGAGTGCAGCTTCGAGGCCTCGGGGTCCACCGGCGGCAGCATATACCCGATGGTCTATGCCCTATGCGTCGAAACAGTGACGAACGCGCGGGTCGCCGACTTCAGGCAGTATCTCGCCTGTGAGGAAGGTGACCTTTCCTGTCCGCTGCCGCCGGGCTAAGCTCCGCGCGGTTGACGGGTAACGAGTAGGGAGACGGCGGGCCGCATGGAACAGTGGATCATCGACGTCATCACGACGTTCGGCTACACCGGCCTCTTCCTGCTGATGCTCGCGGAAAACCTGTTCCCGCCAATCCCGTCCGAGGTCATCGTCCCGGTCGCCGGCATCGCCGTCGGCGCCGGCAAGATGAGCCTGATCGCGGTGGTGCTGGTGTCGCTCGCCGGAACGCTCATCGGCAACCTGCCCTGGTTCTTCCTCGCCCGCATGCTCGGCCGCGACCGCTTCGTCGCGCTCGTCAGCAGCATCGGCCGCTGGTTCTGGGTGAAGCCCGAGGACGTCGAGATGGCGATCGACTGGTTCAGCCGCCACGGCGCCAAGGCGGTGCTGATCGGCCGCTTCGCGCCCGGCGTCAGGACGCTGATCTCGGTCCCGGCCGGCCTGTCCGACATGTCCTTCGCGACGTTCCTGACCCTCTCGGCGATCGGCTCGACCGTGTGGATCGGCCTGCTGCTGGGCGCCGGCATGCTGCTGCAGGGCAACTGGCAATTGATCGAGAGCATCCTCGGGCCGATCGGCAAGGTCCTGCTGGTCGTCGTGGCGCTCGGCCTGTTCGGCTGGGTGCTGTGGCGGCGGTGGCGCGAGCGGCGCGCCGCCCGCGATCTGGCGGAGATGGAATAGGCGCCGCTGCCCTTGCATCCGCAGGCCACCGGCCTAGGTTCCGGCGGTCTGGACAGGGAGACCGGCGTGAAGAAGATCGGATTTCTTTCCTTCGGCCACTGGTCGCCCGCGCAGGGGTCGGGCACCCGCTCGGCAGCGGACGCACTCCTCCAGTCGATCGAGCTTGCCGTTGCGGCGGAGGAACTCGGGGCGGACGGCGCCTATGTCCGCGTCCACCACTTCGCCCGCCAGCTCGCCTCGCCCTTCCCGCTTCTCGCCGCCATCGGCGCCCGCACGAAACGAATCGAGATCGGCACCGCCGTCATCGACATGCGCTACGAGAACCCCTTCTACATGGCCGAGGATGCCGGCGCGGCCGACCTCATCGCCGGCGGACGGCTTCAGCTCGGCATCAGCCGCGGCAGCCCGGAGCAGGTGATCGACGGCTTCCGCCACTTCGGCTACGGCCCGGCCGACGGCGAGACCGACGCCGACATGGCCCGCCGCCACGCGCAGCTGTTCCTCGCGCTGCTGGAGGGCGAGGGCTTCGCCCAGCCGAACCCGCGCCCGATGTTCCCGAATCCGCCCGGCCTCCTGCGGCTGGAGCCGTTCTCGGAGGGGCTCCGCCAGCGCATCTGGTGGGGGGCGGCGACCGACGCGACGGCGGTGTGGGCCGCGAAGCTCGGCATGAACCTGCAGAGCTCCACGCTCAAGTTCGACGAGGGTGGCGAGCCGCTGCACGTCCAGCAGGCCCGCCAGATCCGCGCCTACCGCGCCGCCTGGAAGGAGGCGGGCCACGCGCACGAGCCGCGGGTGTCGGTCAGCCGCAGCATCTTCGCGCTGATGAACGACCAGGACCGGATGTATTTCGGGCGTTCCGAGAGCAGCGACTCGATCGGCTACCTTGACGAGAGCACCCGCGCGGTGTTCGGCCGCTCCTATGCCGCCGAGCCCGACAGGCTGGTCGAGGAACTGCGGCAGGACGAGGCGATCGCCGAGGCGGACACCCTGCTCCTCACCGTCCCGAACCAGCTCGGCGTCGCCTACAACACCCACGTGCTGGAGGCGATCCTGACCCACGTCGCCCCGCCGCTCGGCTGGCGCTGACTTCAGCCGCGCCGGCGGAGGCGGATCACGTCGAGCGTCGTGACGAGCCCGCCGATGCTGCTCGCCAGCATCACCCAGAGCAGCGGCCAGGCGCCGGTTTCCGGCCCGAGCAGCGCCCCGGCCAGGACCGACAGCACCGCGCCGCCGCCGATCATCAGCGCGCCGCCGAGGCCCGACGCGGAACCCGCAAGCTCCGGCCGCACCGAGACGAGCCCGGCATTGGCGCTCGGCAGCAGGAGGCCGTTGCCAAGCCCGACGAACATCATCGAGCCGAAAAGCGCGAACGCGGAGACGAAACCGGCGGCGAAGAGCAGCATCGCCAGCACGATGCCGCCCGCCGCCACGAGCCCTCCGACCAGCATCATGCCGTTGAGCCCGACTTGCCCGGACCACCGGCCAGAGAGGAAGTTGCCGACCATGTAGCCAAGCGCGATGAAGCCGAACTGGAACCCGAGATTGGCGGGGCTCATCCCCAGAACCTCGGTTGCCACCCACGGCCCGCCGCCGAGGAAGGCAAAGAACGACCCCGACGACAGCGCCGCGGTGAGCGCGTAGCCCCAGAAGCTACGCGAGCGCAGCAGTTCGGGGTAGCTGCGGAACTGCGCCGCAAAGCTCGCGGAGGGCGCGGCATTGGTCTCGCCGAGGTCGGCCCAGATCACCGCCAGCACCAGTGCGCCGGCAATGAAGGTGACGATGAAGATCGACCGCCAGCCCAGCGTCTCGTCGAGGAAGCCGCCGAGCATCGGCGCCAGCATCGGCGCCAGCGACATCCCCATCGTGACATAGCCGATCT
>JBGALW010000279.1:0-3547 GCA_044223585.1 Amaricoccus sp.
GTCCATGTTGGTCATCACCGTATAGAACACCCAGCTCACCAGCAGGATCACCAGGAAGTACATGATCGAGAAGGCCGCTGCCGGCCCGAGGTCGAACTGCCCGACCGCCATCTTCACGAGGTCGATGGACAGGAACGTGGTCGAGTTGCCGGGGCCGCCG
Source organism: Amaricoccus sp. (assembly GCA_044223585.1). GTDB lineage: Bacteria > Pseudomonadota > Alphaproteobacteria > Rhodobacterales > Rhodobacteraceae > Amaricoccus. The sequence goes on from JBGALW010000279.1 coordinate 161, forward strand.
CCGGTGACGACGAAGGGCTCGGTGTAGATCATGAAGCTGTCCATGAAGCGCAGCAGGATGGCGATCATCAGGACGCCCTTCATCTTCGGCAGCTCGATGTAGCGGAACACCTTCCACCGGCTCGCCTGGTCGATCTTCGCCGCCTGGTAGTAGGCCTGCGGGATCGACTGCAGCGCGGCGTAGCAGAGCAGCGCCACGAGGCTCGTCCAGTGCCAGACGTCCATGATGATGATGGTGAGCCAGGCGTGCAGCGGATTGGCGGTGTAGTTGTAGTCGATGCCGACCGACCAAAGCGCGTGGCCGAGGAGGCCGATGTCGGTGCGGCCGAAGATCTGCCAGATCGTCCCCACGACGTTGAACGGCACCAGCAGCGGCAGCGCCATGACGACGAGGCAGAACGACGCCCAGAACCCCTTCTGCGGCATGTTGAGCGCGACATAGATCCCGAGCGGCACCTCGATCGCGAGGATGATCGCCGAGAACAGCACGTTGCGCCCGAACGCGCTCCACAGCCGGTCCGAGTGCAGCATCTCGTCGAACCATTCCAGCCCGGCCCAGAAGAACTGGTTGTTCCCGAACGTGTCGTTGACCGAGTAGTTGACAACGGTCATCAGCGGCACGACCGCCGAGAAGGCGACGATCACCAGCATCGGCAGCACCAGGAACCAGGCCTTCTGGTTGACGGTCTTTTCCATCAGGCAGCCTCCCCCGCCCCGGCCGGCGCCACGCGCCAGTCGTCGGCATAGACGTTGATCCGATCCGGTGCGAAGACCGCCCGCGCGGCTTCCGGCAGCGGCACGCCCTCCTCGAGGATGACGTTGAGCGGCTCGCCGCCCAGTTCCGCCCGCACGATCCGGTGCCGCCCGACGTCCTCCACCCGGCGCACCGTCACCGGCAGGCCCGGCCCGTCGGTCAGCGTCACGTATTCCGGCCGGATGCCGATCTGCGTCCGGCCAGGCAGCGGGCCATAGGCGGCGCCGAGCGGCACCGGACCGGCGGCGAGATGCGCGGTGCGGCCCTCGATCCGCGCGTCGATGAGGTTCATCCCCGGCGAGCCGATGAAATAGCCGACGAAGGTGTGCGCCGGCGCCTCGAACAGCTCCTCGGGCGTGCCCATCTGCACCACCCGGCCGTCATGCATGACGACCACCTTGTCGGCAAAGGTCAGCGCCTCGGTCTGGTCGTGGGTGACATAGATCATCGTGTGCCCGAACTCGCGGTGCAGCTGCTTCAGCTGGGTCCGCAGCTCCCACTTCATGTGCGGGTCGATCACCGTCAGCGGCTCGTCGAACAGGATGGCGTTGACGTCGCTCCGCACCATGCCCCGGCCGAGGCTGATCTTCTGCTTGGCGTCGGCGGTCAGCCCCTGCGCCTTGCGGTCGAGCACCGCCTCCATGCCGATCACCCGCGCGATCGCGCCGACCCGCCCGGCGATGAGGCCCGGCTCCATGCCGCGGTTCTTCAGCGGGAAGGCAAGGTTCTCGCGCACGGTCATCGTGTCGTAGACCACCGGGAACTGGAACACCTGCGCGATGTTGCGTGCCTCCGGCGGCAGGTCGGTCACGTCGCGCGCGCCGAACAGCACCCGCCCCTGCGACGGGCGGATCAGGCCGGAGATGATGTTGAGCAGCGTGGTCTTGCCGCAGCCCGAGGCGCCGAGCAGCGCATAGGCGCCGCCGTCCTGCCAGACGTGGTCCATTTCCTTCAGCGCGAACTGCGCCTCGCTCGTCGGGTTGGCGACGTAGCTGTGGGCCAGATGCGACAGCGTGATCTCGGCCATTCACGCCGCCATCGCATAGGCGGCCGGCGCCGCAAGCCGGCCGGCCTCGTCGAACAGATAGACGAAGGCCGGATCGATCCAGACCGTCAGCGGCGCCCCCGCCTCCAGCGCGTGCACGCCCTTGACGAGGCCGACCCAGGCGTCGGCGCCGTGCCGGACATGCAGGAACGTCTCCGATCCGGTGATCTCGGCGCCGGTCAGCACGCACTCGAACGCCACCGCGTCGCCCCGGTGCCGCGCGACGTCGAGATGGTTCGCCCGGAACCCGGCCCGGTAGGTGCCGTCGGGGATCGCGGCGAGCGGCCCCACCGCCGGGATCGCCGGCGCCGCGCCGAAGGCGACCGTCCCGCTCCGCTTCACGCAGGGCACGAAGTTCATCGGCGGATCGCTGAACACCCGCGCCGTCACCGCGTCCTGCGGCCGGCGGTAGACGGTCGGCGTCGGCCCGAACTGCGTCACCCTGCCCTCCCACAGGGTCGCGGCGTTGCCGCCGAGCAGCAGCGCCTCCTCCGGCTCGGTGGTCGCATAGACGAAGATCGCCCCCGACGCCTCGAAGATCCGCGGGATCTCGACCCGCAGCTCCTCGCGCAGCTTGTAGTCGAGGTTCGCCAGCGGCTCGTCGAGCAGCACGAGCCCGGCGCCCTTCACCAGCGCCCGGGCCAGCGCGCAGCGCTGCTGCTGCCCGCCCGACAATTCCAGCGGCCGGCGCGCCAGCATCGGCGTCAGCTTCAGCATGTCGGCCGTCGCCTGCACCGCCCGGTCGATCTCCGCCGCCGAGGTGCCGGTCAGGCGCAGCGGCGAGGCGATGTTCTCGTAGACCGTCATCGTCGGGTAGTTGATGAACTGCTGGTAGACCATCGCCACCCGCCGCTCCTGCACCGGAACGCCGGTGACGTCCGCGCCGTCCCACAGGATCCGCCCGGTCGTCGGCCGGTCGAGCCCGGCCATCAGCCGCATCAGCGAGGTCTTCCCGGCAAGCGTCGGGCCGAGGAGCACGTTCATCGTGCCCTTCTCCAGCGTCAGGTCCGTCTGATGGACATGGGTCTGTCCCCGCACGATCCGCGAGACGCCCTGAAGTGCCAGCGCCATCTTCTCCCTTTCGTTGCCCTGCCGCGGCGCGCCGCGCGGGCCTCTTGTCACGCCGCGGGGTTCATTGCCCCGCTGGTTCCGGCCAGCGGCCGGACGAAGTCATCAAGCGCCGCCGCCTGCTCGGCCGTCAACCGGAGGCCGAGCTTGCTCCGGCGCCACAGGATGTCGCTGGCGGACCGCGCGAACTCGCGCCCGACGAGCCAGCGCACCTCCGCCTCGGTCAGCGTCTCGCCGAAGTCGCGGCCGAGATCGGCGACCCCCGCCGCGTCGCCGAGGATCGCCGCCGCCTCGGTGCCATAGGCCCGGACGAGCCGCGTCGCCCAGCGCTCGGTCAGGAACGGATAGCGCTCCAGCAGGCCGGCGATCAGCGCCGCCGCGCCGTCCACCGGGAAATCCCCGCCCGGCAGGGCGACCCGCGCCGTCCAGGCGCCCCCCGCCGCTGGGAAGAACGGCGCGAGCTTGCCGAGCGCGCCCTCCGCCAGCCGGCGATAGGTGGTGATCTTGCCGCCGAAGACGTT
>JBGALW010000280.1:0-3538 GCA_044223585.1 Amaricoccus sp.
CGCCGTCGTAGCCACGCGCCACGCAGCCGAGGAACAGCGCGGCCTCGGTGTCCGTTGACGTGGCGGGCAAGGGCGCCGTCGTGGGCGCCTCCGGAGGACGCGGCAACGGCCGGGCGGCCCGCGGCAGCAGCGGCCAGGCCCCGCGATAGGCCGAAAGGAGTGCCGACAGCAGCCGCGGTCTCGCCGCCAGCGTTTCGGCGAGGCGCTGCCGGGCGGGCGGCGGGCGGCGCTCGCGCTGGCGGGCCCGGGCGCCGGTCAACAATGCCCCGTATTCGACCCCGGCCGGGCACACCGCCTCGCAACGGCGACAGCCGAGGCAGGCGTCGAGGTGGGTCTCGACGGCAGGCGTCGGGGCCAGCGCACCAATCTCCAGCCCCCGGATCAGGGCGATCCGGCCTCGCGGCGATTCGGCCTCCAGCCCCGCCAGCCGGTAGGTCGGGCAGACCGGCAGACACAGCCCGCACTGGACGCAGCGGTCGGCGAGGGCAGTCAGGGACGGAGCGGCGGCGTTCATCCCGGCATCTTCCGGCAAGCCGAACCCTCGCGCGAGGCCCGGACCGGCCGAAGTTGCGGGAGCCGGCTCAGCGGGCTATCATCCCGCCTCTTTGCGACCCGGCCCCGTGTCCACTCCCGTGGTTGGCGCCGCGAAAAAACCGCAACGACAACGCGCGGCGACGTTCCGCCAGCCCTCCTCCCGGGAGTGGCTGCCCGGAACCAGCCCGACCAGGCACCTCAACCAGAGTTCCGTCATGAAGACCTTCACTGCCAAGAACGAGACCGTCCAGCGCGACTGGTACCTCGTCGACGCCACCGACAAGACGCTCGGCCGTCTCGCCGTCGAGCTGGCCCGCCGCCTCCGCGGCAAGCACAAGCCCGTCTACACCCCGCACGTCGATACCGGCGATTACCTCGTCGTGATCAACGCGGAGAAGATCGCGGTCACCGGCAACAAGCTGCAGGACAAGAAGTACCACCGCTTCACCGGCTACATCGGCAACCTCAAGACCGAGAGCCTGGCCGAGGCGCTGGACCGCCACCCCGAGCGCGTCATCGAGATCGCCGTGAAGGGCATGCTGCCGAAGAATCCGCTCGGCCGCGCCATGTACAAGAAACTGAAGGTGTACAAGGGTTCCGAACACCCGCACGCCGCCCAGCAGCCGCAAGTCCTGGATATCTAAACGATGGCTACTCAGCAGAATTACGGCACCGGCCGTCGCAAGTCTTCCGTCGCCCGCGTCTTCCTGCGCAAGGGTTCCGGCAACATCACCGTCAACGACCGTCCGCTGGACGAGTTCTTCGGCCGCGAGACCGCGCGCATGATCGTGCGCCAGCCGCTCGAACTCACCCAGACGACCGAGAAGTTCGACGTCAAGGTGACGGTCGAGGGCGGCGGCACCACCGGCCAGGCCGGCGCCATCCGCCTGGGCATCGCCCGTGCGCTGGTCGAGTACGACGAAACGCTGAAGTCCGAGCTGCGCAAGGCCGGCTTCATGACCCGCGACGCCCGCGAGGTCGAGCGCAAGAAGGTCGGTCTGCACAAGGCCCGTCGCGCGACCCAGTTCTCCAAGCGCTGATCTTCCCGGCGTCGATCCGGCGCCGCCGTCGCACCGGGACCCATCGGGTTCCGGCCGCGACTGGCCCGGGATCGCGGTTTGGCGTTACAATCGCGACCCGCACGCTCTACAGCCCCGTCGCCAAGCGGTAAGGCACCTGACTCTGACTCAGGCATTCGGTGGTTCGAATCCATCCGGGGCTGCCAATACCGAAAGCACCAGGGTGCTTTTTTTTGCGCATCTCTCCCGCCCCGACAGCGTGGCATCCCCGGAAAGTACCGTTCCATCGATCCCGTCCGCATGCCGCCGCAGGCCGGAAGTGCGACTGAATGCCGGAATCGACCGAGGGGGCGTTCACGCTTTGGCAATCGATTCCGCATCTGTCGGCAACCTGTCATTTCTTACAGGTACACGGCGCCGTATGGTGACGGCTATGTTCCTTCGGTCGGTCCACGGATCGATGCATGGTTGATGCACATCATTGACATTGACGACAGGGGAAGTTGTGTTCGATTTTCTTAGGAAGTGGCTCGGGGGAGAGCCGAAGCCGACCTCGCGCGCCTTGCCGCAGGGTGCTCCCACCTTCGAACAGCGTCGTGCGGGCGGGCCCATCGCCTTCGACGCCGATCTGGTGCCCGCGCTCAAGCGCGACCACGCGGATCTGGTGAAGCTGTACGGCGCGATCGGCGACATGGCCAAGCAGGGCGATTTCCAGCAGATCCCGCAGATGCTGAACGCATTCAAGGTGCACCTCGAGGGGCACCTGATCGCCGAGAACGTGCGGTTCTACAACTACGTCGAGAACAGCATGCAGGGCGACCCGGAGAACATCGCGCTGGTGCGCAGTTTCCGGCGCGAGATGAACGCCATCGCCCGCGGCGTGGTCGACTTCGTCAAGAAATACCAGCTCGGCAACTTCGACCAGGAGACGCGCCAGGCCTTCCTGGTCGACTACCAGACGGTGGGCGGGTTGCTGGCGCAGCGCATCGAACGCGAAGAGGGCAGCCTGTACCCGCTGTACCTCCCGCACTAGCGATCGGCGGTCCGCGGGGCGGACGCCGGATCGTGCACAGAACAGGCGAGACAGGGACGACTCGCCGGGGCCGACGCGGTTGCGGCGGCCCGATGGGACCGGGACCGGCGCTGTCGGTGCCGGCAGGTCCGGGCGGACCAGGGATGGCACCGACCGGGATTCCCTTCGTCGTTCAACGCAGTGCCCGATCAAGGAGATCGCCATGAAGAAGGAAACGGACGCCACACACCAGGATGCCAAGCAGGATGCCGTCCTGACCCCGGCCATGCGCCGGCTGCGACACGAACTGGAAACCCACCCGGTCTTCGCCGAGATCGACGGCATCGAGGCGCTCCGCGCCTTCATGCAGGTCCACGTCTTCGCGGTCTGGGATTTCATGTCACTCGCCAAACGGCTGCAGCGCGACCTGACCTGCGTCGAGCTGCCGTGGATGCCGCCGGCGGATCCGGTGGCGGCCCGCCTGATCAACGACATCGTCCTCGCCGAGGAAAGCGATGTGGATGCCGCCGGTCATCCGGCCAGCCACCTCGACCTGTACCTGCAGGCGATGCGCGATGTCGGGGCGCCGACCGCGCAGTTCGACACGTTCATGCGGGCGCTGCGCAGCGGCGCCGGGCTGTCGGCGGCGCTGGAGACGGCGGAGGTGCCGGGCTTCGTCCGCGCGTTCGTCGACCATACCCTGGGCACCGCCTGCGACGGCACCACGCTGGAGACGATGGCCAGCTTCTTCTACGGCCGCGAGAACGTCATCCCGGCGATGTTCCAGAGCCTGCTCGATCGCTGGGGCCTGAGCGAGGCGCAGGCGCCGGGATTCGTCTACTACCTGCAGCGCCACATCGAGCTGGACGGCGACAGCCACGGCCCCGCCGCGAGCCGCCTGATCCAGAGCGAGCTGGCCCGCCGCACGGACGCGCTGCAGGAAGCACGCGAGTCCGCCCGGCTCGCGTTGCAG
>JBGALW010000281.1:0-3522 GCA_044223585.1 Amaricoccus sp.
CTCGGAACGCCATTGGGACCCTCTTCCCGGGTGCGACGCCAGCCGCGGCCGCCGGTCGTCCCGGTCTCCGGCCGGTCCGTCACCCCCTGCGGCACCGTTGCCCGTAGGCTCTCCACGATCGCCTCCGCATTGTCGGGATGCACCGTGCGGTCGGCGTCGCCGTGAAAGACGATGACCCGCGGACGGTCGCTCCCACGCCGCGCGGCCGGAGCGACACCCTGGCCGCGCATCGCGGCAAAGGCCGACGCGACGTCCCTGGCCGAGCCGTAAGGAAGACCGGAATGGATCCCAACCGCGGCGAACAGGTCGGGGTGGGTCTCTGCGAGCACCGCCGCCATGGCCCCGCCGGCAGACAGGCCCGCCGCGAAGACCCGATCAGCCGGCAGGCCGAACTCTGCGACGAGATCGCGAACGAGCGCGGCGAGTATCGCCGGCTCGCCGCACTCGCGGCCCTGGTGCGCCGGGTCGAACCAGTTCCAGCAGCCGGAGATGTTGGCCGCAGCCGGCTGCTCGGGATAGGCGACGATCATCCGCTGCTCTTCGGCCAGCAGGTTCATGCCGGTTCCTGCCGCGAAGTCGTCCGGGTCCTGCTTGCAGCCGTGCAGCATCAGCACGAGCCCCTGCAGCTCCGTCCTGGGACAGGACGGCACGAAGAGCCTGTACCGCCGGTTGCCGGCCTCGGACGCGTGGCTTCGCCAGGTGAAGCTGGTCCCCTCCGGCAGGGCCGGGGCAGGGGCGCGGGGCGCGCCGCCGGGGAGTTGCGGGTCGAGACCGTCGAAGGCGGTGCGACCGCTGCGCAGCAGGTCCACCACCTCCCGCAGGGATCGCCGGCTTTCCGGCTTGTACGACCATTTGGCGCGCGGGCGATCCTCCGCGATCGGTTCGGCATCCTCCACGTCGGGCGCGAGTCGGAAGGCTCGGCGCGGCGGAGCAGCGGTATCCGCGGCCGGCTCGGGAAAGCTGCCGGCGAGCGCCGCCTGGATGATCGCCGTCGCCTCGGCGAGGTTCTGTGCGCGCACGGAGGCCGTGGCCCGGGACATGGCCCGGGCGAAGTCGCTGTTCATGATGTCGTCCTTTCCGAGGGCCGCAGCCCTACCTGATGCGGTCGGCCAGCGCCCGCTTCACCTCGGCGCTGGCCTGCAGCGCCCCAAGAACCGTGATGGAGGCGATCGTCGCGCGGGCGAGCTCCGGCGTCACGTCCGGGGCGATCCGCGCCAGGCCGACGACCCTGACATGCAGCGTCTCGCCGGCCCGGCGCACCGCCTCGAGGTCGGCCGCCGTGTAGTCGCGCAGTCCAAGTTCGAGCGTGTGTCGCTCGATCGACCGCGCCAGCTCGCCGGCATGGGCGCCGAGTTGGCTGCGGATCGCCGAGCGGATGAAGTCGGTTCGGTTCGAGTAGAAACCTTCCTGCACCAGGAGGTCGATCCGGCCGAGATCGACATGGCCGAGGTTGATCGTGATCTTCTCGGTCTCACCGCCCCTTTCGCGAAGCTGTCTCACATTGTCCGTCAATGGTCATCTCCATCCATGTGGATGGTATTTGGATGGCAAAGGTGCCAGGGACAAGGTGTGGTCGGCGCGGAATGTTGGCTCTGACACATTTGCGGCTGCGGAGAAGGGTCGGTCAGGAAGCTTCTCGTCAGCGCCCGGGATGCGTGGATGGTCATCCCCACGCTCGGCATAGAGAAGCCGTGAGACCGTCGAGATCGCTATGCTTCTTCAGAAGCGCCTCAAAAAGGAGCGATTCTGGGACATGCTGTGACTTCAAGTGCCTGGTGCGGGACGCGGAGGCCAGCGGGACAGGTTACTCATGCTCTCGCCCTAACCGCCGAGGGATTACGGCCACATCTGCGCGGCATGCAGCACGCGCAGGATCGTCACGGTCTCAGGGGTCTCGGAGTAGATGACGAGGTAGTTGGGACGCACAAGCATGTCCCGCGTGCCTTCCACCCTGCCCCGCCGATAAAGCTTCGGCGCCTCTGGCAAGCGGCTAACCTTGGCTTCGATCTCCTCCCAGATAGAGTCAAAGCCGCTGCCGGGTTCTCTGAGGCGATGTAGTCGATGATCGATCGCAGATCGTCGCGCGCGGCTTGACGCCATTCGAGTTCAGGCACGGCGCTTCTGTTCGATCAGCTCTCGCATCTCGGCCATGACGTCGGTGTGCGGCACGGTTGGACGCACATCGTTTAGCGCCTCCCATACCTTAGCGCGGAACCAGGCGTCATAGGCGTCCGGATCGGCGGCCAGTCCCGCCGGCAGCCCCCCTTCATGCGCGACCCGGGTCAGAAGGATCCGCACGGCGTCGGAGATCGTTACCCCACTCCGGCCAGCGCCGCGGCGGCCTGGGCCTTGAGCTGATCGTCCAGCGCCGCCGCGAGCGCGAACGAGCGCGCGGCCCATTTAGGGTGTTTCATGTCAATCCTCCTGTTGTGATGGTTGTTTGCAGGCATTGCTGGGGTGCCCCGGCGGCGATCGCCGGGGCTTACAGGGACGGACCGATAGCCTGGCCAGAACGGGAGGGGTGCCGATCGCCTAGGCCGGCGACCGCTCGCCCAGGACCGCGACGGACTCGAAGGGCGCGAGGGCGATCATCCCCGCGAGGCGGTCGCGCGGGGCCACTGTGTGGATGACGCTGGTCCCCTCCACGGCCATGCCGTCAGGCACCGCGAAATCCACGGGGCCCCCGGTGAAGTTTGCGATGACGGAAAGGCGCTGCCCCTCGGTCTCGCGGCAATAGGCGACGATCTCGGGATGGTCCTCGGCATGGGCTATGAGCCGGCCGTGCGAGACGATGTCGAGTTCCCGGCGCAGGGCGATCAGGCGCCGGTAGTGCGCCATCACCCCCTCGGGATCCGCGCTGTCCGCCGCCACGTTGATCTCGCGAAAGTTGTCGTTCACCTCAATCCACGGCGTGCCGGTCGTGAAGCCGGCATTGGGCGCGTCCGACCACTGAACCGGCGTGCGGGCGTTGTCGCGGCAGATGGCCCGGGCGCTTTCGAGGATCTCGTCCATCGTCTTGCCGGCGGCACGCCAGCCGTCGACGTTGCCGAGCACCTCCACGTCGCGGAACTGGTCGAGCCGCTCGAAGGCAACGTTCGTCATGCCGATCTCTTCGCCCTGGTAAATATAGGGCGTCCCGCGCATCAGATAGGCAGCCGTCGCCAGCATCTTCGCCGAGCGCGCGCGCCATTCCCGGTCGTTGCCATAGCGCGACACGGCCCGCGGCAGGTCGTGGTTCGACAGGAACAGCGAGTTCCAGCCGTCCGCGTCGAGCGTGCGCTGCCAGGTGAAGAGCGACCGCTTGAACCGCACGAGGTCGAAGGGGTGCTGCTTCCACTTGCCCTCGACCGGATCCTCGAAGGCGGTCACATGGTTGAACTGGAACACCATGCTCAGCTCGCGCCGGTCGCGCCCGCAGTAGAGGAGCGCGGTCTCCGGGGTCACCGACCAGGTCTCCCCGACCGTGACGACGTCGCGGCCTGCGAGGGTGTTTTCGTGCATCTCGTGGATGAAGCGGTGAAG